>JAGSPR010000638.1 GCA_018262455.1 Deltaproteobacteria bacterium | reverse complement strand
GTTGGCGCCCGAGTTGGTCACCCGGACGCGGAACAGGACGCCGCTGCCGGTCGCGCCGCAGGGCGTGCCGAGGATGGCCTCGTCCACCGTGTACGAGCCGCCACCGTTGTCGACGACCTGGTACACCGTGCCGTTGGCGCCAGAGCCGGATGCGAGGTACGGGCCCGCGAGGATGCTCGCGGTGGGGGTTCCGCAGAGCATGAGCTCCGGGCTCAGGTGGAACGACACGCTGTAGCCGCGCATCGGCGTCGGGTCGGCGCGCGTGAACAACATGTCCACCGTCTCGCACGGATGCACCGTCGAGATGCAGGTGTCGGGGATGGCGGCGATGTTGTTGGCCCCCCAACCATCGCAGGGCCCGGTCGCCGTGGTCCACCAGGCAGCGAAGGTGGCGCTGCCGCTGATCCCGTCACCCGGACTGGGATTCCCGGGCGGCACGTTGGGTCCGAGCGCGCTGCCCCACCAGTTGCAGCTGGCGTTCGTGGTCGTGAGCGAGGCGTTGTCGAGGCCCATGCCGACGCTCGAGGTGATCTGATTCTCGTGGACGTCGACGACCGTCGGTCCGGGGTTGTTCTTGCCCGGTTCGCCGAAGCGGATCCCGTTCTGACAGCCGGTGATCGTGTTCGCGAGCAGGTCCACGTTGGTCAGGGTCGCCGGGTTGGCGCCGTAGGTGCTGCCATCGGTGCGCGCCTTGACCGTGATCCCCACACCGTTCACGGGGTCGCCCGTGCCGCAGCCGCTGATCGTCGAATTGCGGATCTCGATGTCTTGGTAGGCAGCGTATTTCAGGTTGATGTCGATTCCCGCCGCCCAAGACCCGGCCGTGCCGCTGTTCACGACCGAGATCCCGTCGAACACGGCATCGCTCAACTTCTCGAGGTACATGCCTTTCGACGTGTTGTTGTCGAAAGTGGTCCCCGTGATGACGACGTTGAGGAAGTTGTTGCCCTCGCCGACTCCAGTGACCGACTGCAGCCCGTGGACGTTGCCGTCCACATGACCGTTGGTCATCGTCAGACCGTCGAGCTTGCCGCGGACACGCATGCCCATGGAAGCATTGCTCACCAGGTCGACGTCGGTCATCACGAGGTCGGTGAGGTCGGCGGTGTTGTGGATCTCGAAGCCGTAGACGCTCGCTCCGGTGACCGTCAGGTTCTGGAGCGTCAGGTAGCCCAGGACGTTGTTGATGCGTAAGCCGTAGGTGCCGCCGGAAACGCGCAGGTCACGGATCTGGCACCGATCCGCGGCGCCTGTGCCGCCGACCTGGATCTCGATGCCGATCGTGCCCGCTGGCGGCAGGAGGATGGAGGCCACGGCCGGATCGGTGCCGTCACCCGATCCCTGCAGAGTCAGCTTCTTGTTGACGATGACGTTGCCCGGGTAGGTGCCCGGAGCGAGGTAAACCGTGCTGCCGCTCACGAGCCCGATCGCCTCGGTGATGCGCAGCAGCGCGCCGATCTGGGGGCTCGAGTCGTCGACGTGCAGCGCCGAGAAATCCCCCTGGAAACCGGCCGTGGCGTTCGTGTCGGTGCCGACGTGCAGCCACGGGGTGTAGTCGATGCCCCCGCCCGCCGATGCGGCCACTGTCGCAGGATCGATCGATCCCCACCAGTTGGCCGAGCAGTCGGCGACGTGCGCGACGTTCGTGGTCGACGTCCCGAAGTCGTTTCCGGAGAGGTCGTTTTCGAAGGCGACCACCACCGACATGTCGGTGGCCAGGTAGCCAATCGCCACTCCGATGGTGTTGCCGGTGATGAAGTTGTTGCCGAGCGTGCCAGTCGTTCCCGGGCCGTAGTAGTCGGTGATGAGGACACCGGCCGAATTCGAGCCGTCGGACAAGGCGACACCCGTGCAATTCGAAATCGTGTTGTTGCTGAGCGAGGCGATGGCCCCGCCGCCCAGTTCGACACCGTAGTCGATCCAATCCCCGTCACCCTTGCCCGTGTAGGTGCAACCACCCACGGTGCTCGTGGTGACGCCGGAGCCGAAGAGGATGATTCCGAGGCGCTCGATGTCGTTGAAGTCGCAGTCGTCGATCGTCAGGTTGTGGTACGAGACGATGCCCATCCCGAGGTACTGACTGTAGCGGATGTGCAGGAAGGCGCAGCTGTCCACGAACCCCCCGGGTGCGTTGAAGCGCAGGACCTGGAAGATCGCCTTCCCCGTGCCGTCGAAGGTGAGGTTCTGGAAGGTGACGCCGCTCGCCGTCACCAGGAACCAGGCGCGAGCGTCGCCGCTCGAGCCGGTATTGGCGAGGGGAGTGATGATGGCGCCGCCGCCTCCACCACCGCCTTGGATCGTGACGCTCTTGTGGACGGTGACGATGCTCTCGGCATGCGTCGGCACTTGCACCTCGAGGACGTGGCCGGCGAGGGTGCCTGGATCGTCGATTGCCGCCTGGATCGTCGCGAAGGTGGCGAGCGTGGTCAGGTTCTTGATGTCGGTCCCGGCCGCGATCACGGGAGTCCGGGCCAGCGTCTTGGACGGTCCGCCCGGTCCATCCAAGTCGGAAGGCGTCACGCGCGCCGGACCCGCGACCGCGGGGACCGTTGCGAGCGCGAGGCCGCACGCGACGGCGACCGCCCAGACCCAGCCTGGGCGACGACAGCTTCGGAATGACATGTTGCACGACCTCCGCAGAGAACCGGGCTCCATCCCGGCGACGACTCCCGGATGGCGGCGAACCCGCGCGCTGCGGGCCCACCGCGACCCGGTCCTCGTGCTCACGATCCGCAACGCTCCGTGGGTGCGGATCGCAGGCACGTCCGATCACTTCAGCAGCACGACCGGCCGCGACAGCGTCAAGTCACGCATCACGAGCCGGACGTAGTAGACCCCCGACGAAACGCGATCGCCGCGCTCGTCGGTACCGTTCCAGATTGCGTCGTAGAGGCCGGGTTCGCGCTCGCCTGCAACGAGGGTGCGCAGGCGCCGGCCATCCACGGTGTACACCGCAAGATCCACGGGCCCGCTCGCAGAGAGCGTGAACGGGATCCGGGTGGTCGGGTTGAACGGGTTCGGGACGTTGGGCAGAAGCTGGGTCACTCGCGGCGCGGCCTGGGTCAGGTCGGCCGGAGCGACCGGCTGCAAGTCGAGGCGTTCGTTGCGGGCGTTGCGAGCGTCGACCGTGGCCACCGTGATGGCCGGATCGCCCTCACCGAGCACCCGGAAGCGCACGGTGGCGAGCAGGCCCTCGCCGGCCAGCCCGAGGTCGCGGATGCCGAG
>JAGSPR010000074.1 GCA_018262455.1 Deltaproteobacteria bacterium | reverse complement strand
CCACCACCACCACGGTCCATCCGCGCACGTCCACGTCGGCCGCGCGACGCTCGCGTGGCGGCCGCTCGCGGTCGGGCTCGTTCATGGCCTCGCCGGCAGCGGCGCGCTCACCGCGCTCGTGTTCTCGCAGCTGCCCTCGACGTCATCGCGGCTCGCCTACATCAGCTTGTTCGGCCTCGGCTCGGTCGGCGGGATGGCCGCCGCGTCGGCGGTCGCGGGCGCCTCGCTCGCGGCGGTGCCGGGGCACGCGCAACGCACGTTGCTCGCCGGTGCCGGACTGCTCTCGGTCGTGCTTGGCGTCGTGTGGAGCCTTCCGCTCTACGCGCAGCTCGCGTGACGCCGGACGCTCAGCTCGCGGCGGCGATGGCGAGGTAGGTCGCGGCGCCGGCCAGGTAGCCAAGCAGCGCTGGCAGCGAGATCCGTTTGAGGTACCAGCCAAAGCTGACGCGCTGCATCCCCATCACCGCGATCCCGGCAGCCGATCCGATGATCAGGATGCTGCCGCCGGTCCCGGCGCAGTAAGCGAGGAACGTCCAGAAGTGGTGGTCGGCCGGGAAGTGCGCCAGCGAGTACATCCCCTGCGCAGCGGCGACGAGCGGGACGTTGTCGACGACCGCCGACGACAGCCCGATCGACATCGTGATCGCATCGACGTTGCCGATCGACCTGTCCATCCCGCTGGCGAGCTGAGCCAGCACGCCATCACTCTGCAGCGCGGTGATCGCGAGCAGGATGCCGAGGAAGAACAGGATGCTCGGCGAGTCGATGCGCTGGAGCGCGCTCGCGACGGTCAGTGATCCGCGCGCGGTCTCGTGCTTGCGCTTGTGGATCAGCTCGGTGACCGTCCACAGGATCCCGAGCCCGAGCAGGATGCCCATGAACGGAGGCAGGTGCGTCAGGGTCTTGAACGCGGGCACGAGCACCAGGACACCCGCGCCCACGATCAGGACCAGCTTGCGCTCGAACGCCGTCGTCGGCTGTCCGTGCGAGCTCGGATCCGGGGGCGAGGCTTGCGGGCGTGTGCACTGCCCCTTCCTGCGCGCCATCAGCCACACCAGCGGGACCGCCATGCTCACCAGGCTCGGCAAGAGCAGCCTCACGATCAGGTGCGGGGCCGTGACCTGCCCGCCGATCCACAGCATCGTGGTGGTGACGTCGCCGATCGGCGACCACGCCCCGCCCGCGTTCGCGGCGATGATCACGATGCCGGCGAAGTACATCCGGTCCTCATCACCCTCCACGAGCTTGCGGACGAGCGACATCATCACGATCGACGTGGTGAGGTTGTCGAGCACCGCCGACAGCAAGAACGAGATCAGGGCGATCGTCAGCAGCAGCCTGCGGCGATCGAGCGTGGTGATCCGCGAGGTGAGCAGCTCGAACCCGTCGTGGGCGTCGATCAGCTCCACGATCGTCATCGCGCCGAGCAGGAAGAACAGGATCGCCGACAGATCACCGAGCTGATGCATCAGCTGCGCGCCGATCACGTGGTGGTCACCCGGCACGATGTACGCGGTCCAGCACAGGACGCCGGTCAGCAGCGCGGAGGCTGCTTTGTTCAGCTTCAGCGTGTGCTCGAAGACGATCGCCAGATAGCCAAGGACGAAGATCGCGATGATCAGCATGTGCCCGTGCACGGCGGCTGCTACGGCAGCGCGTCGAGCCGGATCGTCCGGATGCGGTGGAACGTGCTGCCATCGCCGCCGTTGCCGTCGGCGACCACGAGCTGGGTCGCGCTCGCGGCCATGCCCTCGAGGCCATAGAACCGCGCGCTGCGCGGCTCGTTGCTGTCGAGCCAGCCCGCGGTGCCGTCTCCGGCGACGGTCGACACCGTGCCGTTCGCGATCCGGCGCACGAAGTAACGCTTGATGTCGGTCACGTAGAGCCCGTCGGGCGCGACCGCGAGGCCCTGTGGCGCATGAAACTGCGCCACGTCCACCGGGCCGTCGATGTTCCCGAGGGTCCCCGAGCCGGCAAGATCGCTGACGACACCCGCGAGCGTGACGCGGCGGATGCGGTGGTTGTCCTGATCGGCGACCGCGAGGTCTCCGTCGGGGAGCAGCACGACATCGTAGGGTTGCGCGAACCGCGCGTCGGCGCCGCTGGCGTTGACGTAGCCCGCGGCATCGGCCAGGCCGGCGAGCGGCGTCGCGAGCCCGGTTGTCGGATCGAGGATCCGGAGCACGTGGTGCATGTGATCGGACATCGCGATCCGGCCGTCGGGTAGGACCGCGAGGCCTCGTGGCCGTCCGAGATCACGGCCAACCACCACCGCGGTGCCGGTCGTCGGATCGACCCGCCACACCGTGCCACTGTCGATCGTGTGGACGCCCAGATCGTTGTCGTCCGTCTCGACGTAGAGCGTGCCATCGGTGGCGGCCGCGAGCCCGAACGGGCGGCGGAAGTCGGCGCGCATGACGAGCGTGGTCGTGGTGCCGTCGGCGGCGATCCGGCGCAGCCGGCTGTTGTCGAAGTCGGCGACGATGATCGCGTCGCCCACGACCACGACGTTGGTCGGGTTGTTGAACCGCACGTCGTCACGCGGGCCGTCGGTCGCGCCCGCTTGTTCGCAGCCGGCGATCGTCGCGACCGCGCGGTCGAGCGACGGGTGGGTGCATGGCACGACCGGCGCATCCGTGATGGAGCCCGCGTCCCCGTCCGCGTCCACGCCGCCGTCCCCTGTCGGAGGGGTGACCGGACCTCCGCCTCCGCACCCGGCGAGCAGCGCCACCAAGACAATCCCCCGAGTAGACATCGTCGCGATTGTAAGCCGAACCGGGAGCGACCGCCGAACTTTCGGCGGGTGTCGGCGAGATCACGACCGGGTGATGCCGTCGCGCCGGAGCTCGGCGTCGGTGGCCTCGACCGCGACGGTGTGCTTCGGGGCCTCGTACCAGCCCGGGTCGGCATCTCCGATCAGCCGGTCGCGGATCTTGATCGTCGTGAACATGCCGCCCATGTCGATGATGCCGTGCGGGCCCTTGCCCCCGACCATCGAGATCGAGTTGCGCGGCTGCTCCATGCCCATGTGCGACATCTCGCTCATGCCGCTCTGGCCCATCGTCATGTAGCCCGGCACGATCCGCCCGAGCTTGGCATCGAGGCCTTTGGTATCGGCGCCGATCAGGTTGGCCGCGTCGTGGCCCATCTGGTTCATCGCGTGATGGGTCATGTGGCAGTGCAACGGCCAGTCACCGGCCGCGCTCGCGATGAACTCGACCGTGCGCGTCGTGCCGACCGGGACCAGCACGGTGGTCTCGGGGAACCGGGCCGAGACCGGCACCGCTCCGCCGTCGGTGGCGACCACCGAGAACGCGTGGCCGTGGAGGTGGATCGGATGGTGATCCATGGGCCCGAGGTTGCCGAGCCTCAGCCGCACGAGGTCCCCGGTCTCAGCCACGAGCGGCGCGGTGCCGGGGAACGCCTTGCTGTTGAACGTGAGGACGTTGAAGTCGTTCATCGCCAGCGGATCGGGACGACTCGTGCCGATCGGGACCTTCCACGCGTGCAGCATCAGCGCGTAGTCGCGGACCCGGCGTGTCGCGGCGCCGCCCCGCGGATGGACGACGATCATGCCCATCATGCCGAGCGCGATCTGCGTCATCTCGTCGGCATGCGGGTGGTACATGAACGTCCCCGCGCGATCGAACGTGAATTCGTAGCGAAACGTCTTGCCCGGCGCGATCGGCGCCTGGGTCAGGCCGGCGACGCCATCCATCCCGTTGGGTACGAAGATCCCGTGCCAGTGGACCGAGGTGACCTCGGGCAACTTGTTGGTCACGTAGATCCGGACGCGATCGCCCTCGACCGCCTCGATCACGGGGCCGGGCGTCGAGCCGTTGTAGCCCCACGCCTCGATGTCGAGACCGGGCGCGAGCTGGTGCTTCAGTGGCTCGGCGCGCAGGTGGTAGACCTTCACGCCATCGCGCCGCGTCCACGGCAACAGCGAGCCGTTCGGAACCACGACGCGCTCTGGCTTGCGCGCCCCCGCGGGCGATGGCGGCGGTGCCGGTGGCACCGGCTGCGCGGGCGAGCTGGGCTGCGCGGGTGCGCGGTTCGCCACGAGCGTGGCGCCGGCAGCGAGACCGGTCGAGAGCAGCGTGCGGCGCGTGATCGACATGGCGCTCAGTGTGACCTATCTGCGGCTGCATCGACGAGCACGCCACGCTCGAGCGCCGACACGGCGCTGATCGCATTGGCGTAGCGCCTCAAGGCATCCACGTACTGATGTCCCGCATCAGCGAGATCCCGACGCGACAGGATCAGCGCGAACGGATCGGCGTCCATCGCGTTGTAGTGCTTGAGCGTCTCGTCGACGATCTGCTGGCGCAGCGGCAACACGACATCGTGGAGGTGGCGTGCTTCGCCATAGGCCGCGAGCGCCGCGATCCGCGCGAGCCGCGCACCCGCCCGGAGCTCGACCGCGACCGCCGTGAGCTCGTGCTGGACCCGGCTGAGCTCCGCCCGGGCCCGCGCGCGCCCGCCGGTGTTCCAGTCGAGCAGCGGGATCCCGAGCTGGATCACCGGCCCGACCTGGAGGATGTGGTTGTGATCGACCGCCGAGACGCCGAGGCCGAGCCGCGGCAGGAACGTCCGCAGGCGCTGGTCGGCTGCCTGGTTGGCCGCCGCATCGACGCGCGCGCGCCCGGCGGCGAGCTCGAGGTTCGCGGTGACCGCGGCCGCTTCGAGGCCATCGAGAGACGGTGCGGTGGCGGGGACGTCGGGCAACCGTCCGCTCGCGCTCCACTTCGTCTGCTCGCCGGTGAGCCCGAGCAGCGCGTTGAGCTCCTCTCGGCGGGCCTCGATCGCGGCCTCGGCACGCGCCACCTCGATCCGTGCTTGCTCGCGGGCGTCGCGATCGCGGGCCCGAGCGAGATCCGAGGCGTTGCCGGCGGCGTGCATGCGTTCGCGGAGGATCGCGGCGGCGTCGGCCGCGTCGAACGCGGTGCCGCGGAGCTCGAGCTCCTGCTGTGCGGCGAGCAGATCGTGAAAGGCGATCTCGACGCGGGCCGCGAGCCGGAGCGCGGTCGCGGTCGCGGTCGCGCGGGCGGCGGACAGCTCCGCGCGGGCGGCGGCGCGACGGCGCCCGGCGGTGATCACGGTGAGGATGTCCTGGACCGCGGACACCTCGAGCTCGTTGCCCCCGCCCCCGTGGCGGTGGGCGAGCTCGAGCTCCGTTGGTCCGAGCGTCAGCGCGAGGCCACCGCCGGCCACCCCGAGCTCGTCGAGCGCGGCCCGCAAGCGCGCGCTGTTGGCGAGCGCGATCCGCACGGCGCCCTCGGCATCGAGAGGACGGGTGAGCCGCAGGGCGATCGCCGCCGCCACGCGCGGGTCTTCGGTCGACCGCAGGTCGGCATCACGGCCGAGCCGGCGTGCCAGCTCGGCGTCGACCGGGCGCTGCAACCAGGATCTCGACGGCGCGCAGCCGGCGATCGCAAGCACCAGCAAGATCCGGAGCACGATCACGGTGCGGGGTGGTGGTGGTGCGGGGCCTCGGGCGGCGCGACCGCCGGGACATCCGGGTAGACGACCGCGCCGGGGCGCAGGCTCGGCGGGGCGCCGGCGAGGCGGCCGATCGGGGCGGTCGCCGCCGCAGGGTGCGTCGAGCCGACGGTCGGTCCGCGAACCGCGCACGCTCCGACGAGCGCGATGCCGAGCAGACCTCCGCTCCGCATCACATCACGCAGCTGCCGCTGGCGAGGTGGTGCGCGTGCATGCGGAGCTCGGCCTGCAGCTTCGCCGCATCGCTCGCGCTCGTGGTCGTGAACGTCACGCGCGCGCCTCCGGGGATCTCGCTCGCGGTCGCCGTCGAGGCCACCGAGATCATCGAACCCATCTGGCTGCCCATCTGCGGATGCGCCTCGTGCATCGCGGCGAGCGCCGAAGCGCGCGATCGCACCGCGGCGACGTCGCCGGTCGTGATGAACACGAAGGCCGCGCCCTGATCGGTGTCCTCGACGCTCACCGAGGTTCCTGCCACGACCACCGGGCAGGTCGGATCATCGTGGGTCGCGATCGCCGCCGGGCGGGGCTGCTCGGCCGGTTTGCCAGGGCCGCAGGCGAGCGGCAGGACCGCGAGACTCCACATCAGGGCGAACCGACTCACCCCGCGGGTATGCAACAGATCGGTCATGCAAGCCAGAAAGTGTGCTCGGGATTAAGCCGACGCGTCGGACGCTGCCAGGGCGGCCTCGTAGCCGGCCGCCTCGACCGCCGCCACGAGGCCAGTCAGCGGAGATCGCTCGGGATCATGGACGACCTTGGCCTGGTGCTCCGCGAGCTTCACCTCGACCGCCGAGACCCCCGGCAGCGCACGGAGCGCCGCATCGACATGCTTCACGCAGCCTCCGCACGTCATGCCGGTGATCCGCAAGGTGGTAATCACTCAGGGACGCTAGCATGCCCGAAACGATTGCCCACACGACACTCGACCTTCCGGTCCTCGGGATGACGTGCGCAGCGTGCGTGCGCAGGGTGGAGCGGGCCGCCCTCGCGGTCCCCGGGATCACGAGTGCCGAGGTGAACCTGCCCCTGTCGCGGGCGCGGATCGTCATCGATCCGGCGCTCACCACGATCGGCGCCGCCGCCGCGGCGATTCGCGCCGCGGGCTATGAGGTCCCGGCCGATGCGATCAGCGAACCGGGCAGTGCGGGCTCGCCGGCCTCCGGAGCCGCGCGCCTGGCGGCGATCGAGCGCGCTCAGGGCCTGGAGCACGCGGGCCTGCGCCGCGATGCGGTCCTCGCGATCGCCGCGACCGTGCCCCTGCTCGTGATCGCGATGGCGCATGGCGTGTTTGACAGCACCGCCAGCGTGATCGCACAGCTCGCGCTCGGCTCGGTCGTCGTGCTCGGGCCGGGAGCGCGCTACTTCCGCGCCGGTGTCCGCGCAGTCGCGCATCGCAGCCCCGACATGAACACCCTGATCGCGCTCGGCTCCGGAGCTGCGTGGCTGTCGTCCGCGGTGAGTGCGGCGCGCTGGCTCGCAGGCCCGCGCATCCATGCGCCCGAGCTCTACTTCGAGGCGGCTGCGGCGATCGTCGCGTTCGTCATGGTCGGCAAGCTGCTCGAGGCGCGGGCGCGCTCGCGTCTCGCGGACGCCGTGCGGGGCCTGCTGTCGCTCGCCCCGTCGACCGCACGCCGCGTGGTGGACGGCCAGGACCACGACGTCGAGGCGGCCGCGCTCGCCGCCGGCGACATCATCCTCGTGCGGCCCGGCGAGCGGATCGCCGCGGACGGCACCGTGATCGAGGGGCGCTCGGCCGTCGACGAGGCGCTGCTCACCGGCGAGTCGATGCCCGTCGACAAGGCCGAGGGCGCGCCGGTCTACGCGGGCACGCTCAATCACCATGGCGCGCTGTCGATCCGCGTGGCGCGTGCCGGCGCCGACACCTCGCTCGCCAGGATCGCGCGCGCCGTCGAGGATGCGCAGGGCACCAAGGCGCCGATCGCGCGGCTCGCGGATCGGGTGTCGGCGGTGTTCGTCCCGATCGTGCTGGTGATCGCCGCGGTGACACTCGGCGCGTGGCTGGTCGCGGGCGTGGGCTCCGCGGTCGCGATCGAGCGGATGGTCGCCGTGCTCGTGATCGCGTGCCCGTGCGCGCTCGGACTCGCAACCCCGGCTGCCGTCGCGGTCGGGACCGCGCGAGGTGCCGAGCTCGGCATCCTGTTCCGCAGCGGTGCCGCTCTCGAGCGCGCGAGCACGATCAACGTCGTGTGTCTCGACAAGACCGGTACGCTCACCACGGGCAAGCCCACGCTGCTCGAGATGGCCGCGTCACCCTCGGCCACGCCTGCCGTGACCCTGCCGGAGCTGGCGGTGATCGCCTCGGCCGAGCTCGCGAGCGAGCACCCGATCGCGCGTGCGATCGTCGATGGCGCGCGGGCCCGTGGGCTCGCGCTCGAGCGTCCCACGGACGCCACGGTCGAGCCGGGTGCCGGGATCTCCGCCACCGTCACGGGCAAGCGAGTGCTGGTTGGCACGGCAGACTTCCTCGCGCTCGCGGGCATCGCGCTTCCTGCGGAGCTCGCGGCGCCACCGGGAGCCACGGTGTCGCACGGCGCGATCGACGGGCGCTACGTCGGGATCGTGGCGGTGGCTGATCCGCCCGCCGCCGAGGCGCGCGCGACGATCACCGCGCTGCGGGCGCTCGGGATCGAGCCGATCCTCATCACCGGAGACCGCGAGGCGGCAGCGCACTGGATCGCGAGCGAGGTCGGGATCACGCAGGTCCACGCGGGTGCGCGGCCGACGGCGAAGGCCGCGATCGTTGCGAGCGAGCGCTCCGCCGGCCCCCACCGCTCGGTCGCGATGGTGGGAGATGGCATCAATGACGCCCCCGCGCTCGCGGCCGCGGACCTCGGGATCGCGCTCGGGTCCGGCACCGACATCGCGGCGTCCGCCGCCGAGGTGACGCTGCTGCGCGGTGGGATCGGCGCGCTGCCAACGGCACTCGCGCTCGCGCGGGCGACGCTGCGAACGATCCGCCGGAACCTCGCGGCCGCTTCGATCTACAACGTGGTCTGCATCCCGATCGCCGCGGCGGGCCTGCTGTCGCCTGTACTCGCGAGTGCGGCAATGTCGTTATCGAGCGTCTCCGTCCTGCTGTCGTCGCTCCGGCTCCGCAAGTGGGCTCCCTGACGGGGGGCGCATGTGGAGTAGATCACCCAAGATCGACGACAACTTGAGCATTGTCGAGGAACCGGCGATCATGTGGCGAGATGGCGTTCATGTCCGGTTCGAGCCGCTTGGCGGCGCTGATGCTTGGGATCGGTGCGTGCAGCTTCACCCCCCCCGCAGCGCCCTCCGATGGCGGTGACGACACGTCGACGACGATCGGGTTCGAGACCAGCTCGTCGAGTGCCGACGAGGCCTCGGGCACCCTGATGATCCCCGTCGTGTTGTCCGCGCCGACCGACGCCCCGGTCACCGTGTCGTATGCCCGCACCGACGGGACCGCCACTCCCGGGGTGGACTTCGTGATCTCGAGCTCGTCGCTGACCGTGGCGGCCGGACAGACCCAGGCGGAGATCCCGATCTCGATCCTCGGCGACGGCGACGAGGCCGAGTCGGACGAGACGATCGTGGTGACGCTGTCGGCCCCGTCGGGTGCCACGCTCGCCGCGACCACCACCCACACGATCACGATCAGCAACACGCTGCTGCCGCGCGTCGAGTTCGCGGTGGTGACCTCGAGCACCAGCGAGCCGACGCAGACGATGGCGCTCGTCATGCTCGACAAGCCCGCCTCTGCGGTCACCACGGTCCAGCTCGGCGTCTCGGGCACGGCGACGCCAGGGGTCGACTTCGCGGTCGCAAACCAGCAGACCGTCACGTTCGCCGCCGGCGAGACGTCGCAGATGGTCGCGATCGGCGAGGTCAACGACACGCTCGACGAGGACCCGGAGACCGTCGTGCTCCAGCTCGACAACCCCTCACCCGAGATCCTCGTGGGAACCAGGTCCACGCTGACCCACACGATCGTCGACGAGGACTCGCCCCCGACCGTGTCGTTCACCGCGGCCTCGTCGTCGGTGACCGAGGGCACGGCCACCGTCACGCTCACCGCCGCGCTGTCGACCGCGAGTGGCCTGACCGTGACGGCGCCGTTCGCCGCCGCGACGGGGACCACCGCGTCGACGCCGGGCGACTTCACGTTCTCCACCGCGAGCCCGCTGTCGTTCGCGCCCGGCACGCTGACTCAGACGATCACGATCACGATCGCCAACGACGCGATCGGCGAGGTCGACGAGCTGCTCAACGTCGCGCTCGGGACTCCCACGAACGCGACGCTCGGAACGATCCCGACCCACCTCCTGACGATCGTCGACGACGACTGCCTGGGGCGCGGGGCCTTCCGCGTGTGCCCGACCACCGCGCCGACCGGGACGACCGTGCTCGGCGGCTCGCTCAACACCGACACCGACCCGAGGTGCGCGACCACCCAGCCGGCGGGCTGGACCGCGGGCAATCAGCCAGCGTCCTGCTTCGTGATCGCGGCCAACGTCAACGTCAATGGCGGCGGGCTCAGGGTCGCTGGCTCGCGTCCGCTCGTGGTGTTCGCGACCGGCGCGATCACGATCTCCGCAGGGCTCGATGCCGCGGCCCAGGGCACCGCGGACGGGCCGGGCGGGCCGTCCGCGGCCTGCAAGGCGTTCGCCGGCGCGGGGCCTCAGAACAACTCGAACGGTGGCGGCGCGGGCGCCGGCGCGAGCTTCATGAGCAAGGGCGGCGACGGGGCGGGCGGCGACGGCGGCAACGTGAAGGGCGGGAATGCCCCCACCGCGGACGCCAGCGATCCGACGATCCTGCGCGGCGGCTGTCGCGGCCAGGATGGCGGCAACGGCAGCGGCGCGGGCGGCGGGGGCGCCGGTGGTCTCGGGGGTGGGGCCGGGGGCGCCGTGTACCTCGTGGCCGGCACGATCTCGATCTCCGGGTCGATCAACGTGTCGGGGGGCGGCGGCGATGGCGGTGCGGCCGACGCCGGCGGCGGTGGCGGAGCGGGCGCGGGCGGCATGATCCTGCTCGATGCCGCCACGCTCAGCGCCAACGGCACGCTGCTGGCGAACGGCGGCGGTGGTGGTCAGGGTGCCGACAGCAACAGCAACGGCGGACCCGGCGCGGACCCCTCGGCCGGAGCGCCGACCTCGCCCGCGCTCGGTGGCAACGCCGGTGGGGCCGGGGGGGCGGGTGGCAACGGATCCGCCGGTGCGACGGCCGCGACCGCGGGGACCGATGGCGGCGGTGGCAAGGGTGGCGGGGCCGGCGGCGGCGGCGGCGGGTTCATCAAGGGCTCGAGCGCGCTCGCCGGCACGGTCAGCGCGGGCAAGATCGTTCCGTAGCCCGGCGTGTGGCGACGTCCTTGGGCTAAGGTCTCGAGCTGATGGCCGACCCGTTGCTCGACGTCCGCGAGCTGGTGACGGAGTTCCGCACCCAGTCCGGGACGGTCCGCGCGGTCGATGGCGTGTCGTTCGAGATCCCCGCGCGCGGGACGCTCGGGGTCGTCGGCGAGTCGGGTTGCGGCAAGAGCGTCACCGCGCTCTCGATCATGCGGTTGATCGCGTCGCCACCCGGCACCATCGCGGCGGGCAAGATCTTGTATGCCGGCAAGGACCTGCTCGCGCTGCCACCGGCCGAGATGCGCAAGATCCGCGGCAACCGGATCGCGATGATCTTCCAGGAACCCATGACCTCGCTCAATCCGGTGTTCACCGTCGGTGACCAGGTCGGCGAGGCCGTGCGGCTGCATCAGCACAAGTCGCGCCAGCAAGCGCGCGCGATCGCGATCGAGATGTTCCGGCTCGTCGGCATCCCGGCTCCCGACGAGCGCGTCGATGCGTATCCGCATCAGCTCTCCGGTGGCATGCGCCAGCGCGTGATGATCGCGATGGCACTCGCGTGCAAGCCCGACCTGCTGATCGCCGACGAACCGACCACCGCGCTCGACGTCACCATCCAGGCCCAGATCCTGGAACTGCTACGCAGGCTCCAGCGCGAGCTCGGCATGTCGATCCTGTTGATCACGCACGATCTCGGGGTCGTCGCCGAGACCTGCGATGAGGTCGTCGTGATGTACGCCGGCCGGATCGTCGAGCGCGCCAGCGCGGAGACGCTGTTCGCGGCGCCGCGCCACCACTACACCGCGGGCTTGCTGCGCTCGGTCCCGAGCTATGGTGACGGCGACGAGGTGGCAGAGCGCAAGCGCCTCGTCGAGATCAAGGGCATGGTGCCGTCGCTGTCGGAGCTGCCGAACGGCTGCAAGTTCGTCGATCGTTGCCCGGCCGCGGCGCAGCTGTGCCACGATCAGGAGCCCCCGCTCGTCCAGCTCGGGCGGTCCCACGTGCGCTGTCATTACCCGCTCGATGGCTCGCCGGGGAGCGCCGCATGACCGACGTGCTCGTCCGCGCGACCGCGCTGTCGAAGACCTTCGCGACCAAGCTCGCGTGGCCGAAGGTCGCCGCTCCGCTGCACGTCAAGGCGTGGCGCGCCGTCACGCGGATGGCCGCGACCGTGCATGCGGTCTCGCAGGTCGATCTCGAGATTCGCCGTGGCGAGACGCTGGGCCTCGTCGGAGAATCGGGGTGCGGGAAGTCGACGTTCGGCAGGACGCTGCTGCGGCTGCTCGAGCCGAATGGAGGGCGGATCGAGTTCGATGGCAAGGACCTGACGCGGATGCCGCAGCACCAGCTCAGGCCGCTGCGCCGCGAGATGCAGATGATCTTCCAGGATCCCTACGCGTCGCTCAATCCGAGGATGACCATCGGGACCGCGATCGCCGAGCCACTCGAGATCCACGGCCTCGTGAGCTCGGCGCGTCAGCGCGAGACGTGCGTCGAGGAGCTGCTGACGCGGGTAGGGCTGCGCGCTGATGCGGCGACGCGCTACCCGCACGAGTTCAGCGGTGGCCAGCGCCAGCGCGTCGGGATCGCACGCGCGCTCGCGTGTCGCCCCAAGTTCGTGGTGTGCGACGAGCCGATCAGCGCGCTCGATGTCTCGATCCAGGCCCAGATCGTGAACCTGCTCGAGGATCTGCAGGAGGCGGAGCACCTGACCTACCTGTTCATCTCTCACGACCTGAAGGTCGTGCAGCACATCTGCGATCGGATCGCGGTGATGTACCTCGGGCGGATCGTCGAGCTCGCCGAGGCCCGGTCCTTGTACCGCACCCCGAAACACCCCTACACCCAGGCGCTGCTGTCCGCGGTGCCGCGGATCGATCCGAAATCCCGCCGCGACCGCATCCTTCTGACCGGAGATGTTCCGAGCCCGATCGCGCCACCGCCCGGCTGCGCGTTCCATCCACGGTGCCCGGTCAAGGACAAGCCGCGGGCCTGCTTCGTCGAGCGACCGATGCTGCGCGTGCTCGCGAACGGCACCCAGGCCGCATGTCACGTCGCCGAGTGAGACTGGCACTTCGCGATCTGCCCCCGGTCACGCCATCGAGCCGCGGAGTGAGCTAGTATGGCTGGCGCAATGGTTCGTTCGGGGGAGCTCGCGATGCGGCCTCTGCCCGCTGTGTTGCTCGATCTCCACGAGGAGCTCGTCACCGGCAAGCTGACCCTCAAGCGTGGGCGCGTGTCGAAGACCGTGGATCTCGTCAGCGGCAATCCCGTCGCCGCGGCCTCGACCTCCCGCGAGGAGACGCTCGGTCACTTCCTCGTGAGCAGCGGGATGATCACCGAGGAGGAGCACCGTCACGCCGTGACGCACGTGGCCGAGTTCGGCGGCAAGCTCGGCGCGGCGCTCGTCGCCCTGCAGATGTTGACGCCCAGGCAACTCATCGAGCAGCTCGCCAAGCAGACCCGCCACAAGCTGGTGCAGGCGCTGCGCTGGCCCCAGGGGGCCTGGCGCTTCGATGCTTCGAATGCGGCCATCGAGGGTATGCAGCTCGACATGATCGAGGTGGTGCTGTCGGGGCTGTGCGAGACCGTGGTCGGAGATCTCGACCGGTTGAGCCGGCTCGATGGCATGAGCTTCGAGCTGACGAGCCGGGGCGCCGGGCTCCGCACCGAGCTCGAGCGCGCGTTCGGTGAGCGAGGCGTCGGCGCGCTGACTGCGGGTGCCTCGATCTCCGAGCTCGAGCGCGCGTTTCCCGATCCCACCCAGGCCCGGATCGCGATCGACACGATGATGCTCTGCGGCGCGGCCCAGCCAGGCGTCGGCCAGGTTGGCCTCGGCACCGCGGCTGGGCGCCCCGGCTTCGCGATCCCACCGATGTCCGCCGATCTCCCGGCGGCCATCCTCCCTCGCCGCGCCCAGACTCCCTCGGCGTTATTCGAAGTCTTGTTCGACGACCTCGGGGTGGGCTCGGATGGAGCGGCTCCACTGGACCTGGCCGAGGCGGACCACAGCGCGCCCGTCGACGACCTCCTTGGTGGGGATTCGGGCGTGGTTTCGATGGCGGAGCTCACCGAAGCGTCGCACGATCGCGATCGAGTCGCACGAGCGCGGGAGATGCTGAGCGCGGAGCACCAGCGCATCCAGGGCGCCGATCACTACTCCGTCTTGATGATCAGCCGCCGCGCCCAGCCAGGCGAGATCGAGACCGCCGCGACGGCGCGCAACCACCAGGTCGAGCCCGACATCGCGGTGCTCACCGAGCCGCGCGAGCGCGCGAAGCTCGCGGAGCTGCTTCAGGCGTATGCGACCGCCCGCGCCGTGCTGCTCGACGACCGCAAGCGTGCCGCCTACGACCGCGAGCTCGCGGGTGGCGAGCTGGTCCAGGTGCCACCCGCGATCGACACCGAGCTGAGCTTCCGCATGGCGGAGGACCTGTTTGCCAGCAAACAGTGGGCCCGCGCGATCGGGCTCATCCGCGCGGTGATCGCGCGCTCGCCCGACGAAGCCGACTACCACGCGGCGCTGGGCTGGGCGGAGTGGATGGGCGGAGACCAGAGCCCGGCGGCTGCCGATCTCGCGCGTCCCCACCTCAACGCCGCGCTCGAGATCAACCCCGACCACGCGGCGGCTCACGAGTACAAGGGCCGCATCGATGCCGCGATGCAGAGCGACGACGCCGCGGCGTTGTTTCATCTCGAGCGCGCGATCGATCTCGATCCGAACCGCATCGAAGCCGTGGCAGCGATCGAGAATCTACTGACCCGCCGTGGCGAGCTCCGGCGCTACGAGCGGGTGCTCAAGCGCCTGCTGTTCCGGCTCCGCAGCCGTGGCAACCTTGCCGAGGCCAAGGCGTGGGCACGGCTCGCCAGGCTGTACTTCGAACAGCTCGACGATCGGCAGGCCGGTGCGGCGGCAGCGTCGAACGCGCACCGGATCGCACCGCGTGACTCGGAGGTCGTCGCGCTGACGAAGCGGACGGAGACTCCTGGTCCGTCGCACGTCACGGGCGAGCCGATCCGCGAAGGCTGGCGCGAGGCGCTGGGCGATCCTGCGTCGGGCGCGGCGCTCGTCAAGAGCACCGAGGCGCTCGGCCATGCCGATGCTGCGTTCCTCGCTGCGTCGACGATGGTCGCGCTCGGGACCGCCGACGAGCAGCTGGCCTCGCTCTACGAGGCCCATCGCGTGCGGGGTGCCGTGCTCCCCACCCGTGCGCTCGGCCGCGAACAGTGGGCGCTGCTCCGCCACAGGGACGACAACCTCGAGCTCGGCGGGCTCATCGAGCTGGTCGCGCCTGCCATCCACCGGCTCTCCCCGATGACGCTCGCCGACAGCGAGCTCGATGCGAGCCAGCGGATCGAAGACGGAGATCTCCCGGACTCGTTCCAGCGGCTGCGCCTGCGCTGCGCAGATCTCCTGGGCGTCGAGCCCCCGCCGGTGTATCCGCGCGTGGAGCTCGGCTTCCAGATCCACGTGGTCGCGTGCGATCCACCGGTGCTGGTCGCCGGTGACGAGGCGTTGACGGCTCCGGACCGCCCCGAGCTGGTGTTCCGCCTCGTCCGCGCGATGACCTTCCTGTGGCCAGGTCGAGCGGTCGGCGCCTCGCGGTCGGGCCGGGTGTTACGAGCGATCGTGATGGCGGTGTTTCGCGAGGCATCGGGATCCAGCGTCGGGATCGAAGATCCGCTCGCCGAACAGGCCGCGGATGCGGTGTCCCAGCTGAGCGGACAGGCTCGGGTCCATGCGCGTGCCGTGGCGCTCCGGCTGATGTCCCGAGGCAACGGGCTCAACCTGTCGCTGTGGGCGCGCGGCCTGTCGCGGACGGCAGATCGCGCCGGCATGCTGATGTGCGGCGACATCCCGGCGGCGTTCGCCGGCGCGCTCGAGGTCGGAGAGCTCGATCGCGATGCGATCGAGTTCGCGTTCGGCGCGGCCCACGTCCAGCTGCGGTCGCAGCTCGGGCTCGCGCGCTCTTGACCTCGGGGTCAGCTTCCGAGCCCGACGACGAACAGGTAGTCGAACCGGACCTCGGCAGACTGCGAGAACAGCCCGACTCGACCGGTGGTGGCTCCGAGCAGCCCGGTGACCGTCTCGTCTGCCGCGCTCGATACCCCGTGGCAGCTCACGGTTCCGTCGACGTCGAGGTCGAGCTTCACGGTCGAGCCCGAGATCATCACCGGCCAGTCGGTCGAGCTCTGGGTCCTGATGACGTCGCGGCTCTCGCGGAACAGCACGCCGTTGTTGTCGCTGATCAGGAAGCAGAGATAGCCCTGGTCCGGGTTCGTCAGGCTGCCGGTCAGTCCGGTCCCCACCCCGAGCCCGTGGCCGCCTGCTGACAGGACCAGATCGATGACCACGCCGGCCTGCACGGCTGCCTTGGTGTAGGTCAGCGGCGGGTAGAGGAACGTGGTCGTGCTCGCATCGGCCTGGCGAGCGGTCATGCCATCGAACGTCCAGGTCCCGCCGACCGACCAGCCGGCGATGTCGGCCTCGTCGTAGAACCCGACCCACAACAGGCGCGTATCGATGCCGTTGCGCGGATCGCACGCATCTCCGATGCCATCTCCGTCAGCGTCGGGATCGGTCGCGCTCGCGAGGTGCGGGCAGAAGTCGCAGGCATCGCCTTTCGGGTCGCCATCGTGGTTGCGCTGGTCCGGGTTGGGCGTATCGGGGCAGTTGTCGGCCTCGTCCGGCATGCCGTCGTGATCGCGGTCGCTGGGGCCGTCGATGGTGACGCCGGTGTCGGCCTCGGCAGGGAGCGCGTCGCCGGACGCGGCGGGTGGCGAGAACGAGCAAGCGAGCATGCCGATCAACGAGCACGGGACAGCGCGGAGCACGGGCCGAAGCTATCATCGGGAACGCGAGCGCAGGCCAGGTCATTCCTCGTGCCGGCCTGGGGTTTGTGGATATAGTCGGAGCGTGAGCCAAGCGCCGCTCGACAAGCCAGATCACCTGCGAGCCGAGGACACCTCGGCCCTGGGGTGGCTCGCGCAGCGCAAGGCGGCCACGGCGGCGGCTGCGCTCGGCCTGGTGTCGTTCCTCGTCGTGGCGATCGCCCAGGGCGAGGTGTGGGCCACCCCGGACTGGCGGCTGAGCGTGCCGGGCTTCGTCCTGGCGGCGATCGCCTCGGCGGTCTCGCTTGCGCGCCGCGAGCGTGACGGCTACTGGCTGTGGGCGATCGGGCTCGCGCTGGCGGCTGCGGCCATCGTGCTCGGCTGGTTCTTGATGATCGCCATCGTGATCGGGGCGGCCGCGGTCCTGATCCTGATCCTGCACGCCGTGATGTGAGGAAGCCATGACCGACCACGAGCTGATCTACGACTGGAACTCCGTCGAAAAGCTGGCGCCGCTCTCGCCGAAGCGCCGGATCCAGTTCCTCGACGAGACCCTGCGCGATGGCATCCAGTCGCCCTCGGTGGTCGATCCGTCGATCGACGACAAGCTCAGGCTCGTCGAGCTCGCGAACGACCTCGGCATCGACACGATGGATATCGGGCTGCCGGGCGCCGGCCGGCGCGCGATCGAGGACGTCACGATCATCGCGGAGCACATCAAGTCGGCGAAGCTGAAGATCAAGGCGTCGTGCGCGGCGCGCACCCACCAGCACGATGTCCAGGCGATCATCGACATCTCGCAGAAGGTCGGCATCGAGATCGAGGTGCTGTGCTTCATCGGCAGCTCGCCGATCCGTCAGTACGCCGAGGACTGGGATCTGCCGCGGATGCTGAAGCTGTCCGCCGATGCGATCGATCTCGCGCGCCGGCACAACCTCCCGGTCGCCTACGTCACCGAGGACACGACGCGGTCGCGCCCCGAGATCCTGACGCGGATGTTCAGCACCGCGATCGAGCACGGGGCACAGCGCCTGATCCTGTGCGACACGGTCGGCCACGCGACGCCCGACGGGATCCGCAACCTCATCAAGTTCACGCGCAACATGCTCGACGGGCTCGGCCGCCCGGACGTCGGCATCGACTGGCATGGCCACAACGACCGCGGGTTCGGCGTGGTGAACTCGATCTTCGCGATCGAGTACGGTGCCGACCGCATCCACGGCACCGCCCTCGGGATCGGAGAGCGGGTCGGGAACGCGGCGCTCGACCAGATCCTGCTCAACCTCAAGCTGCTCGGTGAGCTGCCCGACCACGATCTGTCGAAGCTCGTGCTGTGGTGCAAGACGGCCTCGCAGGCGACGCGGGTGCCGATCCATCCGCAGTACCCGCTCGTCGGCAGCGACGCGTTTCGCACCGCGACGGGGGTGCACGCCGCGGCGATCATCAAGGCCGAGAAGAAGGGCGACGCGTGGCTCGCGGATCGGATCTACTCCGGCGTGCCGGCGGGGCTGTTCGGCAGGGAGCAGGAGATCGAGATCGGTCATTACTCCGGCGAGTCGAACGTCGTGTACTGGCTGAACAAGCGTGGCTACGATCCGACGAAGCCGCTGGTCGATGCCGTGCTCGGCGCCGCGAAGCGCGGCAACCGCGTGCTGACTGATGACGAGATCCTCGCCGTGATCAAGGCGCAGTAGGGCTCACAGCCCGATCGACCAGTCGACGATCCCGAGCTCGCTCGTCCTGCCTTGCGAGCGCATGACCTGGAGCTGGAACTTGAGCGCGCTCCAGGTGTTGAGCTCGTAGCGCATGCCTGCCGTGCCTTCCACGAACTTCGTGACCCGGGGGCTCATCGAGTCCGGGACGAAGAACGGATCGTTGCCCCCAGAGGTCGTTCGAGCCTCGGCCATGACGAAGGGCACGAGGTGAGCGATCTTGTAGCCAACGACTGCGAACCCAGCGAACGTCGACTGCGTCGCTTTGCCACCGCGATGGATGATGTCGTAGAGCTCGCTGATCACCGTCCAGTGCGAGCCGCGATGGGCGACATAGGCATTCGCGATCACTTCATCGATCGGCGTATCAGCGAGCGCCGGCCGAGCATCGATCGGTTGGGGCGCGATCCGATCGTAACTACCGCTCACCCCGTACCGCAAGCCAGTGATCCCGACGTCCTCGAGCCCCAGGTGAACGATGATCGCCTTGGCGAGGTTGAGATCGCTCGAGCTGCGAACGTCGTCGACGATCCGACCTCGGCCATTTGCGATCATCACCGTCGCTCGCCCAGTTCCATGAGCGATCGGCGTCCTTGCCGTCACCCACACGCCGATATTGTGGATCGGCAACAATCCACCATCGTCCTCGAACCGGACCGCGCGCGGGCGGTCGACCGTGAGCTGTAGCCACTTGCCGTGGTGAAACGCTGGACTCCAGTACCCCAGGTCCGTGTGTGTCCTCCCGGCCCCGACCTCGTAGCGGCGGTTCTTCCATTGCAGGAACATCCGCTCGAGATCGATGATCGTCTCGCCGTCATCGCTCTCGACCACGACCTCGCTCACCATCTCGAGCTCCGGTGAGGCGCGGCCGATCATCAACAGGCCCAGACCGCCGAGGTGGAAATCGAGGTGGTGGTTCGAGTTGGTCTGCTCGAGGCTGAGGTTGCCGAACATGTTGAGCGTGATCCGTGAGCGTGCGGTCGGCACCGAGATCTCGTCCATCTGGGTCAACGGCACCGAGTCCGCGGGCCTGGCGCCTGGGACGGGGGGCGTGGCTGGGTCGGTCGCCACGTCATCGAACCGTTGCACCTCCGGGGGCTGCGGAGGGCTCGAGGTGACAGGCGGAGGCTCCGCTGCGACGGGATGCTCCGGCTCCGCTCCGGTGGGGTCCTCGGGGGAGGGTTCCTGCTCTGCCGGCTGGCCGTGGGCGGGCGAAGCCTGGGCGAAGACGAGCACCACCCCTACGAACCAACCCGTGCTGATCACTTCAACGCGAAAGGATACGCCACGGTCGTCCCAACATCACCCGCGGGTCGTGGAAATGTCCAGCCCTTCACCGTCGAGGCGATGCAGTGCTCCACCCCGGGGGCATGTAACGTGGATGATTCGATCCGGGTCGCGGTGACCGATCCCGACGCTGCGATCGAGATCAACACGACCACCCGGCCGGCAAGGCGGGGATCGTCCATCCGTCCGCGTTCGAAGCATTCCTGCACGGCAGCGATCTGGCTGTTGACCGCGGTCCTGACCGAACGAGGGTCGAG
>JAGSPR010000637.1 GCA_018262455.1 Deltaproteobacteria bacterium | reverse complement strand
CGCCGCTCGAGGAGCAGCTCGCGTTATCGCCGTACATCGCGAACGTGATGCTCTACGGTCAGAACCGCCCGTACAACGTCGCGCTGGTCGCGCTCGACGCCGCGCAGCTCCGCGCATGGGCCCACGATCACGACATCGCGGACAGCGAAGACCTCACGCAGCACCCCGCGGTTCACGATCTGATCGCCGCCGAGCTGGCCCGGCTGTCGAGCGGGTTTCGTTCCTTCGAGCGGCCGCGCGCGTTCGAGTTGACGTCGGATGCATTCACGGTCGCGAACGGCATGCTGACGCCCACGCTGAAGATCAAGCGCCAGGAGGTGGTGGCGCGCTATCGGGGCGCCCTCGACGCCCTGTACCAGCTCCCCGCAGCCAAGCTGGTGCCTCCGGTCACGAGCCCTGCGCCCGAACGTCCGACGGCTGCCCACTAACCCACGATCGATCACCATCTCGCCGACCTCGACCTCGAGGTCGCTCAGGCATCGTCGCGTCGGTCGTTTCTCGCTGCTGGCTTTCGGATCGATTCGCGTCGAGCGGTGGGGGCTGAGCGTGCGCGGGTGACACGCACTGCACGCCCGGCGCGCGCCCCACAGCGAAAGACGCTGATGAAAGTTGGCAGATCGATCTCGTTTCACGCCAGGTCGTGACGGTGTGGTTCTTGCTCGGCGTCCTCTCCATGCCCCCCACTTCCGATGCTGCGTACGTCGATCCTGTCAGGAACCGCGCGCGAGCGCTCACGCTGGCGATGATCGGCGTTGCGGTGTCCGCGTCCCCCGCGGTTGCCGACGACGAGGTGCGCACCTGGCATGGGATGGTGATGCCCTACGTGTGGCTGCCCGCGTCGGTGGGAGGCAGCGTCACGCTCGGCCCGGAGAGCGTGACCATGCAGGCGAACATGGCCGACATGCTCGGGCGGCTCGAGATGGCCGCGTCGCTACGCGCGGAGGTGTGGTACGGCGAGTTCGGCCTCCTCGTGGACACGCTCTACGCTCGCTTCGGCGACGAGCGCATGACTCGGCAGGGCGCGCTCGACGCCGAGCTCACGCAGTCGCTTGGCGAGCTCGCGCTCGGCTATCGACTCGGGCGGTGGCCGACGAGCAGCGGCGAGGACGCGGTGACGATCACGGCGGAGCTCTACGCCGGAGCTCGACTATCGAGGTTCGAGGTCGCCGTCGCGCAGGGGACGTCGCAGAACGCGACCCAGAATCTCATCGACCCGATGATCGGGGTGCGGATCCCGGTGCAGCTCTCGCCGCACTGGTTGTTGTCGATGCGCGGTGACATCGGTGGGTTCGGAGTGGACTCCGATCTCGTCTGGAACCTCGTGTTCGGCATGGAGCGCGGACTGTCGTCTTCGCTCGCGCTCCAGTTCGGATACCGGATCATGAGGATCGACTTCTCGACCGACGCCGGCGACACGGATCGCGAGGTCTCGGTGCGCACGATCATGCACGGACCCGGGTTCGCGGGCTCGTACCGATTCTGACGACACGAGCGCGGCGGCCCTTCGATGCAGGCAGCTCGTCGAGTGGAATGCCAGCCGCGGCTCGCTCGGTGAACAAGCATGGAGGTCATCACGCCGCGAAGGCCTGGCACAGCAGGTGAATCGTCGCCTCGACGGAGGCTGCCTGCCATGCTGCGTTCCGCATTCCTTGCTGTCGCCGCACTGGCCTGCGTTGTCGGGTGCGGAGTCAACCCGGCCGAGATCGCGGAGTCCTCCGAGAAGCGACCTCGATCACCGATCGGGTTGCAGCGTCCACCTGATCAGGAGATCCAGCAACGCCTGGCCGGGATCCTGCGCCAGATCGACGGCCTCGGAGACGTCAGCGTTCGCGTGCACGAGGGGGTGGTGCACCTCGGTGGAACGACCGAGACCGCCGCGCTCGAGCAACGGGCGCTCATCATCGCGATGCGGCTCGAACATGTCGCCTACGTGAACGACGAGATCACACAGCCGGCGGGGATGGGCGGCATCGCGGCGGCGGTCGTCCGGACGCTCGCACGCATGGGACGCGGCACCCGCGAGGTCTTGCCGCGACTGGGCTCGGCCGTGATCGTGTTTCTGCCGTTCGCCGTGCTCTCGTTGCTGCTCGCGCGCTGGCGACGGCCCTTCCGCGTGTTCGGAGTGAGCGCGCTCCGCGGCGGGATCCTACGCGCGACGCTGCGCTGGCTCATGCTCGGGATCGGGCTGGTGCTCGCCCTCGATCTGCTCGGCATCGCCGGCATCGTCGGGGCGGTGTTCGGCGCGCTCGGCATCGTCGGGCTCGTGGCTGGGTTCGTGTTCAAAGACTGGATCGCGCAACATCTGCCCGGACTTTCCCTCGGGCTCCATCCTCCGTTCCAGGCCGGAGACCTGATCCAGCTCGGCAAGCACGAAGGACGGGTCGTGCGGATCACACCGCGCGCCACGGTGCTGATGACGCCCGACGGCGAGGAGGTCCGACTCCCGAACTCGATGTCGTTTCACGAGCCGTTGGTCAACTACAGCCACCACCGCGTGCGACGGCTCCGGTTCACGCTGGCGCTCGCACCACGTGCCGATTTCCAGATCGCGCAGGAGGCTGGCTGCGCCACGCTGCGGGCGATCCACGGCGTCGTGCAGGAGCCGCCGCCCTTCATGCGTATTCGCGCGCTCGAGCGCGACCTGATCGAGGTCGAGTTCTTCGCGTGGGTCGCTCAGCACGAGATCAACTTTCGGACGGTCGAGAGTATGGCGAAGCGGCTGGTGTTCGAGTCGCTGACGGATCATGGCGTCCCGCTGCCCGAGAAGACGCTGATCGTTCACCGCCCGCCCGCGCCGAAACGTGGAGGGGTCGCAAGGGCGGCCGATGGGTCGACTGCCGCGGAGGATCAGGATCGAGCGTTCGTCGACGAGCAGCTGGCCCAGGCCAGGGCCGTGCGAGGAGAACGAGACCTCCTGGAGGAAGGACTGCCTCCAAGCCCGCGCGCCGGTGACACGCGTCGCTGACACGCGTCGTCGGGGAGCGCTACTGGTGCGCCATCAACCTGCGGAGATCGAGCTGGGGATCCCGGATCAACTCGCCCGACACGGGATGGTGACCGGGATCTCGCCCTCGGCTGCGAGCACGCCATCGACGTAGAGCTGCGCCTTGCCGGGGGCACCTCTGCCGTGCGCCACGTCTGGTTTGGCGGTCGGCTCGAACTCGAAGCGGAGCTCGTGACGGCCGCTCGGGATCGTGGTCGTGGTCGCGACGTGGAACTCTTCGATGCCGAGGTAGTTGTAGGCGTAGTGGAGCTTTCGATCCTTGACGTACAGCGCGTAACCTCCAGACGAGCTGCCCTGCGCGACCAGCACGCCCTCCGCGCCGTCTTCGATGTCGATCTTCGCGGTGATGCTATGCGGCCGGTTGAGCACCTGCGGGGCCGAGAAGTTCGAGACCGACGCCGTACCCGGGTAGTAGACGTAGCGCGAGCGCTCCATGGCGAGCTGCGGGCGTTCCTCGGCGAGGCGCGCGGTGCCGCGGCTGTCGATCGGGAGCACCTTGTACTTGCCGGC
Source organism: Deltaproteobacteria bacterium (assembly GCA_018262455.1). Next base: position 2,122 of record JAGSPR010000637.1, on the reverse strand, counting down.
CTCGGCGTACCACGTCGCGATCAGCTCGATCAGCTGCGGCCGATTGTCCGCGGCGAGGTTCGTGGTTTCCGAGAAGTCCTCGTCGACGTGGTACAGCTCCCAGCCCTTGGCGTCGAGCTCTCGCAGCTTGGCCTCGTCGATCACCATGTCGCCGAATCCCATGCCGGCTTCGGTGAAGGACGGTCCGGGGACCGGACACACGGCGCGCCAGCCGTCGTGGTAGATGGCACGGTGTCCCATCATCTCGAAGTACTGGGTGCGGTGACGCGACGTTGCGCCAGCGTCATCGAACGTGTGCGCGAACGAGACGCCCTCGATCGGTGACTGGGGCGCGCCGCGGAGCTGGATCGGCGGCTCGCTTCCGAGCGCGTCGAGCACGGTCGGGACCATGTCGATGATGTGTGCATACTGCTGCCGGATCTCGCCGCGCGCCGCGATGCCGTTCGGCCAGTGCACGATGAACGGATCGGTCGAGCCGCCGCGGTAGGTCTCGCGCTTCCACCGCCGGAACGGCGTGTTGCCGGCCCACGCCCACCCCCAGGGATATTGGTTGAAGCATTTCGGACCGCCGAGGTCGTCGAACGCCGCCAGGTTATCCTCGAGCGTCTCGGGCACGTTGTTGAAGAACAGGGTCTCGTTGATCGATCCGTGCGGACCGCCCTCGGCGCTCGCGCCGTTGTCGCTGATGACCATGATGAGGGTGTTGTCGAGCTGACCGGCGGCCGCGAGGTAGTCGAGCATCCGGCCGATATGGTGATCGGTGTGCTCGAGGAACCCGGCGAACACCTCCATCATCCGCGCGTACAACCGCTTCTCGTCGGGGCCCAGCGTGTCCCACGGCATCACGTCCGGATCGCGAGCGGACAGCCGCGTGTTCGGCGGTAGCAGGCCGAGCTCCTTCTGCCGCTGGAACACCTTCTCGCGATACGCATCCCAGCCATCGTCGAACTGGCCCTTGTACTTGTCGATCCACTCCCTGGGGGCGTGGTGAGGCGCGTGCCCGGCGCCGGTGCAGAAGTACATGAAGAACGGCTTCTCCGGCGCGACCTGCTTGGCGTCGGCGATGAACTCGATCGCGTGATCGACGAGATCCTCGGTCAGGTGGTAGCCCTCCTCGGGCGTTTTCGGCGCGGCGACCTGATGGTTGTCGTAGACGAGGTCCGGGTAGTACTGATGGGTGTCGCCGCCCATGAACCCGTAGAAGCGCTCGAACCCGCGACCGAGCGGCCATCGGTCGTAGGGGCCTGCAGCGGTGCACTGCATGGTCGGCGTCAGGTGCCACTTGCCCAGCGCGAACGTGTTGTAGCCCCGGGCCTGCAGGATCTCCGAGAGAAAGCCGTTCTCGAACGGGATGATTCCGTTCGAGCCCGGGAAGCCGGTCGCACCCTCGGTGATGCACGACATCGCGTTCGAGTGGTGATTGCGACCGGTCAGCATGCACGAGCGACTCGGCGAGCACAGCGCGGTCGTGTGCATGTTGGCGTAGCGCAACCCACCCGCGGCGAGCCGATCGAGGTTGGGCGTTCGGATCGGCGAGCCGAAACATCCGAGCTGCCCGTAGCCGACGTCGTCGAGCACGATGAAGAGCACGTTCGGTGCACCCTCCTTGGCGCGCAGCACCTCGGGCCACGCCGGTTCCGACTCGGCAAACGTCCGTCCGATGACTCCGGGGAACGCCGAGCCCCGAGGATACTCTTTGAGCGCCATGATCTGCCTCCTGGCGGCTTCCGCAGCAAGCCTCGGCTCGCGAGCGCGGCGCGCGTGTCGGCCACCGAGCCGGATCGCGTATCGCGCGCTGATCGAGTCGGCGCTGTGGGCAGAGCGCTCGCTGCAAGGTCGGCGCGCCGAAGATCCTCGCTGTCGTAGGTACTCGCGCGGACCTCGCTCCGCCCCCACCCCGAACCCGCGCGATCGCACGTCACAAACCGGCGCAGCCGGCACAACAGGAGGTAGTTCGGCGCGATCCGCGGCGACCAATCGCAAGGGGTGAGTGATGAGCCAGTATGCATATCGACATCATGAGACGACGGTCACGCTGCGAAAGGGCGAGACCCAGGTGTTCCGGCTGCCGCCGACGACGCGCGGCACGGTCGTTATCAAGGCACGCGTGATCCATCCGATC
>JAGSPR010000636.1 GCA_018262455.1 Deltaproteobacteria bacterium | reverse complement strand
ACCTCAGCCCGCAGGCGACCAGCGATGCCGTGCGGCTGCTGGACCGTGGCAACCACGTGCCAACCACCGACGAGAAACCCTCCAAAGTCGCGAAACCGTTGTGGAGGTTTGGGGGATCGAACCCCAGACCCTCGGCTTGCAAAGCCGATGCTCTCCCACTGAGCTAAACCCCCCGGGACGACTGATTTACGGCGACGCCCGCCGCAGGTCAAGGGCTAGACGCGACGCTCCACGCGCGCGATCTGGGGGGCGCGAGGGCTGGCGCCGGCGGCGGTTCAGGTCGCGGACGAGTCGGGCTTGGCAGCAGCGGCCGCGGGCGCCGGGGCCGTCGCGCTTTCGTCGAGGACGATGTCCTCGATGTCGGCCTGGGCCCGGATCACGGGCTTGTCGACCGTCGTCTTGGGGAACAGCGGCGGCGGGTACATGGCGCGCCACTCTCGCGAGGCCTGGCCCCAGAACAGGAACATGATGCTCCACACCGTCGGCATCCAGAAGCAGATCTCGGGGTAGTGCATCGCGAAGCCGCAGACATAGCCAATGAGGACGAGGGTGAGCAGGAACGCGCTCACGACCTTGTTCTTCGTCATCCCGACCTTGGGCATCGGCAGGCGCGAGGCCATGAGGTAGCCGAACACGCCGACGAAGATCGGGAAGTACTTCCAGGCCGCGACCGGCGTCACGAAGCCCTCGCCGAACAGCTTGGCGCCGCCGAACGTGGTGAAGGCCGGGTCGTACTTGAGCAGGAGCAAGAACCAGATCGCGATCAGGCCGCCCGACAGCGTGGTGGGGATCCCGAAGAAGATCTTCGTCGGGACCTGGTCGTCGCTGAGGATGTTGTAGCGGGCGAGCCGGAACACGGCGCACAGCATGTAGCCGCCGCACACGATGAACAGCAGCGTGTGCGCGGTGCCGTCGGCGAACGGCAGGCCCGGGTACTTCGAGAGGAACGTCAGCACCAGGAAGGCCGGCGCGACCCCGAAGTTCAGGAAGTCCGCGAACGAGTCGAGCTGTCCCCCGAGCTCGCTCGTGCCCTTGACCGCGCGGGCGACCAGGCCGTCGAGTCGGTCGGTGAGGACCGCGTAGATGATCATCCAGGCCGCGAGGGCCCAGTTCTCGTTGTGGGCCGACCACAACGACACGAGCCCGAAGATCATCGACGACAGCGTGATGAGGTTCGGAGCGAGATAGCGGAAGAATCGTGCAGAGGCCAACGTCACCCTCGGCGCTTTTGCGCGTGATCCATGAGCTTGGCGCACAGCCTGGGACCCAAGCTCTGCGTCATGATGCCTTCTACCACCCGGGAGATCTCGGCCTGGGGGTCACCCTCACGGTAGACAAACCGGATCGCCATGCCAGGCTCCTCGTCGCCGCCCGCCGCGATGATCCGCTGGACCTCGCCGTGGATGGTCAACGGGACCTCCCGCTCGGGGACGAACAGCTTGAACAGAAACTCGGTTCCCACGGGTAACGGTCGACTCGTCTTGATGAACGTACCGCCACGCGAGATGTTCTTGGTGTAGTCAGCGAAGAACGTGTTGAGCCGCTTGTACTCGACCTTGAGCTCGATCGGACGACGCGTATCATCGCGACGGTCTTCGCTCGGCTCGTGTTCGGCTTCGTCGCCCGGCACCACGGCTGACAATAGCAGGAAGATCCGATGACAGTGGGGCACGCGCGCGTCGCGATCAGACAGATGCTGCGGCTCTCGCGCCCGACGCTCCGCCGGCCGCTGTGGGCCGTGCTCGCCGGCCTCGGGGTGGTCGCCGCGGGCACGCTGGCCCTCGGGGCGCCCTGGAGCGGCCCGGTGGCCGCCGCGCTCGTGGTGGTGATCGGGGTGGGAGGTCTGTTCGGGCTGCTCGGGCGGTTGTGGGGCTGGATCGCGATCGCGTCGCTGTTCGGGCTCGGGCTCGGCTTCGTGCCGCTGTTCGGCGTGCTCGGGCTCGAGCTGTCGGTGGCCACCGCGGTGTTCGCCACGATCATGGGCGTCGACGTCGGCAGCGCGATCGCACGCGCGCTGGCACGGATGCTGCCCTACGAGGTGACGCCCTCGGCTCACGCCGGTCGAACGCTCGCGCGCGGCGCGCTGTCGGCGGCCGGGGTGGCGATGGCGATCACGGTGATCCCGGGGGGGATCGCGGCGGCGCGCGGGTTGGTCGTGCCGACCTGCGACTGGTGGTTCGGGATCGAGACGTTCGTCGCGATGCCGCTGGCGACCGCGGCCCTCGCCGGTGCTGCCGGCCACGCGATGGGCGCTCTCGTCGGACCTCGCCGCTACCTGGGGGCGGCGCTGGCGCACCTGCCGACGGTGATCGTCGCGGGCGCCGCGCTGTGGCGGTTCCACGCGGCCCCGCCGGTCTACACGTACAACGCGATCCTCGGCTACTTCCCCGGGAACATGTACGACGAGAACGTCGAGCTCGGCGCGGCCCTGCTGTGGTCGCGGCTCGAGCAGCTCGGGTGGCTCGTCGCCCTGCTCGCGGTGGTCGCGACCCGGTTCGATGTCGCGAGCTATCGCGCACGGCTGCGGTTGCCTCGGGGGGCGGCACGGAGGCTGGGCGCCCTCGCGATCGCGGTCGTGGCGGGCGGCGGCGCGGTGGGGTTGCGCAGCTGCGGCGGCGAGCTCGGGTTCGCGATCGACGCCGAGGACATGGAGACCGCGCTCGGCGGTCGGCTCGAGACCGAGCACTTCGTCATCTTCTACTCGCCGACGCCCGAGATCGTGGCCGATCTCTCGCTGATCGCGGAGGATCACGAGTTCCGCTACGCGCAGGTCGTCGCCCAGCTCGGCGTCGCCCCGGCGGGCAAGCTGCACTCGTTCTACTTCGCCGATCGCGATCAGAAGGCGCGGCTGCATGGCTCGCGCGACGTCGAGATGGCGAAGCCGTGGCGCCGCGAGATCTACCTCGACCACCGCAGCTTCCCGCACGGCTCGCTGCGCCACGAGATCGCGCACGCGGTCGCGAGCGAGTTCGGCGACTGGATGTGGGGAGTGGCGGCGCGGCGCGTGCTCGGGTTGCCCTTGCTCGTCAGCCCGGGGCTGGTCGAGGGACTCGCGGTCGCGGTCGACTGGCCCGCCGGCTACGACCGGCTGAACCCGCACGAGTCGGTGCGCGTGATCCAGGCGATGGGCAAGGTCCCCTCGATCTCGTCGCTGATGGGGCTGGCCTTCTTCTCGGTGTCGTCCGAGCAGGGCTACACCACCGCGGGTTCGTTCCTGCGCTTCCTGCTCGAT
>JAGSPR010000298.1 GCA_018262455.1 Deltaproteobacteria bacterium | reverse complement strand
GCGGAGCGATTCGCGAGCCCGAGGACACGCGCATCGCGGTCGTCCTCGAGATCGACGAGGACCGTCTGAGAGCCGAGGGGATGACCGGGTTCGACCTGCGCGATCGCGCGCAGGTGCGAGCGCTGGTCGATCGAGGGTTGCGTGCCGAGCTCGCGACCGAGAGCTTCGTCACCGGTCTTCGCTACGTCGCGCTCGACGCCAAGCCAAACACGCCGGCCCGGCTGGTCAGCGATCGCTCGCTCCCATACCCCGAGATCCCATCGATCCGCGGACCGATGGAACAGGCCCCGGAGAAGTTAGACCAGCTCCTCTCCAACCTCGCAAAAATCGACGTCGCGAGCATCGCGCGCTCGATCCAGGACGCCGCCGCCGATGCCCGACAGCTGATCGGCTCCCCGCACCTCGCACGCGCGGTGGAGGGGCTGGACGAGCTGACGAAGAACCTGAACGCGACGGTGCTGGAGCTGAAGAAGACGGCGAGCAGGCTCGATCCGGTCACGTCCGAATTCAAGCAGACGGCGACCTCGGCGCGTCGGCTGGTCGCTCCCGAAGGGACGCTCTGGCGCCAGGTCGGCGCGACGCTGAAAGAGCTGGAAGCCGCAGCTCGATCACTGCGCCGACTCGCCGACCACATCAACCGCGATCCGGGATCGCTGTTACGGGGAGGTGCCCAGTGAGGCGCGCCGCGCTCCTGCTCGTGTGCTGCTGTGCCTGCCTGGGCGGCAAGCAACCGCAGTACGACTACTTCGTGCTGACCCCGACGCGCGCGCTGGCGGAACCCGCGCGAGATGCGGCGCAGCGGTCGACGGTGGGCGTCAGCCAAGTGACCATCCCGGGCTATCTGGATCGCGAGTCGATCGTCACGCGGACGGACGATCATCGCGTGGTCTACTCGAAGCGGGACCGCTGGGCCGAGCCACTCGACCAGGCCTTCGAGCGCAGCTTGCGGCACGAGCTCGCGGCGGCGCTGGCACCGGTCGGGATCACGGTGCCGTCGTCGACGAGCGCGCCCACCTACGACGTCCAGGTCGACCTGCTTCGCTTCGAGCGTCTCGGCGCCAGCCGCGTCGAGCTGTGGGCGCGCTGGACCTTGCGGATGGACACCAAGCTCGTCCACGCCGGCGAGACCCGCATCGAAGTCCGCGTCGCGGGATCGGGGGATGGCGCGGCAGCGGCGGCGCTCAGTGGCGCGATCGCCCGGTTGGCCACCGTGATCGCCGCGAAGGTGCAGATCGCCGAGGCGGGGCTCGAGCGTCAGCCGCAGGCCTCCTCCTGAGATGGGCGGCGCGCCGACGTTCTCGGTCGATGTCTCGACGTGCGCCTGCGCCCAGTGCGCGAAAATGCACCGTCCATCTCTCGTCGACCAATGCGCGTGTCAGCCACGGTACGGCTCGCTGCACGTGCAAACCGCGCGTGGTGAACTCTCGCCATGTTCACCGAGCTCGTGATCTTGCTCGCGCTCGTCCTCGCCAATGGCTTGTTCGCGGGTGCGGAGATCGCGGTGTTGACGGCCGCGCAGGCGAGGGTGCAGCAGCGAGCAGGTGCGGGAGACAAAGCCGCACTTGCCGTCGTCGCGCTGCGTGATCAACCCGAGCGGTTTCTCGCGACCGTCCAGATCGGGATCACGGTTGTCGGTGCCGCTGCCGCCGCCTTCGGTGGCGCGAGCATCGCGCGCGATCTAGCACCACACCTCGAAGGCGTCTTCGGCGACAACGCGCACGAGCTCTCGCTCGTGCTCGTGGTCGCCACCGTCTCGTTCCTCTCGCTCGTGCTGGGCGAGCTCGTGCCGAAGTCGCTCGCGCTGCGCTACGCGAGCGGCTACGCGTTCGTGATCGGGCGCCCGCTGCTCGGCCTGTCGCGCGTGATGCGCCCGCTCGTCTGGTTCACCACCGCATGTTCGAACCTGGTCTTGAAGCTGTTCGGCGATCGGACCTCGTTCACCGAGACGCGGATGTCGAGGGACGAGCTGCGTCAGCTCGTCGAGGAAGCCGCAAAGACGGGCTCGGTGGATCAACGCACGAGCGAGATCGCATCACGCGCGCTCGGGTTCAGCGACGTCATGGTCGGTGAAGTCATGGTGCGCCGCGACCGGATCGTCGGGCTGTCCCAGAACGCGACCGTCGACGAGGTGCAGCGCTTGCTACTCGAAGAGGGGCACAGCCGGATGCCCGTATACGATCGAGATCTCGATCAGGTCGTGGGCTACGTCGTCGCGCGCGACGTGCTCGCGCTCGCGTGGGAACAGAACTTGATCGCGCTCGCGGACATCGTTCGACCGCTCATCTACGTGCCGCTATCCGCGAAGGTCGGCGCCGTGCTGCGCGAGATGCAGGCGAAGCGGATGCAGATCGCCATGGTCGTCGACGAGCACGGAGGCACTGCGGGGTTGGTGACGATCGAGGATCTCCTCGAAGAGCTGGTCGGAGACATCTTCGGCGAGCACGACCTGCCGGACGCGATCTTCCAGACCGAGCCAGACGGCACCACCCTCGTCCAGGGCTGGGTCCCGACGCGGAAGGTGAACCGCGTGCTGCACACGGGTCTCCCGATCGCGCGCGAGAGCATGACGATCGCGGGCTTGTGCATGGCACTCGCGCTGACCGTCCCGCCGATCGGCAGCACGCTCACGACACCCGACGGGACCACGCTCGAAGTTGTCGACGCCTCGCCACGGCGGGTTCGCGTCGTCAGGGTCCGCCCGCGTAGCGGAGGCGAGGGGCACGCGTAGATCCAGGCAGCGCTCACGTTGCCGCACAATGCCGACGATGAATCCGTCATCGATCTGGGTGGCCGGCTAGCGTCCACCGCATGCGGATGACCCTCCTGGTGTTGAGCCTGTTCGCCGTTGCCTGCGACGACGAGAAGCAGACCGTCATGGATGCCGCCGCATCGATCGACGGGCCGTTCGACGCGTCGATCGATGCGCCGATGCCCGACGCGCCGCCCTCGGCGATCGACAAGGCATGCAAGACCGCGTGCGACAAGCTCGCGACGTGCGCGATGGCGCCGGCCGACCCGGAGTGCAACGCCGAGTGTGCGGCCGACCTCGTCGATTGCACGCCGCAGCAACTCCAGGACCTCGAAGCCTGCGCCGCGCTCGACTGCGACGGCGGAGAGTCGAACCCGTTCGTTGACTGCCTCCAGATGATCGCGTGCGTCATGGGCTGAGAGCGGCGAGCGCTCCGACTCGGCCTCGGCGTGTAGCCCGAGGCGATCACGATCGAGCTGCCATCGCTTGTATGCAGTGACGCACGAGCGCGACAGATCCTCGCGCGTGTGGCTCCGGCACATCGGCGATTTGTGGTGCGACGAGCGTAGGTGCGGAGGATGCGCGACGAGCAGGTGGGCACTCGGGATGCACTGGCGCGTCGCATGATGCGCTCTTCGATGTTCCTGATCTTGCCACTCGCGTTGGCCACGACAGCAGAGGCGGACTCAAATCCACCGACCGCAGAACACCGGATCGACCAGCTCGACGCGCAGGTCCGGCAGCTGCGCGCCGAGCGCGCGGCGGACCTCGAGTACCGCGAGAACGCGATCCGGTTCGGCGATGACGTCGAGGTCGAGGCAGTTCCCGTCGGCAACGCGGTCGTCACCACGACTCGCAAGCAGTGGTACCCGTATGTCGGCGATGTGAGGCAAGCGCGTCTCGAGCGCACGGACTTCTACCGGCTCGTCGGCCGCGACGATCTCGCGAAGCGCTACCAGCGGCGACACACGCTCGCGATCGGCGGGCTCGTGGTTGGTGCGGCCGGCGCGCTCGCGGGTGGGTTCCTGCTAACCGGATCGGCTGGCTCGTCGGGGTATGGGACTGCCGGGGCGGTCATCGCGACGGGCGGGCTGATCTCGCTCGGCATCGGTACGTACTTCATGCTCCGCACGGATCCGGTTTCGCGCGAGGAGGCGCGAGAGCTCGCGGCGGACTACAACACCGACCTCCGCGATCGGCTGCGCGTGGCGCCATTCGTCGCGAGCTCGGGGGGTGGCGTCGGCGTGGGCGGTGCGTTCTAACGCCGACGGGCCATCACCGCCGTCGCGAGGAATTGTGTTCCAACGCGACGCCGCGAAACGGAGTAGCGAGTCGCGGCGTGCACGACGACGGCGCGATCAGGCTCGCGCGGTGGTCGCACCCAGTCGCGATGGAACCAGCCCGGTCCCGTCGAACAATGGCAACTTCACAGAGAACGTCGACCCGACGCCGGGCTCGCTCTGGACGGCGATCTCGCCACCGTGTGCCTCGACGATGCGCTTCGCGATCGAGAGCCCGAGGCCCGTGCCCGGGATCGCCCCCGTCGAGACCCCGCCGCGCTGGAACGGCTCCCAGAGGTGCGCGCGATCTTCTCGCGACATGCCGATTCCCTGATCGACCACGGCCACGGCTGCACGTGCCGCTTCGACACGGGCGTCGATGCGAACTTCGCCGCCTCGAGGCGAGTACTTGATGGCGTTGCTGACCAGGTTGGTCAGGGTCTGCTCGATCCGGGCCGGATCGCAGCGAACCATCAGCGGTTCGTCGGGAAGGTGGGCGTGGATGTGGTGGCCAGGCGAGGTTCCCTCGAACAGCTCGAGCACTCCTCGGATGACCTGCCGCAAGTCGATCACCTCCGGTTGCAGCGAGAGGTGACCTGCTTCGATCTGCGCGGCCTCCAAGAGGTCGTCGACCATGTGATCGAGGCGAGTGACCTGACGGCGCACGACGGCCAACAACCGCCGCAGTCGCTCCTCCGGAGGCAGAGGCGCGGCCGGATCGAGCTCGTCGGTCCACAGCCGAAGCGCGCCGAGCGGATTGCGTAGGTCATGCGCGACGCCGGCAAGGTAGGTGAGGCGCTGCTGGTGCTGGCGCGCGAGTGTCTCCGCCATGGTGTTGAAGCGCCCGGCCATCTCGCGAAGCTCGGTGGCGCCTCGCTCGCTGGCTTTCACTGCGTGATCGCCCTTGCCGAACCGGTCCATCGCGGACGCGAGCTCGAAGACGGGTCGAATCACGGCACGCCGGATCCACCAGAGCAGGCCGACGAGCACCGTCACCATCACCGCACCGGCGGTGACGCCGACGGTATTCCCGATCGCGTCCCAGCGCTCGACGGCCCGTCGTGCCGTCTCGGCCTGCACCACGTTGACGTCCACGAGCCTCCGGAGCGCTTCGTGGGCGGACGCGAGTGGCCGGTCGGCCCGCGCACCCTTGCGAGACGCGGCCAGGTACTCGTCCAGGGCCGCACTCGCAGCATCGAGCGCGGCGTGCTCGCTCCCCGACGTCGCGTAGCGCCGTGCATCGACGAGCTTGCGGCGGAGACGGTTCTCGATGTGAGTGCGTACGATCGGTTCCGACGTGCTCGCGTGAACGAGCAGGTCGACCTCGGATTCCTCGGCGAGCTTGACGCTCGCGACCGAGTCTCCGAGCGCATCGGACGCCGCGTGCAGCTTCGACGTGAGCAAGATCAGTGAGGTGGCGACCACGAGCACCATCCCGGTCAGGACCGCGATCGCAGTCGTCGAGATCAGTCGCAGTCCGGGTCGCTTGGTCTTCGGCATCGCGGTCTTAGAACGGTTCATGCACCGTGCCAGAACAGCTGTGCTGGCGGGCAGAATTCCTCGCTCACCAACGGTCGCGGCGCGACCCGATCAGGTCTCCCGGTGCATGCTCTCATGCGCACGCACCGTCGCTCGCATCATCGAGACGACGACGGGTGATACGGTGTGTCGATGCGTCCAGTCGCCGAGCTCGTCCTCCGCTCCGCCGACCTGCGCGGCGTGTTCTCGGACATCGACGACACCCTGACCCACGGTGGCGTGGTCGTGCCCGAGGCCTACGCCGCGCTCGTGCGAGCGCGCGCAGCAGGTTTGCGCGTCGTCCTCGTCACGGGACGCCCGGCCGGGTGGGCCGAGGTGCTCGCGTCGTTGTGGCCCGTCGACGCCGCGATCGCGGAGAACGGCGGCATCGCGTACCTCAAGCGCAGTGGCCGCCTCGAGCGGGTCTACTTCGAGCCCGGCAACCCAGCCGACAACGCCGATCGGCTCGCGGCGCTCGCCGACGAGATCTTGCGCGCCTTCTCGTTCGCGCGGCGCAGCGACGACGGGGCGCTGCGCATCACCGATGTGGCCTTCGACATCGGCGAGACCCAGCAGCTCGGCGCCGCCGACGTCGAGGCGCTGACCGCGCGCTGCCGCGAGCTCGGTGCTCGCACGTTGGTGTCGAGCGTGCACGCCCACGCGTGCTTCCACGCCGCCGACAAGGCGCAGATGTCCGCCCGTGTCGCCGACGCGCTCTGGGGCGAGTCGCCGGCCGAGGTCGCCGAGCACTACGCGTTCGTCGGCGACTCCCCCAACGACCAGGCGGCCTTCGCGTTCTTCAACGCCTCGATCGGCGTCGCCAACGTCACGCGCTACGCGGCCACGCTGCGCCCGCCGCCTCGCTACGTCACGCCGTCGCCGAACGGCCGCGGCTTCGCGGAGGCCATCGCGGCCATCCTCGCGGACCGCACAACCGCACGCTGAGCTCCGAGTCGGGCAGGGCTGAGAGCAATTGGTAGCTCACCGCGCAGGCGCTCGATCGCGGTTGCTGGCGTGCGTGATGCAGCGCCGGGTGCCGTAGCGCGTTTGCCAGCGAGCGCGGAAGGAGACAGGAAAATGCTCACGCAACCAACAGCGTCTCGCTCGCATTCGATCACGCGCCGGTTCGCGCTCGTAACCATCGCGGGCGCGCTAGGTGCGTGCGGTCAAAGCACGCCGAAGCCTCCGCCGCCCAGCGCGCCCTCCGTTGCACCCACCGCGCAGCTCGATCAGCGGCGGTACGAGCGCGCGGAGACGCGCAATGTCGTCGCCTTGGTGAACGACGCCGCGAAGCTGATCCAGACGAAGGGTGATTCCGCGTTCGCCGAGTTTCGGGTCCCCGCGAGTCGCTGGCGACAGGGGGAGACCTACGTCTTCGTCCTCGACCCCGCCGGGAACATGCTCGTCCATCCCGATCCCACGATGGAGGGCAAGAACATGGTGAAGCTCGAGGACGTCAACGGCAGACCGATCATTCGAGGCCTGATCGACGCCGCGACGGCGCTGCCCGACAAACCACGAGGCTGGTACCACTACCAGTGGCGCGTTCCGGGTGCGCTGCTTCCGCGCTGGAAGAGCAGCTACGTCCGACTCGTCGAGGATCCCTCCGGCCGCCGGGTTGTCGTCGGCAGCGGCATCTACGACGACCGCATGGAGCGGGCGTTCGTCGTCGACATCGTGAAAGGCGCCGTCGGGAAGATCGAGAAGCTCGGCGAGACAGCGTTTCCGCTGCTCCGCGATCCGTCCGGACCGTTCCGCGTCAAGGACGCCTACGTCTTCGTCGTCGACCCGAACGGCGTCGAGCTCGTCAACCCGGCGTTCCCGAACTTGGAAGGACGCAACGTCCTCGACGTGAAGGACACGCAGAGCAAGTACCTCGTGCGGGAGATGCTCGCGATGGCCAGGACCCGAGGCTCGGGTTGGGTCGACTACCTGTGGCCCAAGCCGGGAGACAGCGTGTCGACGCTGAAGTCGACGTACGTCAGCAAGGCCAGGATCGGAGACACCTGGCTGTTGGTGGCTTGCGGCGTCTACTTGGCCGATGCGCCCGAGGCCGCCGTGGACAGCGAGCGGCTGACGGCACCCGAGCTCGTGGCGCTCGTTCGAGAAGGAGCCGCGGTCTTCGAACGACGCGGTGACGACGCGTACCCCGAGTTTCGAAGGCAGGGATCGAAGTGGTTCCGCGACGACACCTACTTCATCGTCTACAGCATGGACGGGACGCGAACGTTCAATGCCCCGAATCCGGCCATCGAGGGACAGGATGCCAGGGTCGCCAAGGACATTCAGGGCAGGCCCTACGGCAAGATGTTCTTCGAGGTGGGGGCCAGCCCGTCGGGAGAGGGCTGGGTCCACTACCTGTATCCCGAGCCCGGCAACATCTTCCCGACCTGGAAGTCCGTCTTCCTCAAGCGGGTCACGTTTCCATCAGGGAAACCGCACCTCGTCGGCGCCGGAATCTACAACATGCAGATGGACAAGCTGTTCGTCGTCGACCTTGTCGACCGGGCGGTGGCGCTGATCGCGCAGCACGGCACGCACGCCTTCGCGCAGCTGCGTGACAAGACGGGCCCGTTCGTGTTCATGGACACCTACGTGTTCGTCGATCGCGCCGATGGCCTCGAGCTCGTCAATCCGGCCCAGCCCAGCCTCGAGGGGACGAACCTCATCGACGTCCGAGACGTGAACGGAAAGCCCCTCGTCCGCGAGTACATCGCGGCCGCGTTGAAGGACGGCTCGGCGTGGGTCGACTACTCCTGGTACAAGCCGGGTCACAACATCCCCGCGCGCAAGCAGGCCTACGTGCGAACGGTTCGAGCCGGTCGGGACACCTACGTCGTCGGATCGGGCATCTATCTCGACGACTGAGCCGACCTGCGGGCGGTTCCGCGCTGCCGCTTGACAGTTAGTATTCTAATCATTAGAACTCTAACCATGGCGACAGAGATCATGGACCGGATCGGTCGCATCCATCTGACGTGGAAGCGGCACGTCGCGCAGAACCTCGCGCCGTACGAGATCACACCCAAGCAGATCTATCTGCTCCGCGAGCTGCGCGCGCATCGCTCGCTGACGCCGAGCGCGATCGCGGACATGCTGTACGCCGACCG
>JAGSPR010000635.1 GCA_018262455.1 Deltaproteobacteria bacterium | reverse complement strand
GAGATCTGCTGGGGCGCGAAGCCGGGCAGCTCGAGACGCACCGAGGTCGCGCTCCCCACGATCTTCGTGTCGCTCATCATGTACGGCGTGTTGCCGACGTAGGCGCCATCGATGAACACCCGCGCGCCCATCGGATTCGACCGGATCACGGTCTGGGAGGTGCACGACGCGAGCAGGCTCGACGCACAGACGAGGGCGGTCAGTCCGCCAGACAAGGAACGAGACATGCGCAGTCGTACCGCCGCTTTGAATACCCATGCAAGCGTGAACTCGACGATCGCGATGGCTCGTCGAGGGCCGGGCCTCAGCGCAGGTGGTGGCTCAGCCCGACGAGGCGGTCCTCGGAGCGCGGCGGGCCGGTCACGCTGCGACCGTCCTGCGGGACGATCACCACCTTCGGTTTCGGCACATCCGCCTTCACGACCACCGGGGCGGTGAATTCGCACACGACACGACGATCGAGCCCTCGACCGACGACCACCCGCTTGCACGGTGCCTTGGCTTCCGACTTCGAAGCGGCAGGCGTGGAGCCGTCCTGCTTCCCGGCAGGCTTCGCGCGCGTCGGCGGGGCGGCCGCGGCCGAAGCTGTAGCGAGCAAGATCGCGATGGCGGCAGCAAGCGAGTGCATGGCGGAAGTATGCGCGAGAAGTCGCGAGGCGCCCGCAATACAATCCCGTCTCGCAGCAGCTCGCCGATGCGTCGAGCTTCGCGCACCATCGTCTGGCCACCCAGCGATCGGCTATCGTCAATCACACCAGCGATCGTGCTTCTGGCTCTTGAGCTTGTCGCCACTGAACACGAACAGGCGATTGCAGGTGGGACCACCGCCCGACGGGATGATCTGGTAGCTCCAGGTGGCCGCCGTGACCAGATCGAGCCCGCGCCCGAGCCCGACCCCGTTCCCCTGCGGGGGCCGCTCTTGTGGCACCGTCACGCGGTTGAGCGCCGGTGACCGTGTGAAGCCTCCTCGTCCGGCCGCGCGCGACACGACCCTGCCGGTCGTCGTGCTGCGCGGGCTGTGCTCCGAGCTCGCGCGGGCCGGGGTCGACGTTCACGCGATGTTGCGCGAGCTCGCGATCGATCCGGCGCTGATCGCCGATCCCGACGCGAGGCTGCCCGCCGCGGTGGTGTTCCGCGCGTTCGAAGCGGCGCCCGGCCGCGCCCACGATGACCTGTTCGGGCTGCACGCCGGCGCGCGCGCGCCGCTCGGGGCGTTCGCGGTGTTCGATGTCGCGCTGCGCAACAGCCGCACGCTCGGCGAAGCCGCGGAGCGGGCCTGCAGGTACTACCGGCTGATCGACGATCGGACGGAGATGAAGGTCATCGTCGACGGCGACCTCGCGCGCGTCACGTGCCGGAACCTGGCGATGCCGTCGGTGTCGCGGACGTCCTCGGAGCTGCTGCTCGCCACGATCGTCACGCGAGGCCGGCAGCTCGCGGGGTGCGAATGGCCGATGCGCGCGGTCCACTTCGTCGCCGAGGGTCCGCGAGACCACCGCGCGCACGAGCGGTTCTTCGCCGCGCCGGTGCGGTTCGGCCAGCCCGCCGACGAGCTCGTGTTCGATCGATCGTGGCTCGATCGGCCCGTGCTCGATGCCGAGCCCTCGCTCGCGACCTTCTTCGATCGCCACATCGCATCGCTCGGCGACCAAGATCCCGGTGGCGATCCGTTTGCCGACCGGGTCCGGCGTGCGATCGGGGCCGCGCTCGACGACCGTCCGAGCCTCGCGCGCACGGCGCGGCAACTCGGGGTCAGCTCGCGAACCCTCCAGCGCAAGCTCGGCGCGCTCGGCACGTCGTACGCAGAGCTGGTGGACAGCGTCCGCCGCACCGTCGCGACGCGCTGCCTCGAAACGCAAGACGTGGCGATCAGCGAGGTCGCGTACGTCGTCGGATTCGCCGAGGTCAGCGCGTTCCACCGCGCGTTCAAGCGGTGGACCGGCACGACGCCCACCGAGTTCCGGCGGGCGCACCGCGCTGGGGCGGTCACCTGACCGCCGGCCGGGTGGCGCGCCCGGCACATGATCTGGCGTGCGCGACGACTGCGCGCGGCCGCCGGTGACCGTACAGCTGGCCCCATGATCCGTTCATCGCTCGCGTGCTGGGTTGCGGTCGTGCTCGCCGGATGCAGCGAGCCCTCCACCTGCGAGCTCGCGCCCGACCTCGATCCCGCGCTGCTCTGCCTGTGGACCGACTCGCCCGGCAGCCCGCTCATCGAACCGCCGGCGAACCACTCGATCATCGCCGATCCGACGGTGGTCACGCCCGAGGACAGCCCCGACGGGCGGTGGCACATGTTCGCGCACGCGCTCACGGCGATCTATCACTACACCTCCGACGACGGGCTCGCCTGGACCGAGGTCGGCCACCTGCCGTTCACGCTCGGTTCCCTGCGGCCCTACATCTACAAGGAGGGCGCGACCTACTACCTGCTGTTCGAGCAGTACGCGTCGCTCGACAGCTCGACCATCCAGATCATGGAGAGCTCCGACCTCGTGTCGTGGAGCGAGTCCGTCACCATCCTCGAGCCGACGCTCGACTGGGAGACCGAGGGTCAGACGCGGGTCGGCAACCCGTTCGTGATGGCGAAGGACGGCGAGTACTGGCTCTATTACAGCGCGGGCGCGGTGTACCTCGACGATGCCAGCTACGACGAGCCGCGCTACGTCGGTCTCGCGCGCGCCACTGACCTCCACGGGCCGTATCACAAGCAGCCGCAGCCGCTCGTGGGTCCCGATCCGGCCGTCGCGTGGCGCAACCTGGGCGCCGGTTCGATGAAGCTGCTGCAAGATCGATTCGGCGGCGAGTACGTCGCTCTCGAGAATGGCATCTACGAGGACGGCGCCGGCGCGAGCCGGAGCGCGATCCAGGTGCTGGCGAGCGCCGACGGCGTGAGCTGGCGCGAGGTCTGCGCGGCGCCACCGCTCGCACCGACGGGCACGGGATGGAAGCAAGCGTTTGTCTACGCGTTCGCGACGACCCGGCGTGAAGGCGAGCTACGCGTCTACTACAACGGGCGCGATGGCTGGCTGGACGGCGTCGAGCGGATCGGCATGTCGTCCGTGGAGCTTCCGTGCAACTAGCGGGGATGCCGCTCAGTCAGCGACCTCGCCGAATGAACGTGGTGGAGAGCGCGAATGCCGCGGGCCGCTGGCGCGACGGACCCGCACCCCGCTCGCGCTCGAATCCTCGCGCAGGCGACCGGTGCTCGCTCGAATGTGGGTGCGCGCTGCGGACT
>JAGSPR010000634.1 GCA_018262455.1 Deltaproteobacteria bacterium | reverse complement strand
GCGAGGGCGGCATGGGCGTCGTGTGGAAGGCGCACGATCCGAACCTCGATCGCGAGATCGCGATCAAGGTGCTCAAGCGGCACGACGCGCACCCGTCGCTGCGCAAGCGCCTGCTCCGCGAAGGACGCGCGATGGCGCGGCTCAAGCATCCCAACGTCCTGACGGTCTACGAGGTCGGGACCGAAGGCGACCGTGACTTCATCGCGATGGAGCTCGTCGAGGGCAGCTCGCTCCACGAGTGGATCGAGAAGGATCCACCGCGCGCCGACGTGATCAACGCACTGCTCGCGGCGGGCCGTGGGCTCGCGGCAGCGCACGCGGCCGGGCTCGTCCACCGCGACTTCAAGCCGCACAACGTGCTGCGTAGCAACGAGGGCCGGATCCTCGTCACCGACTTCGGCCTCGCGCGCGGGCTCGGCGACGATTCGTCATCGGGCGTCACCGAGCCCGTGGTCCCGGCGA
Organism: Deltaproteobacteria bacterium; assembly: GCA_018262455.1. The sequence continues at coordinate 2,778 of JAGSPR010000634.1, read as the reverse complement.
CCCTCGGCAGCGCCGCCGGTCTCGACGAGACCCTCGATGCGGCCCCGTCACCGACGCCGGCGATGCGGAGCGGCAACGTGCACACCGACAGCGTGCTCGACTCGCCGCTGACCCAGACCGGCGCGATGATCGGGACGCCGGCGTACATGGCGCCGGAGCAGTTTCGCGGCGCGGATCCGGACCCGCGCACCGATCAGTTCGCGTACTGCGTCACCGCATGGCAGGCGCTGACCGGGGCGCGCCCGCACACCGGCGCAACGATCGACGAGCTCCGCCGGTCCGCCGAGAGGGGCATCGGCAACCTCCAGACGAACCTCGCGCCGGCCGTGCGCGCCGCCCTCGCCCGCGGCCTCGATCCCGATCCGGAGAAGCGGTGGCCGGATCTCGACACGCTGCTCGACGTGCTGGAGGACGCGGAGCGCCCGCGCCGCTCGCGGTGGGTCCTCCCCGCCGCCGCGCTCGGCGTGGTGGCGCTCGTCGGCGGCACGGTGTTGATGACGCGCCGCGCGACCGAGGCGCCGGTGGTGAAAGCGGGCTGCGAGCCGGCGGACAAGGTGTTCGCGGATGCGTGGTCGGACACCCTGCGCGACCAGCTGTGGACCGAAGCGAGCAAGGCGGAGATCGACGCGGACACGTTCGCGCGCACCGCCGATCCGTTCTCCGAGTTTCGCAAGCGCTGGATCGCGAGCTACGCGGAGGCGTGCAACGCGACGGCGGACGCGAAGACGACGGCCCGCGTCGGCTGCCTCCTCGATGCGCGCGATCAGGTCAGCGCACTCACGTTCGCACTCCGGTCGGCGAACGCGCAGGTCTACGAGCTCTTCGACGCGCACGGCATCCTGCCGAACCTCGCGGTATGCAACGGTCCGAAGCCGATCGCCTCGCCGCCGATCCCGCCAGACAAGCGCACGCGCGTGATCGCCGTGATCGCGGGTGCGTACATGACGATGGCGAGCCCGCGGCTCGCCGAGGCGATCGATCGCCTGGACAAGGAGGCGATCGACATCGGCTGGGCGCCCCTCCTCCCGAACGTCCTGATGGTCGGAGGGAACGCGTACCTCCGGCGCGGCGACCTCGCGAACGCCCGCGAGCTGTTCAACCGGACGATCGAGCTCGCGGGCCCGATGAACGATGTCCGGTCCATCGCCGTCGCGCGGGTCGGCCTCCTCGAGGCCTCGATGGGCGAGCTCGTGAAGCCGAGCGCCACGCGCAAGCCAGGTGAGCTGCATCCCGAGCACCTCGCCCTCCTGACCTACGCGAAGAAGGCGGTCGAGGTCGCCGGCAACGATCCGATGCTCGCCGGCGCGGTGTCGCTGATCGAAGGTCAGGCCCATGCGGCGCTCGGGCGCTGGAGCTATGGCAAGCGCGAGTACAAGACGGCGATCGCACTGGTCCAGGCCGCTCGCCGGACCTGGGAGGCAGCCGGCGATCTCAAGCGCGCCGCGTACGCCGCAGAGGTCGAGGCGCGCCTGTACCTGCTGCGCGCCGACGCGCGCGCACTCGAGGACGCGCAGTTCGCGGTGCGCGGTGCCGAGGAAGCTCTCGAGCGCGCCACGTTCCCGCGCCACGACCCGCTGACGGAGCTCCGCGCCGAGATCGCGTTCGCGCGCGGGAGCTACGCCGAGGCCGGCGCCGCGTACCGGACCCTCGCCCACGCCACGCCCGCGAGCACGGCACCCCGGCGCACCGGCATCGTGCTCGACGTCGACGGCAAGCCCGTGGCCGGCGCGACCGTCGTCGCCTGGCGTGGCGAGCTCCACGGCGATCCGCTGGCAGTGGTGACGGACGTGCGCGAAGCTCTCGACGAAGTCACGACCACCACCGACGGGAAGTTCGAGATCCACGCGGAGCCCGACACGGCGTTGATCGCCGCGTTCGGGCAGAGCCGGTCCGCGCCCCGCCTCGCGGGCACCGGCGAGGTGAGCCTGCGGTTCCAGCCGACCCGCGTGCTCACCGGCAAGATCAACGCGAGCAACCTCGGGGGCGTCCGCGTGTTCGCCCGAGTCGAGCTCGGAGACTCCACATGGTTCGTGCGCGCGCCCGTGAAGGCTGACGGCACGTACGCTCTCGGCGGCATCCCGCGCGTCAGCGTGTACGCCGGAACCGAGGGCCCGTCCGGCGACGGCTGGCATGTCGCGACCGCCGGAGCGAACGCGACCCAGCTGTGGTGGCCGGTCGGTCGCGCGATCGAGGTGATCGTCCGCGGTCGGATCGACGCCGATGCGGCGACCCTGTGGCTGTTCCGCGGCCCGCTCGTGGGCGAGTGGATCGCGACGCAGGAGCCGAAGCCCGGCCCGCGGCCCACGACCCGCGCCGAGGCCGAGGCGCGCGCCAGGCGGTCGATCGATCTCGTGACCTCGGGGCTGTCGCCGATCGGGATGGATGCCACGGACAACGGCCTCGAGCTCTACGAGCCGGGCGATCACCACGCGGTCGTGCAGGGAGGTCTGGGCAATGCCACGATCGCGTGCGTGGCGCCGGCGGCGGCACCGACGACTCCCGTGACGTGCATCGAGCTCGCGGTCATCACCGGCGCCGTGTTCGACCACAGCGATGGCCGCGTCGGCACCGACACGCTTCCGGTCGTGATAAACCCGGGTCCGTGAAGATCCACGAGTATCAGGGCAAGCAGCTGTTCCGGAAGTACGGCGTGCCGGTGCCGATCGGCATCGCCGCGATGAGCGTCGAGGAGGCGATCGCGGCGATCCCGAAGGTGCAGCAGCAAGCTGGCACCGAGGTCGTCGTCGTCAAGGCGCAGATCCACGCGGGCGGCCGCGG
>JAGSPR010000633.1 GCA_018262455.1 Deltaproteobacteria bacterium | reverse complement strand
CGAGCGCCGCGGATCGCCGTCGTCACCGACCTGACGGTTCGCGCCTCTGGGGTCGCGAGTCGGTCCGGGACGGTCCGGTCGTCGGACACTCCGGACAACGGGTCACGAAGGTTCGCGTGGTTGCGACGGCACGTTGTTCGAAATACCGCGCAACCGGCGCCGGCAACGTTCGACAGACCCAGGCCCAACTTTCGAAGGAGCACCGAACCCATGACCTTTCATCCGAGCCGTACCCAAGCCCTCGCGCCTGATACCCGTCGCTCGACCGTCGTCGTCGGTCTTCGCGCGACCCGGAGTGGATCGGAACACCCGCTGGAGGCGACCGGTCGCCGCTGGGTGATCGGGTCGAGCGCCAGTTGTGACCTCGTGATCGATGATCCGTATGTGTCGAGCACGCACTGCACGCTGGATCGTCGGGCGGGTGGGGCGCTGCTGGTCCGCGATCGCGGATCGCGCAACGGCACCCATGTCGACGGTAATCCGGTCGAAGGTGCCGAGCTGCGGGTCGGCTCCTACCTCCAGCTCGGACGGACCACGCTGGTCGCGGTCGCCGCGCCGGGTGCAAGCCACACGCGCGCGATCGAGCTGTTGCGGGGGCATGATCCTGGGCTGCGGGCAACCGTCGCTCAGGCGCTCCGCGCGGCGCAGACCGACTGCAACTTGCTGATCGTGGGCGAGACCGGCACCGGCAAGGACCTGCTGGCCCGCATCGTCCACGAGGGCTCGAGGCGGTCGCAGGGCAACTTCGTCCCGGTCAACTGCGGCGGCATTCCGCGCGAGCTGGTCGGCTCGGAGCTGTTCGGCCACGAGAAGGGCTCGTTCACCGGCGCGCACGCAGAGCGCGATGGTTACTTCGTCGAGGCGCACGGTGGGACGCTGTTTCTCGACGAGCTGGGCGAGCTGCCGCTCGAGCTCCAGCCGCACCTGCTGCGCGCGCTCGAGACCCGGCACGTCCGGCGGGTGGGCGGCACCCACGAGCGAGCGGTGGACGTCCGCATCATCGCGGCCACCAACCGCCTCGATGGGCTCGGGACCGAAGCGTCGCGCATCCGCGTCGACCTCTATCATCGACTCGCCACCGTGGTCCTCGTGATGCCGCCGCTGCGCGAGCGCATGGGTGATCTGATCGAGCTCGTCGAGATCATGCTGCGCGAGAATGCCCCCGAGCACGGCGCCAAGCGCGTCACCGAGGAGGCCTGGGCGGCGCTCCTCGGCTACACCTGGCCGGGCAACGTCCGCGAGCTTCGCCACGCGGTCGAGCGGGCGGTCACCCTCGGAGGCGCCGAGCTCACGCCGGCGGACTTCTTCCCCGAGATGCGCTTCGGGCGGACGCTGCCAGGGGCGCGCGATCGCGAGCAGCCGCTCGTGCCGTACCAGGCGATCATGCGCGGTGCGATGGAGCAGGCGCTGGTGACCCACGGCACCATCCGCGCCGCCGCGAGCCACCTCGGGATGGCCAAGTCGACGTTCGCCGAGAGGGCGAAGGCGTGGGGGCTCTTGCCTCGTCCCCGCAACCCGGCGCTCCTGCGGGTCCTCAAGAAGTGAGGGGCCGAGCGTTCGCTACTTCAGCGCGGCGGCGCGCTGGCGGAGCACGTACGACAGGATGCCGCCGTGGGCGACGTACTCGACCTCCTGGGGTGAGTCGACGCGAGCGATCACGGTGAACGTCTGCTCTTTGCCAGGAGCCGCGGCGCGGACGGTCAGCTTCTTCTTGGGCGTGACGCCGGCGGCGATGCCCTCGATCGAGATCAGCTCGTTGCCGGTGAGCCCGAGCGAGGCGGCGTCCTGGCCGGGCTCGAACTGCAGCGGGAGCACGCCCATGCCGATCAGGTTCGAGCGATGGATGCGCTCGAAGCTCCTGGCGATCACGGCGCGGACGCCGAGCAGGAGCGTTCCCTTCGCGGCCCAGTCTCGCGAGCTGCCGGTGCCGTACTGGTCTCCGGCGAGCACGATGAGCGGGACGTGATCGGCCTCGTACTTCATCGCGGCGTCGTAGATCGCGAGCTGCTCGGTGGCGGCGCCGGATTTCGGGAAGTACTTCGTGTAGCCGCCCTCGACGCCGTCGAGCATCAGGTTCTTGAGCCGGATGTTGGCGAACGTGCCGCGCACCATGACCTCGTGGTTGCCGCGGCGAGCGCCGTACTGGTTGTAGTCGGCGGGCTTGACGCCGTGCGCCTGGAGGTAGCGGGCGGCGGGGCCGTCCTTGGCGATGTTGCCGGCGGGTGAGATGTGATCGGTGGTGACCGAGTCACCGAGCATGGCGAGGATGCGGGCGCCGGCGATGTCGGTGAGCGGCTTGGGGGTGGGACCGAGGTCGTCGAAGAACGGCGGCTTGCGGATGTAAGTCGACTTGTCGTCCCACGTGAACGTGTCGCCGGCGGGGATCTGGAGGCTGCGCCATTCGGCGTCGCCATCGAGGACGTGGGCGTAGCGCTGGACGTACTGGTCGCGCTTGATGGCCTTGCGCATGAGCTCGGCGACCTCGGCGGGGGAGGGCCAGATGTCGCGCAAGAACACGGGCTTGCCGTCGCTGCCGGTGCCGAGCGGCTCGGTCTCGAGATCGATGTTCATGGTGCCAGCGAGGGCGTAGGCGACCACGAGCGGCGGCGAGGCGAGGTAGTTCGCGCGCACCACAGGGTTCACGCGGCCCTCGAAGTTGCGATTGCCGGACAGCACCGAGCAGACGACGAGGTTGCCGTCCTTGATCGCGCCGGCGATCGCGTCGTGGACCGGTCCGGAGTTGCCGATGCAGGTGGTGCAACCGTAGCCGACGAGGTGGAAGCGCAGGCTCTCGAGGTCCTTCATCACGCCGGCCTCGGTGAGGTAGTCGGTGACCACCTGCGAACCGGGCGCGAGCGAGGTCTTGACCCACGGCTTCGAGCGCAGGCCCTTCGCGACGGCCTTCTGGGCGAGCAGGCCGGCCGCCATCAGGACGGACGGGTTCGAGGTGTTGGTGCAGCTGGTGATCGCCGCGATCACGACCGAACCGTGGCCGACCGTGAACGTGCCCTGATCGGTGGTGACCTCCTTGGTGGTGGCGAGCGCGCCGGGGGCGGCGGCCTCGCTGCCCTCGTTGGACCACGCCTCGATCGCGGTGGCGTTCGCGCTGGCCTTGTCGCCGAGGATCCCGCTGACCGCGCGTCGCCAGGACCGGCGCGAGCTCTTGAGCGGCACCCGATCCTGCGGGCGCGACGGGCCGGCGAGCGACGGCTCGACCGAGCCGAGATCGAGCGAGAGGGT
>JAGSPR010000073.1 GCA_018262455.1 Deltaproteobacteria bacterium | reverse complement strand
TGTATTTCTGCGCCTTGCGGACCTTCTCGTACTGCGCGGAGGTCAGCCCGAGCGCGCCGACCGACTCCTCGGAGACCAGCAGCGTCTGCTTGATGATCTGCTGCGTGATCGTCGAGCCGCCCTGCTTGATGTTGCCATCGGATCGGAGGTTGGTCCACGCCGCGCGGGTGATGCCGATCAGGTCGAAGCCCTTGTGCGAGTAGAATCGGCGGTCCTCGGCGGACAGGAACGCAGCGGGCAAGTGCGCGGGCATCCGGTCGAGCGCGACGATCCTGCGGTTCTCGATCGAGAACGTGCCGACCTCCTCGCCGTCCGAGGACAGCACGACGCTCTTGCGGTTCGGCTGGTAATCGAGGAGCTGAGACAGGTCCTTGGGCAGCTCCTCGTTCAGTGTGCTGACCGCGAAGTAGATGATGGAAGCGCCGAGCGAGGCGCCGTAGATCATCAGCAGGAACATCAGGCGAAAGAACACGATCGAGAGCCCGCGCGCCCACCGCGGCAGGCCGGTCCACGCCACGATCGCTCCCGAGACGACCATGCTGAACGCGGTCGCGTGTCGAAACACGAGCTGAGGGGTGGATCCGCCCGCCTCGATGGCCAAGTACACCAAGACCGTCCCGCACCCGATCCCCAGGATGCCCGAAACGAACCGTACGGGCCTGAGTACCTGCGGTCGCCTCGACTCAGCCACGGTATGCTGAGTGTATGGGGTCCTGGCGCTGGCTGCACGCATTCGCGGTCCTCGCGATCGTGGGGCGGTCCGCCGCAGCCCAGCCCACGGGCGCTGGCAGTGGCAGCGGCAGTGGGAGCGCGATCAAGCCGGCGGGCAGCTCCGCCGTCGAGTCGAGCGATGTCCCGCCGTGGCAGCCGAGCCCGGCACGGTTCGCCGTCTCCCCGTTCGAGAACCACGCGAACGTCCGGGCATTCGACTGGCTGGTCGCCGGTGCGCCTTTCGAGATCTCCGAGAAGACCGAGGATGTGCTCGGTCTCGAGCCGACCGGAGGCACGTTCCACGTCGGTGGGACGACCATCTTGCCCGAGCCCGAGCCGGTCGCGGCCTTCGGGGTCGAGCGCCACGCGACGTGGGTCATCACCGGCTGGGTCGATCGCCCGAACTGGAACCTGCGGCTCGCGATCACGCTGTGGAAGGTGACCCCGGGCAAACCGCCCACTGCCGTGGTCGCGGCCGAGGCGCAACGCACGGGAGATCCGAAGACCTATCACCAGCTGCTCGGAGAGGCGCTCGCCGAGGTGTGGTCCAAGGGCGGGGCCGTGCAGATCGACCTCGCGCGGGCAGCGCGGTTGGCCCGTCCGCTCGCGACCGATATCTACGCCGTCAACCTGATGTCCCGCGGGCTCGGCCAGCTCACCGGCGCGCTCGGCGCCGTCAACCTCAAGGCAGCCGAGCACGACTTCGAGCGCGCGGTGTTCATCGATCCGAAGTGCTTCGAGGCGCAACGCTTGCTCGGCGAGCTCTACCTCGCGCTGTCCACCCTCGATCCCAAGGCCGGTGGAGATCCGCGGTACGCCGCGCGTGCTGCCAGCAAGTTCGCCTACGCGAACGATCTCGCCCCCGACGACATCGCGTCGCTCCGCGCGGCCGCCACGGGTGCTGCGCGTGGCAACAAGCCAGATGTGGCGCGCGACCTTCTGAGGAAGCTCGTCACGCGCAAGCCGTGGGATCTCGATGCCCGCTACGAGCTCGGCACGGCGCTCTGGCAGACCGGCGATGCGAACGGGGCCGAGCGCCAGCTCACGCAGGTGACGACGAAACAGCCCGATCACCTGCCGGCTCGCCGCGTGCTGGTGCTGATCCATGCATCACACGGCGACACGTCCAAGCTGGTCTCCGAGCTCGAGGCGATCGCGGCCCGTGCTCCGCTCGATCTGGAGGTCAAGGCAGACCTCGCGACCGCCTATGGCTCGATCAACCGCTGGGACCGTGCCACCGCGGCACTCGAGCAGATCGCGGTGGCGCGGCCGAACGACCTGGCGCTGTTCATCCGGATCGGAGATGCCAAGCGGCGGTTGAACGATCTCGAGGGTGCGCTCGGCTGGTACGCCCGCGCAGGCAAGCTGGCGCCCGACTCGAGCCTGCCGGGCTTCGCCGCGGCGCAGACGCTGTTCGATGCGGGCCGGATGCCCGAGGCGATCCGGATCTACAACAGCCTGCAGAAGTTCCGCGACGATCTGCCGGCGACCGAGACGGCGCTCGGTGCGATCGCCCTGGTGCAGGATCGTCCCAATGATGCGGCCTGGTACCTGCGGCGCGCGGTCGTCCAGGCGCCGCGCGTGGTGATCTCCTGGCGCGGGATGATCGCGGCGGAGCTCGGGCGCAAGGATCCCCAGACCGCGCTCCGGCAACTCGAGCGTGCGCTCCTCGCGTGGCCGCGCGATGGCCAGCTGCTCTACCTCGCCGGTGTCGCGCACGCGATGACCGGCGAGCGCAAGCTGGCGCGCGAGAAGCTGCAGGAGTCGATCGCGGCGGCGCCCGGGCTCGCGGCGGCGCGTGCGGCGCTCGGTCAGCTCGACGCGGGTGGCAGCGTGACGCTGACCTACACGCCGGAGCTGGTGCGACCGTGGGGGGACGCCCAGGCGATCGTCGAGGCGCTCGATCGGTTTGCCGCGGCGCAACAGCAGATGGCGACCTCGCGCGCGGCCTACCAGGATCAGTTCCTCAAGCTGCTCGGTGCACTCGGCAAGGGGCCTTACGCACCGACGAAGAAGCCGCTGGATCCGACGGCATCCCGGATGTGCCCGATCGGTCGCGTCGCGCCGCTGTGGGCGAGCGCCCAGGACGAGCTCCGGCACTACGAGCGGATCGGCGGCGAGCTCGAGGCCGCGTACCGGTTCATCGCGCGCCACGACGAGATCGGTGCGACGGCTGCGTTGCTGCCGAATGCACGCGCCCAGGTCAACCAGGCGAGGCGGTCGTTCCGGACGGCGCTCGCGGACGTTGGCGAGCTGCGAGCGGAGTGGGCGAGGGGCCTCGTCCCCGAGCTGCGGCTGATCGGCTGCAACGACAAGCTGCTCGCCGCCGCGGTCGCCGACCCAGCGCGCTACCGGATCATCGAGGAAGACAAGCCCGACACGATCCCTCAGACGCAGCCGACCCGGCCGAAGCCACGCGCGACGTTCTACATCGACAACACGAGGTGCCCCGATGCGGTGGATGTCTGGGTCGATGGTTCCCAGGTCGGCCAGGTCGCCCCAGGCCGGCGGACTGCGCTCGTCTCCGACGGCGGCGAGCGCACGTTGTGTCTGATCGTCCCTGGTGCGGCGCAGTGCGGTGATCGAGGGACGGTGCGACAGGTCTACCTGCATGACGGCTGGACCGCGACGATGAACTGTCCGAAGTGATCGACTCGCCAGCACCGATGAGTCGGAGCCAATCCGACGGAGACGCGCGACGAGTGGGGTATGGTGGAGCCGTGCATCTGCCGCAGCTCTGGTTCGCCTCGCCTCGCCTGCTGCCGCGAGCCGAGAAGCTGCATGGTCGGGTGGTCGTCCTCGACATCGCGTTCGCCGCGACGATCGGGGCCTCGATCTCGTTCGAGCTGACGACGCGCCCGTTCCTCGACGGGCTGGGCGATCGGCTCGCCGCCTGGGTCGATCACCACGACCACGAGAAGCATGCCGACTACCGGGGCGACCCGCGGTTCGTGCTCGCCACCAAGGCGGAGCACGGCGCGTGCCCCGAGATGGTCACTCCCGAGCTCGTTCGCCACACCGGACCGGTCGATTGCGTCTGCACGCACGTCGATCTCGACGGGCTCTACGCCGCGGCCAAGTGGATCCTCGAAGGCAAGGAGCCGTACGCCGGCGCCGACGCCGATGCGCGCTGCATCGACACCCGGGTCGGAACGCCCGGGCCGATCGCGACGCGGATCGATCGCGCGCTGCGCGCCAGGTTCCGGGACGATCAGCTGAAGCGCGCGGTGGTCCAGTACCTCGTCGGTGGGATGAAGCCAGGCGTCCACCACGATCTGATAGGCGATGCCGCCGCGGAGTTCGAGCGGCGGGATGCGCACACCCGCGCGCTCTCCAACCAGTTCACCATCCGAGGCCGCGTGGCGGTCGTCGACACGGCGGGGATGTCGGGCCAGTTCGACAAGACCGACCTCCTGCTCGCGGGTCAGCAGAAGGCGCCGGTCTCGATCGTGCGCGATTCGGGGATGCTGACGATCGCGGCTGCGTTCGACTCCGGCTGGGACTTCGTCGCGCTATTCGAGATCGGCGGCGGCATGCCGACGCGGGTCACGATCCCCGAGGCCAAGCTCGACGACGTGATCCGCAAGATCAACCAGGCCCCCGAACCAACCCCGCGCGTCGGGCGCGCGGACGAAGGCGAGTGATGCAGGCAGCCCTGATCGCAGTCCAGCTCGAGGTCTCGAACGACGTGCTCGTCTCGGGCGAGGTGTACCGGCGCCATCTCGAGCAGGCCGCGACCCGCGCGGTCGCGGCGGCCGGCCCCGCCGACGCGCGGCTGATCGTGTTCCCCGAGCTCGCCGGCCACCTGGCCTTGCTCGCGATCGGGCCACCTGCTGCGCATCGGGCGAAGACCCTCGGCGGGGCGCTCGTTGCCTCGGCCATTCGCCGGCCGCTCGACGTGCTGCGCGGGGTGATCAGCACGCGCGTGCTGCATCCGCGTCACGCGGTGCTCGCGGCCCTGGCTCCCGATGGCGAGCGGTTCTTGCGCGGGGTGTTTGGCCCGCTCGCCAGGCGTCTCGATGCCTACATCGTCGCCGGGTCTCACCTCCGGCTCGCTGCCAACGGAGACCTGACGAACGCGTCGCTGCTGTTCGCTCCCGACGGCCGCTGCGTCGCGACCACGGACAAGGTCAACCTGGTGCCGGGGATGGAGGATGGCGCGCCGAAGGGGCTCGGGCTGACGCGCGGGGATGCCCCGCGCCTGCCGATCGTGGAGACCCCCATGGGGCGCATCGCGACGCTCATCTGCTACGACGGCTTCCATACACCGCACACCTCCACCGAGCGGTTCACGCCGATGGGCGCCGCGCTCACCGGGCGGGGCGGGGTGACCGTGGTGGCCAATCCGGCCGCCAATCCATGGCCGTGGGACGAGCCATGGCCGCCGGCGGATATCGCCCCTGCGCCGCACCGCTACCCGACGCGTGGCGAGCAGTGGCAGCGAGAGGGCTTGCCGGGCATGCTCGCGAAGACGCCGTGTGCGCGCTGTGGGGTGACCGCGCACCTCGTCGGGCGCGTGCTCGATCTCCGGTTCGATGGCGTGTCGGAGATCGTCGAGACCCATGCGGGAGGGGTTCGCGTGCTGGCACGAGCGCCCCGTGCCGATCGCGGCGGTGACGTGGCGGTCACGGTTACATGCTAGTTCTTGAAGCATGAGCTCGGAACGGATCTCCGAACGCAGGATGCTGCACGTCAAGGGCGAGGCCCGGTCGTCGATCGACACGGTGGCAGACGAGTTGCTGGGGATGTACTTCGATCCCCAAGCGCAGGAGATGCAGCATATCGGCAGCTACGAGCTGCCGAGCGAGGCAGAGGTCGAGCACATCGTCGAGGAATGCCGCGCGCTGCTGTTTCCGGGCTACGTGGGACCGGACATGACGGGACCGGCGCCGGTGCTCCGTGAAATCGTTCGGGCACGCGTCAGCGCGCTGCGAACGAACCTGTACGTTCAGATCTATCGCGCGATGCACCACAAGCGGCAGCAGCGGCTGGGGCAGAGCGAGCTCGAGTGCTCCGAGTGCGCCGGCAAGGCCGACGTGATCGCGGATCGCTTTCTGTCCCACCTGCCGGAGCTGCGCGCGCAGGTTCGGCTCGATCTGCATGCCGCCTACGAGAGCGATCCGGCGGCGACGGGCGTCGACGAGATCTTGTTCTGCTACCCCGGGACCTACGCGATCACGGTGTACCGGATCGCGCACGCGTTGCTGCGCGAGGGCAGCATCGTCATCCCCCGGATGATGACCGAGCTCGCCCACCGCCGGACCGGGATCGATATTCACCCCGGCGCCGAGATCAGCGCATCGTTCTTCATCGACCACGGAACCGGGGTCGTGATCGGGGAGACCACGCAGATCGGCAAGCGGGTGCGGATCTATCAGGGCGTCACCCTGGGGGCGCTCACGGTGCCCCAGGGCGAGACCCGCCCCGAGCCCGGCAAGCGCCGCCACCCGAAGATCGAGGACGAGGTGGTGATCTACGCCAATGCGACGATCTTGGGCGGCGAGACCATCATCGGCCAGGGATCGGTGATCGGCGGTAACGCGTTCGTGACCACCAGCGTGCCCGCGGGGTCACGGGTGCCGGGGTCCAGCCGTACCCAACGACCCTGAGGCCGGCAACCGCATGGTAAGCGCCGGGTCGTGTTAAGCTTTCCAAGCCGATGAGCGATGAGCCGCTGGCACGGCCTCGTAGTGCGACACGTCTTCGCGGGGAGGCGCCTCCCGGTATGGCGCCGGGGGCAGAGGAGCCCCGCCAGCGAATCGGTCGCTATGAGGTCATCAAGACCATCGGCAAGGGCGCGATGGGCGTGGTCTACAAGGCACGCGATCCGCTGCTCGACCGCGTCGTCGCGGTGAAGACGATCAGCTCGCCGCAGGGGCAAGGTCGCCGCGTTCGATCGGCATTCCTCGAGCGCTTTCAGCGCGAGGCCAAGGCCGCGGCGAAGATGCAGCACCCCGCGATCGTGACGATCTTCGACGTCGGCGTCGACGAGGAATCGGGCGCGCCGTTCATGGTGCTCGAGTACCTGCCGGGCGAGTCGCTGGCGGATCGCCTGGATCGTGTGCGGTTCTCGCTCGCCCGGAGTGTCCAGATCGCGCTCGACCTGGCGTCGGCGCTGTCGTTCGCGCATCGCCAGCGGATCGTCCATCGCGACGTCAAGCCGGCGAACGTGCTCCACGCGGGCGATAACCGGTGGAAGCTCGCCGATTTCGGGATCGCGCGCATGCCCGACTCGGATCTGACCCAGGTGGGCATCTTCATGGGGACGCCCGGCTACTCGCCACCCGAGGCGATCCGAGAGGGTCGCTACACGCCGCAGGCTGACGTGTTCGCCTGGGGCGCGGTGTTCTACGAGCTCCTCTCGGGGCGCATCCCCTACGAGGGACCCGACACGAAGACCACCAACAGCTACGTGGTGCAGGGCAACGCCCCGCCGCCGACGCGGCACGACGCGTCGATCCCCGAGCCGCTCGCGGCCGTGACGATGACGGCGCTCCAGCCTTCGGATCGGACGCGGTTCAAGGACGCGTCCGAGGCCGAGCAGGGTCTCCGTGAGGCGTGGGAGCGCTGCCTGACGCAGGGCCTCGTCCATCCCTCCGTGCTCGCGATGGAGGAGATGCCGCACGACAAGGCGCCGCTGCGGATGCATGATCCGCGCAACGTCAGCGCCAGCCGTCCGTCCGGGATCGGCGCCGATTCGGCCGAGGTCACCGCGATCTCGGGGCCCCCGATGCCCCCGGTGCCCCCGAAGATCGAGAAGAAGCCGTCCGCAAAGCCGTTCGCGATCGAGAGCAGCAAGCCGGGCCGGGCAGGTGACGACGATCCGACGACGGTCCAGGTGCGCGACGATGCGTGGTCCGCGAAGCCCGATTCGACCACCCGAGGGGTCGGCGCCAGCAAGGCGAAGACCGACAAGGCCGAGCTCGTCAAGCCCTCCGCCGACAGCTCGGCCAGTGCCACCGTGCGCCAGCCACAGCGATTCGGGGCGAGCGTCGCCGATCGCAAGCCATCGTCGAAGCTTGTCTGGTTGGTGATCGCCGCGGTGCTCGCCCTGGTCGCGGCCGTCGCCGTGCTGCACTTCGCCGGCGTGATCAAGTAGCGGTTGCGACGAGCGCGCAGACCTCCTCGGCGCACCCGCGCGCGAGCGTGAAGCCCGCGCCGCCATGACCGTAGTTGTGGATCACGTGGTGGTGGGTGGCGTCGCGCTCGAGCCGGACCTCGAGGCGGTACGGCCGGAGCCCGACCCGCACCTCGCGGACAGCGCCGATCGCCAGCCCGAGCCTGCGCGCTCGATCGAGGATGCGCCAGGTGAGCTCGGGATCGATCTCGGGTGGAGCGCCGGGTGGCCACGGCCGCGAGCAGCCGCCGAGCACGAGCGTGTCGCGGCGAGGGATCAGGTAGAAGATCGCCTCGGGATCGCGATCATCGGTGACGCTGATCGTGCGATCGACCTCACCGGGCTCGGTCATCACGACCTGGCCGAGCAACGGGTAGAGCAAGTCGTCGGGCGCGAGCTCGCGCGCCGCGAGACCCGTGCAGTCGATCACGGCATCGCCGGGCTCCGCCGCGAGATCGAGGACGACGCGGCGCTCGATCGGCGCTCGGATCCGGGCGGTGAGCCACGGCAAGAACAGCGATGGCTCGACTCGAGGCGCGCTGAATCGCCACGCCTGCGGCGCGCCGGTGACCGGGGCGGGGGCGCGCTCGACCGCGATGTTTGCGGCCCACCAAGGCGGTGCGGGCGCGGTCGCGGTGATCTCGTAGCCGGTCAGCACGTCGATCCCCGCCATGCGTTCGCGCGCGAGCTGCTCGAGCCACGTCCGGGTGCGCGCGGCCCATGCGGCGACCCGGGCCGGAGGGCCGGCGCGATACGGGAACCAGATCGCCCCGGCGATCGCCGAGGTGGTGACGGCACCGGTCCCCGCGGCGACGATGCGCACGTCATGGCCGTGCTCCTCGAGGGTCAACGCGGTTGTCAGCCCGATGATGCCTGCGCCTACCACGGTGACTCGCACTCGATCAGCATAGCGTGCGCCCGCGATCCCGCGGCGGTGCTAGCGTGCGGCGCGTGGCACCCGGGGTCATCGCGCTGCTCGCCGTCACCGCGTTCCTCGCGGGGGTCGTCGATGCGATCGCCGGCGGAGGTGGGCTCATCACGCTGCCCGCGCTGTTGATGGCCGGGCTGCCCGCGCACGTGGCCCTCGGGACGAACAAGGGCCAGAGCGTGTGGGGCTCGGGGGCGGCGCTGTTCGCGTTCTGGCGCGCCGACCGGGTCGATCGCAGGCAAGCGGGGTGGACGTTCCCGCTGGGGCTCGTCGGCTCGGCCATCGGTGCCCAGCTCGTGTTGCTGATCGACAAGGATGCGCTGCGCCCGGTCGTGATCGCGATGCTGATCGGCGCGGCGGTGTTGCTCGTGGTGCGCAAGCCGAGGCCCGCCGACGAGGAGTCGATCGGCGACCGTGCGCGCCGCTTCCTGCTGTTCGCGGGCGTGCTCGCGTTCGTGATCGGCGCCTACGACGGCTTCTTCGGCCCGGGGACCGGGACGTTCTTGATCGTCGGGTTCTCGGCGTTCTGCGGCAAGACCCTCCCGCACGCGACCGCGGACGCCAAGGTCGTGAACTTCGCGTCGAACCTCGCGTCGGTGACGTCGTTCGCGATCGCCGGCACGGTGGCGTGGGAGGTCGCCATCCCGATGGCGTGCGGCCAGCTGCTCGGAGGCGTCGTCGGTGCGCGCCTCGCGATCAGGGGCGGCGCGAAGCTGATCCGGATCATGGTGCTCGTCGTCTCGGGCGCGCTGGTGACGAAGCTCGTCGTCGATCTGCTGTAGTGCGGATCGGTCGCGCCGGGTCAGGTGATCTGCGCCAGACCCTTGGCCGCGCGGAGCTCGCGGACAAGCTGGGCCTGGCCATCGGCGTGGTAGCTCGAGCGGACGAGCGGTCCGGCGACGACGTGCGTGATGCCGGCTTCACGCGCGAGCTGCTCGAGCTCGGCGAACTCGGTCGGATGCACGTAGCGCTCGATCGCGAGGTGTTGCTTGCTCGGGGACAGGTACTGGCCGAGCGTGACGATGTCGACGCCGAGCCCCGCGAGCTCGCGCAGCACCGTCTCGACTTCTTCGCGGGTCTCACCCAGGCCGAGCATCAACCCGGTCTTCGTGACCGCGTCGCGCTTGCGAGCGTGCTCGAGGATCTTGTAGCTCCGCGGGTAGCTCGCCTGGACCCGGACCTGGCGCGACAGCCGCGGCACGGTCTCGAGGTTGTGCGCGAACACGTCCGGATCGGCGTCGAGCACGATGTCGGCGTGGTCCGTGTTGCCCTTGAAGTCACCGACCAGGACCTCGAGCGTCATCGCGGGGCATGCCTGCTTGACGCGCTGGATCGTCTCCGCCCAGTGAGCCGCGCCGAAGTCGGCGAGATCATCGCGATCGACGCAGGTGATCACCGTGTGCTCGAGCGTTAGCCTGCCGAGCATCTCGGCGACGCGGCGCGGCTCATCGGGGTCGACGGGCAGCGGCCGGCCGGTGGTGACATCGCAGAACCTGCACGACCGCGTGCAGATGTCGCCGAGGATCATGATCGTCAGCGCACGGCGGGTCCAGCACTCGCCGATGTTCGGGCAGCTCGCGCTCTCACACACGGTGTGAAGCTCGAGCTCCTTGACCATCGCGCGGAGCTCGAAGAACGCGGGCTTCGTCGGTAGCGTGGCCCGGATCCACTCGGGGTGACGGCGCCTCGGTGCGGCGGCCGGAGCCGCGAGATCGGCGAGATCTGGCTCGGGCTGGCCGACCACCGGCAGGTGCACGCGGGTCTCGGACATCTGTGGAGAGATACCTCACCGGGGGGGAGATGGAAACAACCTGCTCGCACCGGCAGCCGTGCGCCGGCGAATCAGGTTGTGCCGCGATCGGTTCCTTGGTTCCATGGTCCATGGTCGAGGTGACAGGTGGTGACAGGCGGGCTCCGAAGACGCAACCAGCGGCAACCGAGAGGTGTCCTCTGACCATGACTCCGCGACGAACCGCAGTCGGCACGGAACCGAGGAGTCACCTCAGACGACCCTCGCAGGCCATGGGGGGGCTCACGTCGCTGGTCATCGGGTGGCTGGTCGCGGTGGGCCCCTCGACCGCCACGGCGACCCCGCGCAAGACCGGCCTGGTCGTCATCCCTGCGGCGTCGGCGCCGATCGACGTCGTCCCGAACACGATCTTCGTCAACCGCTGTGTCGGCGGCTGCACGATCAAGTTCGGCACGATCGACGACGCGCGGACCCACACGTCGACGATCCCGACCGGCGGCACGCACGCGGTCACCGAGTTCGCGTGGGGAGACGCCGAGTGGGCCGAGGTGCTGCAGTGCATGAAGGACGTCTACTCGCCGTATGCCGTGACCGTCACCGACGTCCAGCCCGCCCCGACCGTCGACTACAACGAGGCGATCGTCGCCGGGACGGCGCAGGAGATCGGCGTCAGCAGTGACTTCAGCGGGTTCGCGCCGATCATGGCCAACTGCAATCCCGTCGATCACGCGATCTCGTTCTCGTTCGCCAACATGTTCACCGACCCGTTCGAGCGCGCCCACGAGATCTGCTGGACCGCGGCGCAGGAGGTCGGTCACACCTACGGGCTCGATCACGCGTTCGAGCGGTTCGATGGGGTCTCGGCGTGCAACGATCCGATGACCTACCGCAGTGATTGTGGCGGACAGAAGTTCTTTCGCGACGAGGTGGCGAAGTGCGGCGAGTACGAGGCCCGCCCGTGCCGGTGCAGCAACCAGCAGAACTCGCACGAGTGGCTGTCGACGGTGATCGGCGAGGCTACCTCCAACACGGCCCCGACGGTCAGCGTGCTCTCGCCGGTCGCTGGCGCTGCGATCGCGAACGGCAGCGTGATCCATGCGCTCGCCGGTGCTCCCCGGGGCGTCGAGACGGTCGAGTTGTGGCTGAACGGCTACCGCTGGCTGTCCGTCCCCGGCGCGGCGTTCGGACCCACCGGGCAGCCGACGACGGACTACCCGCTGACCCTGCCGGCCGAGGTGCCCGATGGCGTGATCGACATCGTGGTGGTCGCGAAGGACGATCTCGACGTCGCCACGACCGCGACCACGGTCACCGTCACCAAGGGCGCGCCGTGCGAGACCGCGGACACGTGCGCGGCCGGGCAGCACTGCGAGGTCGGCAAGTGCTTCTGGGATCCACCCACGGGCGTCACCGGCGATGCCTGCGAGTACGATCAGTTCTGCGCGAACGCACGGTGCGACACGATCGATGGCGAGAGCTTCTGCACGGAAGACTGTCGTGGATCCGGCACGAGCACGTGCCCGGAGGGCCTCGAGTGCCTCAACATGGGGAACGGTGGGCGGTGCTGGCTGCCCGACAGCAGCGGATGCTGCAGCAGCGGGCGCGGCACGCCCTGGGCACCGCTCGCGTTCGGGGCGCTGGTGCTCGGGCTCGCGGTTCGCCGCCGGCGCTAACCCACGAGGGCGCGTACCCGTCGGTACGGGACCGAGGAGCAACGAAGCTAGCCGGGATGGATCGGCCGCGAGGACGACCGAGTTGTCCTTTCGCGGTCCCTTAGGTCACAGGTCGATCGCGGCGCCGAGCGCGGCCTCGGTCGCGCCCTTGATCGTCTCGGCGAACGTCGGGTGGGCGTGGATCGTGGCGAGCAGGCTCTCGGCGTTGACCTCGGTGGTCTTCGCGAGCGTCAGCTCGGCGATCAGGTCGGTGACCGCGGGTCCGATGAGGTGCGCGCCGACGAGCGCTCCGGTCTCGGCGTGCCAGATCACCTTCACGAAGCCCGTGGTGTCGCCAGCGGCGCGGGCCTTGGCGAGCGCCGAGAACGGGAACTTGCCGACCTTGATCGGCACGTTCTGGGCGCGTGCCTTGTCCTCGGTCAGCCCGACGGACGCGATCTCAGGCGAACAGTAGGTGCACGCCGGGATCGCGTCGTAACGGACGCGCTCGGCATGGACCCCTGCGATCAGCTCGGCGACGAACACGCCCTCGGAGGATGCGACATGCGCGAGCCCGCGCCCGATGACGTCTCCGATCGCCCACAGGTTGTCGCCACACCGGTTGTCCTGGTCGACCTTGATGTAGCCGCGGTCGAGCTGGATCCCGTGATCGGCGAGCCCGAGGTTCTCGGTGTTCGCGGCGACTCCGACGGCGACGAGCAGGATCTCGGCCTCGAGCGTGATCGCGGACTCTGCGGCATCGCGCGACGGCGCCCCGGGGGCCGGTTTCGGCTCGACCGTCATCACGACCTTGTCGGCGCCGGGCTTCGCAGAGGTCAGCTTGCAGTCGACGAGCAGCTTGATGCCGCGCTTGTCGAACGCGCGCGCGAGCTCCTTGGAGATGTCCGGATCTTCGTTCGGCACGATGCGCGGCATGAACTCGACGATCGTGACCTCGCTCCCGAGCGCGCGATAGAACGATGCGAACTCGACGCCGATCGCGCCCGCGCCGAGCACGACCATCGACTTCGGCCGCGCCGGCAGCGTCATCGCGCGGCGATACTCGATGATCCGGTGGTCGTCGAGCACGATGCCGGGCAGCGAGCGAGCGCGCGCGCCGGTCGCGAGGATCACGTGCTTGGCCAGGACCGTCCGGTTGCCGCCATCGCTGGCGGTCACCGAGATCTGGTGCGGCGCTCCGGCCGCGGCCGTGCGCCAGCTCGATCCCGCGGCCCCTCTGGCGCGAGGCAGGAGCTTCGCGGTGCCCGCGATCGAGTCGATCTTGTTCTTCTTGAACAGGAACCCGATGCCCTTGCTCGTCTTCTCGGCGATGCCGCGGCTGCGCGCGATGATGGCGGCGAAGTCCGGCTTGACGTCTCCGACGGTGATCCCGAAGTCCTTGGCGTGGAGGAACGTCTCGAGGACCTCGGCGGTGCGGAGCAGGGCCTTGGTCGGGATGCAACCCCAGTTGAGGCAGATGCCGCCGAGGCTCTCGCGCTCGATGCACGCGGTCTTGAGCCCGAGCTGCGCCGCGCGGATCGCGGCGACGTAGCCGCCAGGACCCGAGCCGATGACCACGAGGTCGTAGGGAGGCGCTGGCTCGGTCATAGCGCGAGCGACTCCGGCTTCTCGATCAGCTCGGCGAAGGCCTGGAGCCAGCGCGCGCCGAGCGCACCGTCGATGACGCGGTGATCGCACGACATCGAGACCGTCATGCGCTTGCCGGCGACGACGACACCCTTGTCGACGACCGGCACGTCGAGGGTCGCGCCGATCGCGAGGATGCCGGCCTCGGGCGGGTTCAGGATCGCGGTGAACCGCTCGATGCCAAACATGCCGAGGTTCGACACCGTGAACGTCGAACCCGTGATCTCGTGGCCCTTGAGGCCGCGCTTCTTCGCGCGCTCGGCGAGGTCCTTGACCTCGATGGCGATCGCGCCGATCCCTTTTTGATCAGCGTCGCGCACGACGGGGGTCACGAGGCCGTCCTCGATCGCGATGGCGACACCCACATGGACCCGGTGGAATCTGCGAATCGAGTCGCCCTCCCAGGCCGCGTTGCACTCCGGCACGCGGCGCAGCGCGAGCGCAACGGCCTTGATCACCAGATCGTTGACCGAGACCTTGCCGCGATCACCGAGCAGCTCGTTGAGTCGAGCGCGGAACGCGAGGAGCGGGGCGGCATCGACCTGGCGCTGGAGGTAGAAGTGCGGGATGTCGCGCTTGGCCTCGGTCAGCCGGGCCGCGATCCGTCGCCGCATGTTCGACGCGGGCACGTCCTCGTAATCGGTGTTTTGATCTGGCATGCGCGGGCGCGCCGGGCGCACCGCGAGGGCCTGCGTGGTGGTGTCGCTCGCGGGCCCCGCCTCTTCCTCGTGGTCCTCGGCCGCACGCGCGGCGCGACCGTTGCCGAGCGTGCCGGTTGCCGCGGTGCGAACGTCGCGCTCGACGATCCGACCGCCGGGCCCGGAGCCCTGGACCTGTCGCAGGTCGATGCCGAGCTCGATCGCGAGCGACTTCGCGAGCGGGGAGGCGAGCAGCCGTCCGCCGCTGGGTGGGGCAGCAGGCCCGGCCGTGGCGGTGACGGGCTTGGCAGCTTCGGCGGCCGCGGGGGGGGCCTTCGCCGCCGTCGGGGCAGTTGCGGAGTCCTCGGCGCCGCGCGCCGGTGGCGTGGCGGCCTGCTTCGGCGCCTCGGGCTTGCCAGGCGCACCGCCTCCACCGCCGGCCTTCGCTTGCGCGATGAGCGCGCTGACGTCCTCACCGGCCTTGCCGAGGATCGCGACCGGCGCACCTAGCTTGACCGTGTCGCCTTCCTTGACGAGGAGCTTCAGGAGGACGCCGTCGTCCTCGATATTGAAGTCCATGTTTGCCTTGTCGGTCTCGACTTCGGCAACCAGATCCCCGGGCGACACCTTGTCGCCCTCCTTCTTGGTCCACCGGATGAGGACACCTTCCTCCATCGTCGGGGACAGCTTCGGCAAACCGATGATCTGGGCCATCTGCTACTCCAGGTACAAGGCGCGGCGGACCGCGGCGACGACGTCTTTCACCTGCGGCTGCACTTCATCTTCGAGGTTCTTCGCGTAGGGCATCGGCACGTCCTCGCTGGTGACGCGCTCGATCGGTGCATCGAGGAAGTCCATGCAGTGCTTCTGCATCTGGTACGCGACCTCGGCGCCAAACCCGGCGACCGGCCAGCCGACCTCGACGATCACGCAGCGCCCGGTCTTCCTCACCGATTCGGCGAGGGTCTCGACATCGAGCGGCCGGAGCGTGCGCGGGTCGACGATCTCGACCTCGATGCCTTGCTCCGCGAGCACCTTCGCGGCGTCGAAGCAGGTCCAGACCATCTTCGACCACGCGATCAGCGTGATGTCCTTGCCCGGGCGCTTGATGTCGGCCTTGCCGATCGGCGTCAGGTGCTCGATGCCCTCGTCGGGCACCTCCCAGGTCGTGTTGTAGAGCGTCTCACCCTCCATGAACACGACGGGGTTGTCGTCGCGGATCGCGCTCTTCAGCAGACCCTTCGCGTCGAGCGCCGTCGACGGCAGCACGACCTTGAGCCCGGGGACGTGCGCGTAGAAGCTCTCGAGCGCCTGGCTATGCTGCGAGCTGACCTGGACGGCCGGACCGCTCGGCCCGCGGAACACGATCGGGACATTGTATTGCCCGCCGCTCATCTGGAAGATCTTGGCGGCGTTGTTCACGATCTGATCGATCGCGACGAGCGAGAAGTTGAACGTCATGAACTCGATGATCGGCCGTAGCCCGACCATCGCAGCGCCGACCCCGATGCCGGCGAAGCCCATCTCGGCGATCGGCGCGTCGATCACGCGTCGCTCGCTGAACCGCTGGAGCAGGCCCTGGGTGACCTTGTAGGCACCGTTGTAGTGCCCGACCTCCTCGCCCATGATGAAGACGTTCGCGTCGCGCTCCATCTCCTCGCGCATCGCCTGGTTGAGCGCTTCTCGATAGCTGATGACCGCCATCGCCGTTACTCCTTCACCACGTACGCGCGGTACTCGTCGGCGGGCGGCGAGTCCTCGGCGAACTTCACGGCGTCCTCGATCTCGGCCTTGACGTCGGCTTCGAGCGCGGTCAGGTCGGGCTCGGGGAACCCGATGTCGAGCAGACGCTGGCGGCAGCGGCTGAGCGGATCGCGCCGCTTCCACTCGTCGACCTCGTCCTTGGTCCGGTACAGGCCCGGGTCGCTCATCGAGTGACCGCGGAACCGGTAGGTGACCACCTCGACGAGCGTGGGCTCGCCGGTGGAGCGGGCGCGCTCGACCGCCTCGGCGATCCGCCGCTTGACCTTGACGACGTCGTCGCCATCGAACCGGTCGCGCGGCATCCCGTGCGCGAGCGCGCGCAGCGACACGTCCTCGACGGCGAGCGAGCGATACATCGGCGTGCCCATCGAGTACTGGTTGTTCTCGCAGATCAGCACGACGGGGAGCTTCCACAGCGCCGCGAGCGCGAGGCCCTCTGCGAACCCGCCGATCGTCGACGCGCCCTCGCCGAAGAAGCACAGCGTGACCCGACCGTCTCCGCGGTACTTCGAGGCCATCGCGGCACCCGCCGCGATCGGCACGTGGCCGCCGACGATGCCGTGGCCACCGAGGAAGTTCGTCGCCTTGTCGAAGATGTGCATCGAGCCGCCGAGGCCCTTCACGCAGCCAGTCTTCTTGCCGTAGAGCTCGGCGAGGATCGGCCGAGCGGCGACGCCCTTCGCATAGGCGTGGCCGTGCTCGCGGTAGGTCGCGACCACGTAGTCATCGGGCTGAAGCGACGCGATCGCGCCGACACAGACGGCCTCCTGGCCGATGATGAGGTGGAGGAAGCCGCCGATCTTGCCCTGCGAGTAGGCCTTCGCGGAGGCCTCCTCCAGGCGGCGGATCGCCAGCATCTGGCGATACAGAGGCGCGAGCTCCTCCGGGGTGGTCTCGACGGGCTCACCAGATGCCTCTGGCTCGACCCGCTTGGTATCGGGGGTACTGATGGACGCGGTCACCACGGGCGCGACCATACCGACATGACCGCCATCGCGCACCACCAGGGCCATGCGATCGACCACGAATTGCCCGGCGATCGAGTCCAGGACCACCGAGGACGTTGCGATCTACAACGCGAGGTCGAGCGTCGCGTTGCCAGTTGCGTCGATCGTGGACACATCGCGGGTCCCGCCCTCCACGCCGAGCTCCACCGAGAGGAAGCGCCTGGGGAGCTTGTCGATGGTGTACTGGCCGATCGTGCACGGCACGGGCGAGAACCCGATCGAGTCGGCAGGATCTCCCGACTCGAACCGGATGTAGAGGTCACTCGTGCACGAGGCTGCATCCGGCGGGGCGCCGTTGATGGTCCACGTGGCCTTGACCACGCGGACGTCGCTGGCATCGCTGCACAAGCCGTCGCGTGCGCAGACCTGGTCGCGGCACTGGCGGTCGACCTGGCATTCGCCGCCGCCGCCGTTGTTGACCGGGCATCCGGCCGCGAGCGTGAGGGCGAGGAGGGGGAGCCAGCGCATGAGGGTGTGGTAGCAGCTGGCCAGGGTCACTGCACGTAGATCGGGCTGGCGTAGAACGCCCGGTCGAGCCGAGCTCGGTCACGATGCCGGTCGGGGTCTCGATCCAGAGCACGCGGGCGCGCACGGTGGGGGGGAGGCAGCGACGGGTCGAGGTTGGCAACGTGGGGCAGGTCGACGGTCAGCGTCGCGCCTTCGTTGGGCGGGATCACGTCCCCGAGCTCGTAGGTCTTCGTCGGGCCAGCCGCGCTACCCTGTCACGTGCGCGGGCTGTCGAGCGATCGACGGTGCGCGGTTCGTCGCCGAACGAACGCCACGAAGCAAAACGTTTGCGCCACGCCGATGCTCGCGATCGCCAACCACATCGTGACGTGGTGGTCGCCGATCGTGTCGAGCAGCACACCGCCGAGCAGTGGCGCGCACGCGATGCCCACCATCTGGACGAACGCGACCACGCCGAACGCGCGACCGCGCCGGGCCGGATCGGCGACCTCGGCGATCGCGGTCTGGTGCGCCGGATCGAACAGCACCTCGGCGCACGTCAGGGTCGCCATCGCCATCGCGCACCCGGCGAACCCTGACCCGAGGCCGATCAGCGCGAACCCGAGTGCGTCGAGCAGCGAGGCCCACGGCAACGTCCGGCCGATCCCGAGTCGCCGGATCAGCCCGAGGGCTGGGACCTGCAGCAGCAGGACCCCCGCGCCGTTGATCGTGTAGAGCAGCCCCACGTCGGCCTTCGAGAGGCCGAGCTCGCCGGTCATGTAGATCCCGAGCGTCGAGAACATCTGGGTCTCGAACAGCGCGCACAGGAACGTCCCGGCGAGCAGTAGCCGCATCAGCGGATCGTGCCAGCCCTCGCGTAGCGCGCTGCGCAGCTCGCCGGTCGGCCGCGCGCTTGGCGGCTTCACCGCGACGGGATCGACGATGCCGAGCGTGACGATGCCGGCGATGACCAGCCCCGCCGCCGTGATGTAGAACACCAGGCCGTAGGGCATGACCAGCGTCAGCACGCCGCCGAGCGAAGGGCCGATCGCCCACCCGAAGTTCGTGCTCATCCGCTGCAGCCCGAACGCCGCGATCCGCTGCTCGTCGGAGGTGACCACGTCGGCCACGAGCGCATAGGCGACCGGCTCGAAGCAGCCGCGCAGCATCGAGCTGACGACCATGTTGAGCGCGAGCGACCACAGCGGGGCATCGAGGAACACCTGGGTCCCGAGCAGGGCGATCACGCCGCTGCGGACGAACAGGCCGTTCGTGATCAGCGGCAGCCGGCCGATGCGGTCAGAGAGATTGCCAGCCCACGCGCTCGACCACGATTGCCCGAGGTTCGCGACCAGCGCGATGACCCCGTAGAGCCAGGCCGGATAACCGCGGGTCTCGACGACATAGATGCCGAGGAACGACATCACGAGGGACAGGCCCATCGTGTTGGCCGAGCGGGCGAAGGCCATCTGCCAGACCCGGCGGTCGAGCGCGGCCCAGGCAGCCCACCGCGACCCCGATCTCGGCACGACCCTTCCTTAGCACGGCCGGGCGCGCTACAACCCGGCACGATGCGTACCAGGCTCGAACGGAGCTACCGGTTCGAAGCGGCCCACTTCCTCCCGAAGGTCCCGCCTGGCCACAAGTGCGCGCGCATGCATGGCCACAGCTACCTCGTGGAGATCGCGCTCGAGGGCGAGGTCGACCCCGAGCGCGGCTGGGTGATGGACTTCGCCGAGATCGACGAGCACGCCACGCCGCTGGTGCGGCAGCTCGATCACCAGGTGCTCAACGAGATCGAGGGTCTCGCCAACCCGACCAGCGAGCTGCTCGCGGCGTGGTGGTGGCAGCGCCTGGCCAGCCTGGTCGGGCTGACCGAGGTCGTGGTCTCCGAAACTCCGACCTCGCGCTGCATCTACCGCGGCGGCTGAGCTAGCGTCGCAGTCGTGGGCGCAAACCTGCGCGTCGTGACGCTGAACCTGTGGGGCACCGAGTCGCCGCTCGATCGTCGGCTCGCGCTCGCGATCCGTCAGCTCGCGGCGCTCGCGCCCGACGTCGTGTGCCTGCAGGAGGTCCGCCCGCTCGACGGTCTCGCGGGGCGCACCACCGCCGAGGTCATCGCCGACGCGCTGGGGTTGGCGGCGCACTACGCGGTCGCGGTGAGCTGGGAAGCCGGGGCGCACGGCACGCTGCCGGCAGGGCAGGAGGGCCTCGCGATCCTCGGCAAGGGCATCGCCGACACCCGCGTGCTGGCGCTCCCCGACCCGCGGCCCGCCGACGCCCGGATCCTGCTGTCAGCGCAGGTCGCCAGCGACGGCGGCCCGATCTGGATCCACACCACGCACCTGCACTACCGGCTCGACGATGGCGTCGCGCGCGAGCGCCAGGTCCTCGCGATCGATGCAGCGATCCGCGGGTTCGGGCGTGACCACACGTCGTCGCCACAGATCCTGTGTGGCGACATGAACGCCGTGCCCGACAGCGACGAGATGCGGTTCCTGCGCGGCCTCACGACGCTCGACGGCCGCCGCACGCATTTCCAGGACGCGTGGTTGCGGTTGTATCGCGAGCCGGGCCCCGGCGACGGCCCGGCCCAGGGCGTCACGTGGTCGAGCGAGAACGCGCTGACCCGTCCGCTGCGCTCGCTCGATATCGATCGCCGCATCGATTACATCTACGCCACGAGCCGCAAGAAGGACGGTCGCGCCACAGTCCACGACTGCCGCGTGGTGTTGACCGAGCGCGACGGCGCGGACGACATCTGCGCGAGCGATCACTACGGCGTGCTCGCCGACATCCAGGTCGTTCCGAGCTGACGCCGCGCTACCCGGGCCCGATCGATCTGTTTCGGTCCGCGCGAAGCAAGGATCGAAAGATCACGATGGCGAGGGTCCCCCAAAGGGGACCGGCGTCATTTCGGGAGGGCCGCTTCGAGCGCGGCGATCAGCGCCGGATCGTCGGGCTTGGTCTCGGGATCGAAGCGCGTGATCCTGGTGCCGTCGGCGGAGACCACGAACTTCTCGAAGTTCCACCGGATGTCGCCGGTGTGGCCCTTGGGATCGGCGAGCGGCGTGAGCGCCTTGTAGATCTCGTGACGCTGGGGGCCGTTGACGTCGATCTTCTCGGTCATCGGGAACGTCACGCCATAGGTCGTCGAGCAGAACGTCTCGATGTCCTTGGCGCTCCCCGGCTCCTGGCCGCCGAACTGGTTGCACGGAAAGCCGATCACGGTGAAGCCCTTCGTCTCGTACTTCTTCTGCAGCGCCTCGAGCGTCTCGTACTGCGGGGTCAGCCCGCACTTGGAGGCGACGTTGACGAGCAGGAGGGCCTTGCCCTTGTAGGCGGCGAGCTTGGTGTCCTTGCCCTGCAGGGTCTTGATCTGCGCGTTCCACATCGGATCCAGCTCCTTGGTGATCGTGATCGGGGTCGGGGCGGTGCCCGCGGCCGGTAGCTTGGCGGGGTCGCCAGCGGCGGCCGTCGGGCCCTGGACGACCTTGGTCGCCGGGGCGGGGGCCGGGGGCGGGGCCGGTCTTGGCGGCTCTTGCTTGGAGCACGCCGCGGACACTGCCAGCAGGAAGGCGAGGCGCTTCATGCGGTGGACCGTACAATAGGAAGCCCCCGCAGCAAACCCTCTGCTATACGTCACGCCCCCGTCCGATGCGCCACCTCTACGCAGACTTCGTCGATCGCGTCGCCAAGCCGATGCGCTACCTCGGCGGCGAGTACCAGTCGGTGATCAAGGAGGGGCCGGAGGTGCTCGCCCGCGTGTGCCTCGCGTTCCCCGACGTCTACGACATCGGGATGTCGCACCTGGGGACCAAGATCCTCTACTCGCTGCTCAATCGCGAACCGGCGATCGCGTGCGAGCGCGCGTTCGTGCCGTGGCTGGACATGGAGGCCGAGCTGCGCGCGCGTGGCCTGCCGCTGATCTCGCTCGAGACCCAGCGCCCGCTGTGCGAGTTCGATGTGATCGGCGTGTCGCTCCAGTACGAGCTGACCTTCACGAATCTGTTGACGCTGCTCGATCTCGGCGGGATCCCGCTGCACGCCGCGGATCGCGCGCCCGATGCGACGCTCGTGCTCGTCGGCGGGCCGACCGCATCGCACCCCGAGCCGGTCGCGCCGTTCATCGATGCCGCGTTCATTGGCGAGGCCGAGGAGCTGTTGCCTCCGCTCGTGCTCGCGTGGGCCGCGCTGCGCCGCGAGATTCGCGACGGTCAGCGAACGCGGCCCGATGCGCTCGCCGAGCTCGCGTCGCGGTTTCCGATCTACGTGCCGTCGCTGTACGCGACCGAGACGTGTCCCGCGACCGGCATGACCGTGGTTGGCGCGCCGCTGGATGCGCGCGTGCCCGCACGGATCGGCCGGGCCATGGTCCGCGACCTCGATCGCTATCCATTTCCGTCGGATGCGCCGGTGCCGTACGCCGAGGCGGTGTTCGAGCGCGCGGCGGTCGAGATCGCGCGCGGCTGCACCGAGGGCTGTCGGTTCTGCCAGGCCGGCATGATCTACCGGCCCGTGCGCGAACGTTCGCCGAGCTCGATCGCGGACTCGCTGCTCGGCGGCGTGGATCGCGCGGGCTACGAGGAGACCGGGCTGACCTGCCTGTCGACCGCCGACTTCTCGAGCATCACGCCGCTCGTCAAGTCGCTGGCTGGCGAGCTGCGCAAGCGCGGCGTCTCGATGTCGGTCGCCTCGCTCCGTGCCTACGGTCTCAACGAGGATCTGCTCGACGAGCTCGCGCTGACGCGGATCAGCGGCCTCACGTTCGCGCCCGAGGCCGGCACGCAGCGGATGCGTGACGTCGTCAACAAGAACGTCACCGACGCGCACATCGAGGAGAGCTCGCGGCGGGTGTTCTCGCGCGGCTGGCACCGCCTCAAGCTGTACTTCATGATCGGCCTGCCCACCGAGGAGGACGATGACGTCCGCGGGATCGTCGAGACCGGCCAGCGCATGCTGCGGATCGGCCGTGCCGAGCTCGTCGGCAAGCGTCCCGAGGTCACGGTGTCGGTCAGCTCGCACGTACCGAAACCGCACACGCCACTGCAGTGGTGCGCGCAGGATCTCGAGCCCGAGATCATCCGCAAGCAAGCCGTGATGCGCGGCGTGGTCAACGAGCAGGGCCTGCGACTCAAGCACCATCACAGCGGCGTCTCGTTCATCGAGGGGATCCTCGCGCGGGGCGATCGTCGCATCGCGGCGGTGATCGAGAGCGCGTGGCGTGCGGGCGCTCGGTTCGATGGCTGGGAAGAGGTGTTCGATCATGACCTGTGGAGCGCGGCGCTCGCCGAGCACGCGGTCGATGTCGGTGGCTATCTCGGCACGCGCCCGGTCACCGCCAGGCTGCCGTGGGATCACATCGACGTCGGGCTCGAGGACGGCTTCCTGCTCGGCGAGTACCGCAAGGCGCTCAAGGGCCGCGCGAGCCCGCCGTGCGGCAAGGTGGCCGGGATGCTGATCCACCACACGAACCTGACCGATGCGGAGCCCGATCGCCGCAAGCTCGTTTGCTACGACTGCGGCGTCGCGTGTGACCTGTCGAAGATGCGCGACGATCGGCTGGTCGCGTTGCGCGGGCTTGGTGCCACCGAGCGCCCGGCCCGGCATCCCACGCACGCGATGTTCGACGGCGACGACATGGTCGACGTCTCGGAGCGCGGCGGTGGCAGCCCGGCGGAGCGTGGCGATCGTGGCGATCGTGGCGGGTCGGGCCGTGATCGATCGCGCGCAGGTCAGCGCGATCGCGAGACCGAGCGCGCCGAGCGAGTCCGGATCGCCGGCCACATCGGCTCGGACCTGCCCTACGCCACGTATCGGATCCGGTTCGCCAAGGTCGGTCGTGCGGCCTTCCTTGGCCACCTCGATCTGCAGCGGCTGCTCGCGCGCAGCTTCCGGCGCGCCGAGCTCTCGCTCGCGATGACGCGTGGCTTCGCACCCAAGCCGCGCATGATCTTTGGCCCTGCGCTCGGGCTCGGAATTCCGTCGCTCGGCGAGCTGCTCGATGTCGACCTCGAGCATGTCGTGCGCGGCAAGCGCCTGTGGGATGCGACCGATGGTGACGAGCGCATCGAGCTGTCCGCGGACGAGGTCGGAGCCCGCCTCGCGTCGGTGTGCCCCCCCGGCATCGAGCTCTTGTCGTGCACGATCGTGCGGCTCGGCGGTCATCCGCTCGTGGTCAGCGGGGCGGCCGCGGTCGAGCGAGGGCTCGGCAAGCTGATCGATGCGTTCGACCTCGTGATCCGGCCGGCGCCCGACGGCATGGTCTTCGATGGTGCGCGGCTCGCCCGGATCGCCGCGGCGTTCATGGCGAGGCCGCAGGCGCTCGTCGCGCGTGGTGGCGAGAACAAACAGAGCCGGCAGATCGACGTGCGCGCGTTCGTCACCGCGGTCGACGTGATCGAGGGCGACGCCGCGGCCCGGCTCGCCGGCGCGCTCGACTGGCCCGAAGGTGCGCTGCTCCGGGCACGTGTTCGCTCGGCGTCCGATGGCACGGCGAAGCCGATCGAGGTTGCCCGTGCGCTCGGCGTCTACGGCAGCGACGAGATGCGTGGCGAGCATGCGCTGATCGCTCGGCTCGGCCTGGTCGAGGTAGCGGCCGGAAGCCCGCCGCCCCCACGGTTCGATGCCACCCAGGCGTCGTCCGCGCCCGAAGCAAGCAGCTCCGGCTAACGCATCACGAGCGTCTGGGCTTGCCGCTGGTACGTCCCGACGAGCTCTCCGGTCGCGATCACGTGGCCGTTGAGCGCGGCGGGAAGCGACTGACTCGTGACCTGCTTGCCGAGCGGGACATCGAGCGCGAACACGCGGAACGTGTAGTGATGACGGCCACGCGCCGGGCACGGCCCGGTCCATCCAGCCTTGCGCAGATCGTTCTTGCCCGCGATCGCACCGCGGGGCAGGGCGGTGCCACCCGCCAGCGAGCTCGTGGTGGCACCAAGCCCGGTGACGATCCAGTGGGTGAACGCCGCGGTCGTCGCGTCCTCGACCAGGATGACGATGCTCCGGGTGCCGCGCGGGACGCCGGACCACACCAGCGGTGGCGAGATCTCGCGGCCGTCGCACGTGTACTCGCTCGGGATCTCCCCATGCGCCGGGAACGCCGGCGAGCGAACGGTGAGCTTGGCGACCGCGCAGGTTGGCGGTTCGGCGGCGGCGGGCGAGGCCAGCCACGCGACCAGCAGGAGCTTTGAGACGCGCATGATCTCCTTGGAACAGGACTGGCGAAGGGGCTGGTGTCGTCGTGGTGCATGGCGTGTTCCGCCGCGCGATCCGACGACCGAGCACGAATGCTCATGCGGATCGCCGTGCGCGCACGTGGCAGCACGTCGCGCCTGGCCACCGGCGCACGGCTGGCCCGGCATCAAGCCCGCGCTGCGTCGGCGATCACTTCGCGGCGGGCCGCTGCTTGGGGTGCTTCACGTACGTGTCGAGCCATCGCACCTGTTCCCACAGCACGTGAAGCGCGGACTCGCGCGCGCGATAGCCATGCGCTTCCGCCGGCAACTGCACGTAGCGCACGCGACCGCCGAGGCCCTGCATCGCCGCGAACAGACGCTCGCTCTGGATCGGGAACGTGCCGGTGTTGTTGTCGGCGGTGCCATGGATCAGCAGCAGGGGCTCGTCGATCTGGTCGGCGAACCGGAACGGCGACATCGCGTCGTAGGCCTTCGCCGCCTCCCAGTAGGTGCGCTCCTCGGACTGGAAGCCGAACGGCGTCAGCGTCCGGTTGTACGCGCCGGAACGCGCGATGCCGGTGCGGAACACGTTCGTGTGGGCCAGCAGGTTGACCGTGGTGAACGCACCGTATGAGTGGCCGCCGACCGCGAACCGATCGCGATCGCCGACGCCCATCGCGACCACCGCGTCGACCAGCGAGGCCGCATCGGCGGTGAGCTGCTCGACGTAGCTGTCGTTGGGCTCGGTCTTGCCTTCGCCGACGATCGCGAACGCCGGATCGTCGACGACCGCGTAGCCCTGCGTCAGCGCGAACAGGGGGCCGCCCCACGATGGATAGACGAAGCGGTACGGCGAGTTGCTCACCTGCGACGCCGCCGCGGCGCTCTTGAACTCTTGCGGATAGACCCAGACCACGACCGGGAGCGCCGGATCTTGCTTGGGCCGGAACCCGGGTGGCAGGTAGAGCATGCCGGACAGCTCGAGCCCGTCCTTGCGCTTCCACTTGATGAGCTGCTTCTTGATCTTCGCGAGCTCGGGCACCGGGTGCGTGAACTTCGTGAGCTGGCGCTCCTTCTTGTCGGCGAACGAGTAGGCGTAGAGCTGGGGCGGCGCGGTGGGTGACTCGCGGGACATCACGACGTCGACGCCATCCTGATCCAGCACGTCTCTGACGCTCGCGAACTGTTCGCCGTCGGACCGCCAGATTCGCTCGGACTTGCCAGTGGCGAGATCGAGGCGATCGAAGAACGGACGATCGCCCTCGGGCGAGGCGCCTGCGCCGGTGAGCAGCAGGTTGCCCTTGCTGGTCACGTGGAGGACCCACTGGCCGCTCGGCTCGCGCCGCATCACCGGCGAGCCCGGGTCGGCGTAGCGATCCTCGGACGAGCGATCCCAGAGCACGCGCGGCTTGGTCTTCGCATCGTCGGGCGCGACGACGTACGTCCGCGACTTGCGATCCTTCCACCAGCCTTCGGTGACGAGCGCCAGCCCGCCGTTGCCCCACCGGATGCCGCCGTAGCGGAGCGGCAGGCTCGCGAGGCGCGCCGGCCTGGTGAATGGCGCGGCCGCGCAGTCGATCGTGTCGCGCACACTCGCGGCCCGCTTCGGATCTCCGCCGTCCTGCGCCTCGACCCAGCACGCCGTCGCCGGTGCATCCGAGCGCCAGTCGATCGCACGGCGACCCGTACGCACACCATCGAAGTCCGACGGGACTTCCTCGGCCAGCTTGAGATCGGCGAGCGTGGTAACCAGCTTGCCATCGAGAGACCACACGTCGGTGCGCACGGGGAACCGGTCGATCGTGACGCGGTAGGAGAACGGACGGTGCACGGCGTCGACGATCAGCAGCTTGCCGTCGGGGGACGGCGACGCGCCGGTGTACAGCGCCGGCTTGCCCACGGAGGTGACCTTGCCGTCGAGCCCGACGAGGTCGATCTGCGAGGTCAGGTAGTTCTCGAACAACCGCTCGTCCGCGGCGCTCGCGAGCAGATCCGGGTTGGTGGTCGCGGGCTTCTTCGTGCCGGCGTTCTCCTGGACGATCGGGCCGGTCGGCACGGCTGGCGCGGCGACCGGGGCCCTGGCGTCGCGCGGGACCGTCCGGCACACGAGCGTGCGCGAGTCCGGCGTCCACTCGCACGGCCTGCCGCTGGTGCCCGACATCGCGATCGTCACGAGCTGCTTGGCCGAGGACTCCTTGACGTCGGCGAGCCACAGCTTGATCGCCTCGGCCTCGGTGACCGTGAATGCGAGGTGCTTGCCGTCGGGCGACCACGCGAGGTCCCCGAGCCGCGCGCCATCGGGGATGCCGCGGATCGCGCGGGGCGTCGCGCCCTTGGCCCTCGTGTCCAGTAGCTCGAGCTTCTGCGAGAACCCGCGCCGAGCCGTCGCCCGGTTCTTCGGGTTGATGCGCAGCCCCGCCAGCCGGAGCTCCGGCTCGGCGACCTCCGCGATCGACGGGAACGGGCGGCTCGTCGCGAGCAGCAGCGTCACGTGATCGGGCCCCAGCGATGTGCTCGGAATCGGCGGCGCGTCGACCAGGTTCGCGACTGCCTTCGGCGGCCGCTGGTAGGTCAGATCATCGGCCAGTGCCGTCGAGGATGCGAGGAGCAACAGGGCGATCGGGATTCGCATGCGCCGGGCTATAGCACGTGTCCTTCGAACGCTGCGGCGATCGCCTCGTCCAGCGTGCGGACGTAGACCAGCTCGACCGGCGGCGTCTCTCCTTCGAAGTCGTGCTCGACGTCGATGCGGTTGTCCTCGGGAAGGATGACCCTGCGCAGGCCCGCGGCCATCGCGGCGAGCAGCTTCGTCTTGACGCCGCCGATCGCGGTGACGCGGCCATGCAGCGTGAGCTCCCCGGTCATCCCGGTATCGGCGCGCGTGGGGCGATGCTGGAGATGAGAGTAGAGGGCGACCGCGATCGCGACGCCGGCGGATGGGCCCTCCTTCTTGGTCGCGGTGTCGGGCAGGTGGACGTGGAGATCGTGATCGTCGCGAAAGCTTGCCGGGATGCCGAGCAGCGTGGCCGAGCGCCGCAGCACGGCGATCGCGATCTCGATCGACTCCTTGAGCACCTCGCCGAGCTGGCCGGTCACGACGAGCTTGCCGCTGCCATGGGCAAGCAGCGCGCACTCGACGGGGAGCAGCTCGCCATCACTGGCGGTCCAGGACAGCCCGTACGCGCAGCCCGGCGCCAGCTGATCCTGGGCGAGCCGCCGCCGCCGCCTGGGCTTGCCGAGGATCCCGGGAAGCTCGGCGGCATCGAACGTGACCGGGGCGGGCCGGGAGCCGCCGCCTCGCTCGGCGTTGCGATGGACGTGGGCGCGACACACGCTGGTGATCGCCCGCGCGAGATCTCGCACGCCGGGCTCGGCCGAGTACTCGCGAACGAGCATCTCGAGCGCCGCCTCGGTGAACCCGAGCGAGCCAGGCGACAACCCCGATTCCGCCACCGCCGCAGGGACGAGGTGCTTCATCGCGAGCACGATCTTGTCGCGCGCGGTGTAGCCCTCGAGCTCGATGATCTCCATGCGGTCGCGCAGCACCGGGTCGATCTGGTCACCCACGTTCGCCGAGCAGATGAACAAGGTCTGCGAGAAGTCGAAGCCGAACTGCAGGTAGCTGTCGACGAAGCTCGTGTTGGTCTCCGGATCGAGCAGCTCGAGCAGGGCGGCCGCCGGATCGCTCCACCGCCGGCCGAGCTTGTCGATCTCGTCCAGCAGCATCACCGGATTCATCACGCTCGCCTTGACCATCGCGCGGATCACGCGACCCGGGCGCGACCGGATGTAGGTGCGTTCGAAGCCGCGGATCTGGACCTCGTCGTCGACGCCGCCGAGCGACAGCACCGCGAACGGTCGCTGCATCGAGCGCGCGACGGCGCGCGCGAACGAGGTCTTGCCGACCCCCGGTGGACCGACGAGGCACAGCACGCGCGCCTGCGGACGTCCGCGGAGCTGCTCCACCGCGATGTACTCGAGGACCTGACGCTTCGCGTCGCGTAGGCCCCAGTGGCGCTCGTCGAGGACGCGCGAGACCTCGGCGATCGGCGGCGTGGCTGGCGAGCGCTTGCCCCACGGCAGGTCGCGCACATACCGGAGGAACGCACGGATGCCCTCGTACTCCGGGTGCTCGGCGGGCAGCGCGCGCATCCGCTCGAGCTCGCGCGTGATCTCGGCGCGGGCATCGTCGCTCAGCGGCAGCTCATCGAAGTCTCGTCGGAGCTCCTGCTCGCTGCGCAGCTCGGTCCACGGATCCTCGGGCCGCATCTCGTCGGGCGGCTCCGGGTCCTGCGGCGGGCTCGGGGGCTTCGGCGCGCTGGGCGGACCGGGCGGACGATGGGCTGTCGGCGCCGGTGGTGCGAGCGTGAGCCCGAGCTTGTTGAGGATCGTCGCGCCGTGTAGCTCGAGCACGGGATCGTTGCTCGCGACCCACTGCCGCGCGAACCGCTCGAGCTCCTTGTCTTCGGTCTCGATCATCGCGGCGACCGCCCGCGCCGCGAACACCCGATCGTCGCCGCTGCGCTTGCGGGTGACATCGACCAGGTAGGGCATCGCGGGCCGGAACCGCGCGTACGCGAGCACCTCCATCGCGCCGAGTCGCACCGACTTCACCGGATTGACGAGCAGTCGGATCACCGCGAGCAGCTCGTCCTCGGTCGCGCTGGCAGCGCCCGCGCGCGCGAGCGCGTTGCGCCGCCGAGGATCGGCGGTCTCGAGCTCGACCACGAGCTGCTCGACGTTCATGGGTTCCTCCAAGCGTATGCTCAAAGCTGCGATCCTGCAGGCCTTCCGCTGCAGGTATGTCTTGGGCGGGGAGCGCGCCGACATGCTATGACGCGCACGTGCCGAACCTGTCGGTGAACCTCAACAAGATCGCGCTACTCCGCAACTCGCGCGGCGGGACCAACCCGTCGCCGAAGGTCGCCGGGGCGACCTGTCTCGATCACGGTGCGTACGGTCTCACGCTGCACTGGCGCGCCGACAACCGCCACACCCGCGTCGATGACGTCCGGACGTTGCGGGCGCTGTGCGAAAAGCGTGGGGCCGAGTTCAACCTCGAAGGCGACGATCGCGAGGAGCTCGTGGCGATCGCCCTGGAGCTCCGGGTCACGCAGTTCACCCTCGTGCCGGTGAAGCCGGGCGAGGTCACGAGCGATCATGGCTGGGACTTGCCGCGTCAGCACGCGGTGGTGGCGCCGATCATCGCGCGCCTCAAGGCCAAGGGAATTCGCACCGCGATCTTCGTCGATCCGGTCCCCGAGGCGATGGCCGCGGCCGCCGCGACCGGGGTCGACCGGGTCGAGATCTACACCGAGCCATTCGCCTCGGCCTGGGGCACGCCCCGGCTCGAGGAGGAGCTGGCTCGCCTGCAGGCCACCGCCCGCGCTGCCGTCGCCGCCGGCATGGCAGTCAACGCCGGTCACGATCTCGATCTGCGCAACATGCCGCTCGTGTCCCGCGAGGTCCCCGAGATCATCGAGGTGTCGATCGGCCACGCGCTGATCGCGGATGCGCTGTACGTCGGCCTCGCCGAGACCGTCCGGCGCTATGTCCGCGTGTGCCGAGGTGAGGCCGTCGATGCGCCCGTCACGAAGTAGCCTGCTGGTCGTAGCGGCCTTTGGGTGCGGGCCGGCCACCACGGTGCATCCAAGCGGGGTGCCCGCTGGCTGTCCGACCGAGGGCGTGATCACGCTGTCCGGGAAGGAGGATGTCGCCGCGATCACCGGCTGCAAGACCGTCGGCGGGTTGGTCATCCGGACCGGCGCGCGGCTCCAGCTCGGGCCGCTCCGCAGGCTGGAGCTTGTCCGCGGTGACCTCGTGGTGGGCCCGACGGTCGGGCTCGACGAGGTCGCGCTCAAGGAGCTGCGCGAGGTCACCGGCACGATCCGCGTGATCGGCAACGGCAACGTGCGCGCGGTGTTCCTGCCGCAGCTCCGGCACGCGGGCCGGATCGAGATCGACTCCAACGTCGCGATGACCACGCTCTCGATGCCGCTGCTCGAAGCCGTCGCCGGTTCGCTGGTGATCACGCACGACGCCGAGCTCGAGCTCATCGAGCTGTCGAGCCTGGCCACGGTCGGCCAGGAGCTGGTGCTCGCCGATAACCCGAAGCTCGTCCTGGTCGAAGCCGGCAAGCTTGCGGGCGCCGGCGCGATCCGGGTCGAGCACAACGCGCTGCTGCCCGCCGATCAGGTCGAGGTGCTGCGCGCGACGACCACCTCGGCACGCTAGCTTCCGCGGCAGGAGCGTTCGCCTGCGCGAGCCGAACGGGTATTCTCTCGCCATGTCACGCGATGTCCTCGAGCTCGGCGGATCCCTGGGGTTCCTCGACGAGCTCTACGAGCAGTACTCCGAGCAGCCCGATGCGGTCGACGCCAGCTGGCACGACCTCCTGAGCGGTGCTCGGCCCGCGACGGGCAACGGCCACTCCACCACCACCGCCGCGGCAACGAGCGGCTCGACGGAGGTGGTCAGCAGTGGCAATGGCAAGGGGAATGGCAACGGCCACGGGACGGCGCGCGCGGCACTCCCGAGCCTCGCGCGACCCGGTGCGGTCACGATGGCGCCGATCATGGTGCCAGTCATGGGCGGGCCTTCGGTGTGGCCGCTCGTCAACGCGTACCGCACGCGTGGCCACTTCCTGGCGAAGCTCGATCCCCTCGGCCTGATCGAGGCCGCTCCGATCAGCGAGCTCGACGCGGCGAGCTGGGGCTTCACCAGCCGCGATCTCGATCGCGTGATCGAGCCCACCGGCGTACACGGCCTGACGCGCGCCACGGTCGGCGACTTGCTCGAGCACCTCCGGCGCGTCTACGCGGGCTCGGTCGGGCTCGAGTTCATGCACATCTCATCGCCGGCGCGGCGCTCGTGGCTCGCCGAGAAGATGGAGACCCAGATCCCGGTACTGGTCACCCGCGATGTCCGCCACCGCATGCTCCAGCTGCTGATCAACGCCGAGCAATTCGAGCGGTTCTGCCACACCAAGTACCCGGGCACGAAGCGGTTCTCGCTCGAAGGCAGCGAGGGCCTCATCCCGCTGCTCGACCTCGTGCTGACCCATGGCGCCCGGCTCGGCGCGATCGAGTGCGTGCTCGGCATGGCCCATCGTGGCCGGCTCACCGCGATCGAGCAGATCATCCGGCGCCCCGCACGCGACATGTTCGGGCACTTCGAGGACATCGAGCCCGAGAAGGCGATGGGCGGTGGCGACGTCAAGTACCACCTCGGCTTCTCGTCGGACCGGATCGATCCGAACGGGAACGCGATGCACATCTCGCTCGCGTTCAATCCGAGCCACCTCGAGG
>JAGSPR010000297.1 GCA_018262455.1 Deltaproteobacteria bacterium | reverse complement strand
GCCTGCGCGAGGATTCGAGCGCGAGCGGGGTGCGGGTCCGTCGCGCCAGCGGCCCGCGGCGTTCGCGGTCTCCACCACGTTCATTCGGGGAGGTCGCTAGCTGAGCGGCATTGCTGCTAACCCCAGGGGTCGCTCCAGCTGATCCCGAGGTCGCAAGCGGCGACGCGAGATCGGGTCATCTCAAGTGAACCCTGGGGTCAGGATGTCACTCCGGCGACGTGGCGCCAGGCGCATCACTGCGCTCCGGCGCAGCATCGGACGCGGGGGCAGGCCCCTGGCACGTCGCAGACTCGGCTCCACAGCTCGACTGGATGCAGGCTTCATCGGTGCAGCCGTTGCGCTGGGCGCAGTCGACGACCGCGGCGTGCTGCTGGGCTGCCTCGGGAGTCCCCTCGTCACCGCACCGGCGCACGCAGAGTGGATCCGTGCACTGGCTGTCGCATTGCTCGACGATCTGGCGGCAGGTCATCGTCCCGCTGCCGATCGGCTGGGGGCTGATCGCATTCGCGGCCTGGTTGATGCAGCCGGTGACCGCAACGAGCAGGAGCAGGAGCAGGGCTCGCATCTACTTGTCCTTCTCCACGACCCGGGCCGTCGGGACCTGGGGCACCGGCGGGGTATCGATCGGGTCGTTCTCGTTGGGCAGCGGCGGCTGGCCCCTCGCCGTGACCCAGTAGACCACCGCGCCGAGCGCCAGCACGAGCCCGATGATCAGGCTCTCGAACGGGTGCGCACGGATCTGCGCGTACGCGATCCACGCCGACACGATGATGAACAGCACCGGGGTGACCGGATAGCCGAACGTGCGGTACGCGCCGCGCAGCCCGCGAGCCCGCAGCACGAACACCGCGGCCACCGTCAGCCCGGCGAAGATCGCGAGGGTGAACCCGACGAACCGGATCAAGGTGTCGGGGTTGCCGACGAACACGAACAGGCACGCGAGGACGCCCTGCGTCACCACCGCGGTCACCGGGACGCCGCGCTGGTTGTGGAAGGCGAGCTTGCGCGGCAGCGCGCGGTCCGCCGCCATCGCCGAGTAGACGCGAGGCCCGGCCATGATCATCGCGCTCACCGCCGAGACGAGTGCCAGCGCGATCACCGAGCTGACGAGCTGGCCGACGCGGGACCCGAACAGCGCGCGCGCGGCGGCGTCGCCGACCTCGTAGATGCCGTGGAAGTCATTCGAGCACGTGCCCGCCTTCTGGAGCTGCGCGAGCGTGGCCGCGTCGACGTCGGGGCAGTACGGCGGACCACCGAGCGCGCCGGTCGGCACGGCGTAGAGGAACACCAGGTTCAGCAGGACGTAGAGCACCATCACGAGGCCGGTGCCGAGCAGCAGCGCGCGCGGCAGCGTCTTCTCGGGCTTGCTGACGTCGCTCGCGATGTACGCCGCCGCGTTCCAGCCCGAATACGCGAAGCTCACGTACATCAGCGCGATCGCGAACGACTCGGTCCCGACGTTGGCGAACCCACCGCTCTGGCTCGCCAGGTTCGACCAGTCGCCGGTGCCGGCGAGCAAGCCACCGCCGATGAACAGCACGATCAGCAGCACCTTGGCCGCGGTGAACACCGCCTGGACCCAGCCGCCGATCTTGGTATCGAACGCGTGCAGGCACGTGATCGCCACGATCAGGCCGGTCGCGATCACGTGCTGTAACCCGACGTTGATCGTGAACAGCCCGACGTCGAGCGTCGCCCACGGCGCGGCCGCGCCGAGCTCGGGAAACACGGTGCCGAGGTAGCGCGCGAAGAACAGCGCGGCGACGGCGATCGGCGCCGAGAATCCCGCGGTCAGCGAGACCCAGCCGCTCATGAAGCCGACCGCGGGGTGATAGGCCTCGCGGAGGTAGACGTACTCGCCGCCGGCGCGCGGCATCATCGAACCGAGCTCGGCGTACGCGGCCGCCCCACACAGCGCGATCACGCCGCCGATGATCCAGGCGAGCAGGATCGTCTTCGGATCGTGGAGATCTTTGGCCTGGAACCCGGTGGAGGTGAACACCCCGGTCCCGATCATGTTCGCGATCACGATCGCGGCGGTGACGGCGAGGCCGAGCTGACGGCGAGGAGGCGTCATCTACGGCGCCTCAGCCCGCAGGCTTGGCGCGCATCGCCCGATCGAGAAACGCGAGCGCATCGCGCCAACATCGCCGAGCCGCCGGATCCCAGACCATTGCGTGGAATGCATGAATGCCGCCCGGGTAATAACGCGCCTCGCATGGCACGTTGAGGCTCGCGAGCGCTTTTTCGAGCCGGCGCGTGTCGTCGAGCAGAGGATCTCGCGTGCCGACCGGGGCAAAGAACGGCGGCAGCGCCCGCTCCCAGCGCGGCGCGACCGTCGGAGATGGCAGACCTGCCGCCGCCTCGAGCACGCACAACGGGTCGGCGAGCTCGGTCTCGATGCCACCCACGTGAGAATGCCCACGAAGGTAGGACGCGGTGACATCGCGAAGCATTCCATCGACCCAGCGCGGCAACCGGCGGCGCCGCCCGAACCTCTCGGACCGGGAGACCTCCAGCATCCCGCAGAACGGCAGGGCGGCTTTCGGCACGAGCCCGGTCTCGAACACCGCACGTGCCCAGGGCTCGGGACGGCGCTCGCATGCCGCGAGGGTCAGGGCGGTGATGAGGTTCGCGCCGGCGGACTCGCCCGCGACCGCGACGCGCTCGGGATCGCCCCCGAGCTCGGTGATGTGGGCCGCGAGCCAGCGATACGCCGCGCACGTGTCCTCGATCGCGGCGGGATACGGATGCTGCGGCGCGAGCCGGTAGCTGATGTTGATGACCAGGTAGCCGAACCGCGCGAACACCAGGCCCATCAGCCAGTGGGTGTCCTTCGAGAGCAGGTGGAACGCACCACCGTGGACGTAGAACACGACCGGCCACGGCTTGGGTCGATGTACCGGGCGATAGATATCGAGCTGGTGGAACTTGGCGTCCTCGCCGTAGACGATGTCGCGCTCGACCTCGACGCCGTGGCGCTTCGGCGAGAACGCCGGGTGGAGCGCGCCGAGCGAGGCCAGCCCCTCGAAGAACGTCGAAGCGACGAACGATCGGGCACGCCGCAACCAGCTGTCGCGGTACGGGGGGGCTGCGGGCTCGACGGACGCGGGAGCGGCAGGTGAGCGGATGGCGGCGGTGGTACGGCTGGTCAAGGAAGTGCTTGCAACGATACCTTGACCACCCGGCGTTTTCCTTGATTCTCGAGCATGACCTCGACCTCGTCTCCCACCTTGTGGGCATCGAGGACCCGGAACAGATCGCTCGAGCGATGGACGTCGAGGCTGTCGATCTTGACGATGATGTCCCCGAGCTCCATCCCGCCGCTCGCCTGCTTGGTGCCCTCGATCCCGGCCCGGTCGGCGGCACCGCCGGGCGAGACCCCGAGGATGGCGACGCCATCGATCCGCTGCTGGATCGCGATCTGATCGGAGAGCACGTTGATGCCGAGGCCCGGCCGGATCAACTTGCCGTACTTGAGGAGCTGCGGGACGATCGCGTTGACGGTATCGACGGGCACCGCAAAGCCGATGCCGGCATTCGCGCCCGAGGGAGAGAAGATCGCGGTGTTGATCCCGATGAGCCGGCCCGAGCTGTCGAGCAGCGGGCCACCCGAGTTGCCCGGGTTGATCGACGCGTCGGTCTGGATCACGTCGAAGATCGAGTGCTGGGTCACGCTCTTGATCTCGCGCCCGAGCCCCGAGATCACGCCGGTCGTCAGCGTCTGATCGAGGCCGAACGGGTTGCCGATCGCGAGCACCTTCTGACCGACCTCGAGGTTCGTCGACGTCCCGACGGGGAGCTTCTGTAGCTTCTGGGGCGGTGCGTCGATGTGCAACACCGCGAGGTCCTTGTCGGGCGCGGTCCCGATGATCTTCGCCGGATACGTGGTGCCGTCGTTGAGCGTCACCGAGGCGCGGTCACCGTGCTGGACGACGTGGAAATTGGTGACGACGTGGCCGTCGGTGTCCCACACGAACCCGGTCCCGGTCCCCTGCGGGATCTCGCTGACGTCGAGGGTCATGCGGTCCCGGTGGGTCTCGATGCTGGTGATGTGGACCACCGACCGCGAGAACTGCTTGAAGACCTCGATCGTCCCCTTCTCGTCGGCGCCGAGCTTGTCATCCGGCCGCTGGGCCACCGGCCGCGGCTCGTAGGAGACCGTCTGGACGGCCTGTCTGCGGGTCTGGATGACCGTGTACACCAGCGCACCTGCCACGACCAGCAGGAGGACGGCGAGCAACTTGATGGTGGCCGCCGATGCGACCATGCCGTTCAGGTTCGGATCGGGTGGATGGGGAGGGTGCGGCTCTCGACTCACGGGGTAGAGCGATTGTGGCATGGCTCGCCTCGGGGTGTTGTACCCAGAAACTCGCCTAGCGCATTCCCGCTGATTGCACGTCAGTGGGCGGACAGGAAGTGCTCCGCTTCGAGCGCGGCCATGCAGCCGGTCCCGGCCGCCGTGATGGCCTGGCGGTACTTCTTGTCCTGGACGTCGCCCGCGGCGAACACGCCCTCGACCGAGGTCTGGGTGGTGCCCGGGGTGGTGACCACATACCCCTGGTCGTCCACCGCGAGCTGGCCGCCCAGAAAGCCGGTGTTCGGGACGTGCCCGATCGCGAAGAACAGACCGGCGGCCGGAATCGTCCGGTCGGTGTTGGTCTTGAGGTCCCGGATCTCGACCTGCTCGACGCCGTTCCCTCCGGTGACCCGGGTGACGCGGTGCGACAGCAGCAGCTCGATCTTCGGGTTGGCCTTCGCGCGCTGCTGCATGATCTGCGACGCGCGAAACTCGTCGCGGCGATGCACCAGGTAGACCTTCGAAGCGAACTTGGAGAGGAAGCCCGCCTCCTCCATCGCGGAGTCACCGCCGCCGATGACGAACAGCGGCTTGCCGCGGAAGATCGGCAGCGCGCCGTCGCACACGGCACAGGCGGAGACGCCCTTCTGCCACAGCTCGTTGTCCCGCGTGCCGGGGATGTCATCGCGCTTGGCGGTGGCGCCGGTGGCGATGATGAGGGTCCGGGCCTCGCCCTCCTGCTCGTCACTCGAGTAACGGAACGGCCGGCGCGAGAGATCGACCTTCGTGATGGTCTCGCTGAAGATCCGGGTCCCGAACCGGGTCGATTGCGCGCGGAACCGGTCGCACAGCTCCGGGCCCATGATGCCCTCAGGGAACCCCGGAAAGTTCTCGACGTCCGTGGTCGTGGTGAGCTGGCCTCCGGCCGCGATCCCACCCGCCATGAATCCTTCGAAGATGACGGGCGACAGGTTCGCGCGCGCCGCGTAGATGGCTGCGGTGTGCGCGGCCGGGCCGCTACCGATGATGACAACGTTCTCGGTCATGGGCCGTTAGCTGTAGCAAGCACACCACCCTCGTTTCAACGACGCCTGGCGCTTGTCGCAGCGGGGCGCCTGGGTGATCCTCGCTGGGTATGGAGCTGGCTAGCCTCGCTCAACTCGAGCGATCGCATCGCCGTCATGACGAAGTGATGACGGGCCTTCTCGAGGCGGCACGGCGCCTCGCGGCGGGTCGACCCGAACAGTCCGATTTCGATCGCGTGCGCGAGGCGATCGCGTACTTCGAACGCGCCGTCACCCGGCACTTCCTCGACGAGGAAGGGTCGGTATTCCCACGACTCTCGACCCGGCGGCCCGAGCTCGCCGCCGAGCTGGCCTCGCTCTCGGCAGAGCACCCGCCACAGATCGCGATGCAGGGCCACGTCGCCGTGGCCGCGCGCGCGCTCGATGGAGGTTCGCGTCAGGGGGCCGGCAAGGATCTGCTCGATGCGGCCATGCGGTTGGCCGAGGCGCATCAGTCCCACGTCGGTCGAGAAGACGCGCTGTTCCTGATCGCCCAGGACGCGCTCACCGCCGAGGACGATGCCGAGATCGTCGCCGAGATGGAGACGCGACGTGACCGCGAGCAACGCGGCGGTCGTGGCGGTGGCGGTGGTGGCGGTGGCGGTGGCGGCGGTGGCGGTGGCGGTGGCGGTGGTGGCGGTGGCGGCGGTGGCGGCGGTGGTCGTGGTGGGGGCAGCGGTGCGGC
This sequence comes from Deltaproteobacteria bacterium, assembly GCA_018262455.1. The sequence goes on along the minus strand of JAGSPR010000297.1, from coordinate 6,046 downwards.
GGCCGATCCCGCCGCCGAGCTGCGCCCCGTCGCAGGGCGCCGAACGGCGGCCAGGCCCATGGCGAGCCTCGCCAAGCGCAAGGCGGGTGCGGCGAAGACGGCCTCCAAGCCAAGACCGCCGGTACGCAAGCCAGCGGCGAACAACGCCGCGAACAAACCGACGAACAAGCCGGGGAACAAGCCCGCCAAGAAACCGGCGCACAAGCCCGCCAAGAAACCGCCGAACAAGCCGGTGAAGAAATCGCCGAGCAGGCCATCGAAGAAGCCGGCTGCCCGGCGCGCGACGCGCTGAGCGGCCGCGCTACTGCTTCTTGTTCTTGCGGGCGCCGCCGGCCTTGCCCTGCCCCGGCTTGGCGCCGGCCGGCCTGGCCGGCTGGCTCGGCTTGGCTTGCTGGCTCGGCTTGGCCGGCTGGCGCGGCTCCGCGGTGGAAGGCTCGGTCGTCGCGACCAGTGGTTTCGCCGTGGGCTCGGCTTCCGGTTCCGCAGCGGGCTCGGAGGGAGGGCGCGGCTTGGCGGCCACCGTGGCGGGCTTCGGCTCGTCGTCGTCGTCGTCCTTCAGGATCACGCGCAGCCGCTCCTGGGCCTCGCGGGACGTCGTGGTGACAGGCTCCGCGGGCTTGCCGTTCTTGAGCAGCTGCGCGGCCACGTAGACACACGCGCCGAACGCGGCGAGCGAGGCCCACTGCGCGAACGTCAGGCCGAGGTGGCGCGGATCGCTGTTCTCCGGTCGCAGGTAGTCGAGGAAGAACCGCACGGGTGCGTAGAGCACGCCGGCGAGCACGATGAGGAAGCCGGCGGGCATCCGCTTGTTCGGGCGAAACGCAAGCCACAGGATCAGCGCGTTGACCGGGATCAGGTAGAGGAGCTCGATGAGCCCCAGGTTCCAGGCCGGCAGCGGGATGAAGTGCCGCGTGACGTAGTCGACGGTCGTGTTGCCGGTCTGCGGAATCTGGCTGACCAGGTTCTGCACGACCGTCATGTTGAGGTTGCGCGGGTAGTCCATCGCGAGCGCCGCGTACCACTTGCTCGGATCGACCGCGGCGCCGATGTGATCGCTCACGACGGTGCAGCCGATCCGGCCGATCGAGAACGCCGGGAGCAGGCCGACGATCGCGATGTCTGCCATCAGCCGCGCGGGCAGCCGCTTCCACCACACGAAGATCGCGAAGCCGATCGCGCCGCCGACGAACCCACCATAGGACGAGATGCCGTCCCAGACCCGGATCAAGACCGGCCACTGGCTCGGAGGCCAGGCAGCCACCGATTCGCTGAGCTTCTGCGGCTCGTAGGCGAGCACGTCGAGCCAGTGCGCTCCGAGGAACCCGGTGATCGTGATCCATCCGGTCAGGCCCCGGATGTGATCGTCGCTGACCCCGTGCCACTCTCCGTAGCGACGAAGCAGGCCCGCACCGATCAGCACACCCACCGCGACGATGACGCCAAACGCCTGGATCGGGATGCCGACGTTGAGGGACCCGAGCTGAAAGAACGGGATTCCGACCGTTCCGGCGGTGGTCGCGGCGGACAGCGACAAGGCGACGGCGTACATGCGCCCGTGAGCCTACACCACGGCGCCGCGCGCGCTATCATCGCCAAGTGATCTGGGAACCGTTCGCCCTGGCGCTCGTGCTGGGCCTGGTTGTTTCGGCGGGGCTCTACTTCGCCTATCTGTGGCCCTCCGTCGAGCCCGCCGAGCCAGGTGAGCCCGGCGAGCCCGGCGCGCGGGGTCCGGACCTGCCCTCCCCCCCGAGCGAGCCGTGATCGGTCGCCTGGTCGTCGCGACGCTGTTCGTCCTCGGGGTAGGTCCCGCGGGAGCCATGCCCGGCAGCGTCGTCCGCGTCGAGCATCGCGATCCGACGACCGCACCGAGCCGGGGGCCGACCACGGCGCCGGTGACGATCGAGCTGTTCTTCAGCCCCAAGACCAACCTCGGCGCTCGGCTGCCGATCTACCGCGCGCTCGAGCGGCTCCAGGCGGCGCATCCCGGGCGGATCCGCCTGGTCTATCGCGTGCTCAAGCGCGGCGCGTTGCAGCAGATGTCGATCGCGGTGCTCGAGGCGCATGCGCAGGGCAAGTTCGACGACTTCGTGACCGAGCTCCACCGCAGCACGGCGCAGCAGGCGCTGACGAAGGACCAGATCCTGGAGCTGGCGCGCAAAGCCGGCATGGACGCGCAGCGGCTGTCCACGGCGATCACCGAAGGGCGCTACAGCGACGTGTTCGATGCCAACGACCATCGGCTCGAGCGGCTCGCCCACGGCGGCGCCGAGCCGAACGCGCTGTTCAACTGTAAGTCCCCGCGGGCCTCGATGGGCGCCCCCAACGACAACGACCTGGAGCGCGAGTACACCGCGGCGTACGAGCGCTCGCTCGAGCTCATCGATCGCGGCGTGCAGCCGGGTCGGTTGCTCCAGGCGTTCGAGGACCAGGCGCTCCGCAGCGCCCAGCCGTTCGTGGTGTCGTCGGGTGGCAGCGAGGACGACTTCGACAAGGGGGACCAGACCGACCACCACCTGGCCCGGCCGCCGCTCGATCTCACCTGATGCGGGTCGTTCGCCGCTACCAGGAGATCTACACGAACGACGTCCGCATCGTCTGGGCTCCGTGGTTCGATGTCACCCGGGACGACGCGGCCGAGCTGTCGCTGCTGGGTGACGCCACCCTCTGCGCCGAGCAGGTCGGCTCGAGCCCGGACGAGCTCAATGCCTCCCCAGGCTGGCGCTGGATGACCAAGCAGCTCGAGCAGTCCACCCGGGCCCACGGCCGGCGGATCCCCGCCGAGAAGCTGATCGACCTGGTCACCGCGGAGACCGAGATCGACAGCCAGCGGCTGTCCGCTTGCCGCGCGCGCCTCGCCAACACGACGCTCGACTGGATCGCGGCCGCCCGGAGGTCCGGGGTCACGCGCTCACCGGCACTCGTGATCGGTGGCCGGATCTACGAGAACCTGAGTGACAATAACCTCATCCAGCAGCTGATCGAGGCCGAGCTCGCGCCCGGCGTCCTTGCACGCTGCGCCACCACCGGGTGCGCATCTGACTAGGTTTTGTTACCCTGGCTCGCGATGGAGCTGACGTTCGCGGCGGCGACCGACGTCGGTCGACAGCGCACGCATAATGAGGACAACTTCCTCATCGACAAGAAGCTCCGGCTGTTCCTCGTCGCCGATGGCATGGGAGGGCACGCGGCCGGCGAGGTCGCGTCTTCGATCACCGTCCACGAGATCCGCGACGCGGTGAACAACAATCGCGACCTGATCGATCGTTACCGGGTCGATCATCCTGGCGTCCAGGCCTACGAGATCCTGCAGGTGCTCGAGCACGCGATCCAGGCCGCGTGTGGCGCGGTCCACCAGAGGGCCCAGAACGAGCCCGACAAGCGCGGCATGGGGACGACCGCGACGGTGCTGCTGATCGCCGGCGGCGGCGACCACCTGCGCGGCTTCATCGCGCACGTCGGCGACAGCCGGGTCTACCTCGCCCGCCAGAACCAGTGCCACGTGCTGACCGAGGACCACTCGCTGATGAACGAGCTGGTCCGCCGCGGCAAGCTCAACCGCGAGCAGATCGAGAGCTCGCCGTACAAGCAGTACAAGAATGCCGTGACGCGCGCGGTCGGCGTCTACGGCTCGGTCGAGGTCGACACGTTCGATTTCGACATCCTGCCCGGCGACAGGTTCCTGCTGTGCTCGGATGGCATGTACGCCTACGTCGACGAGGACGCGCTCCCCAAGCAGCTCGCGGAGGGCGAGATCAAGGACGTGCCCGGTAGGCTCGTCGAGTCCGCCAACGCCGGCGGTGGCCACGACAACATCACCGCCGTGGTGGTGCGGATCGGCGACACCGCGTCGACCGAGCTCGCACCGCACACCTCCGACGTCTCGCTCAAGCTCGATGTGCTCAAGGGCATGCAGATGTTCCGCTACCTGTCCTACAAGGAGCTGGTCCGGGTCTCGAACATCTCGGAGATGACCGACCTCAAGGCCGATCAGACGGTGTTCTCCGCCGGGCAACCCGGCGACGCGATGTATGTCGTGCTGTCCGGGTCGGTGCGCCTGATGAAGGGCGAGACCAAGCTGATCGAGCTCACCCGTGGCCATCACTTCGGCGAGATGGCGCTCGTCGATCGATCGGTCCGCTCGCTCACCGCGGTCGCGACCGAGGACACGCGGCTCGTCGTGATCCACCGCAAGGAGTTCTACGAGATCATCAAGCGCGAGCCCGCGAGCGCGGTGAAGATGCTGTGGAGCTTCGTCCAGGTGCTCGGTGAGCGGCTGCGCAAGACCACCAACGATCTCAGCGAAGCCCTCCACGGCGACCGGCACGGCGAAGAGTCCGAGTCCGAGAACCTGTTCCAGGACTAGCACCCACCGGTTTGCCACCGCCCCGAGATCGTGCAGGATCGGTCCATGCGCAATCCGTTCTCGGTGACCGACGTCCCCGATCCGACAGGCCCCGACGTCGAGGCCTTCGCGAAGCGGCTTCCGCCGCTCGACCTCGCGGGCGACGAGAACGCGATGGCGTGGGTCGCGATCGCCACCGATGCCGAGGGCGTCGAGGGCGCCTGGAGCAGCCGGTGGCGCAGCGGGGAAGGCGCATGGAAGCAGGGCGTCGCGACGATCCAGCTCCAGGGAGATCGCGTGTTCATCCTCTACAAGGACGCCGGCTCATACCTGTTCGAAGGGATCCGGCACGGCGACAAGATCGTCGGGCGCTTCATCAACATCGCCAACCCGGCAGACACCGCGCCGTGGGTCGGCGTGCTGGTCAACATGTCCCGGATCGACGGCTACTGGAGCGGGGGGCGCTGGGACTTCCGGCGGTGCAGCCCCGACGAGCGCCCCGAGCCCATCGTCGCCGCCGTGCTCACCGAGGCACGCAAGCTGTCGCCGGCCGGGCTGCGCGAGCTGCTTGGATTTGCCCGCTACCTCCGCTGGCGGGTCGACGGCGAGTAGAGTCTTCATGACCTCGTTTGGCGGCTCTGGTGGAGAGCACGACCACGCGCGCGCGGGGCGATGGGTCAGGCCTCGTCTCGCGGGAGAAAGCGAACGGCCGAATCACGATGGACCGGCGTACCTGATACTCAACCACCTGTGCCACGCAGCGACTGGCGTGGAAGCTACCGCTCGCCGTAGGCCTACCCATCGCCTGGCGCGCGCGTTGACGTGGGCCGGACCAGGTCCTGAAGGAGTCCGAGGAAGCTCTCGGCTTTGGACTCGTAACTAGCCAGGACTCGCGGAGCCGGCGATCACGTCGGGCGGCGCCTGCACGAGCTCGATGAGGACGCCCTCGCCCGAGCGCGGCGAGCTCGCATCGCCTTTGGGGTGAATGAAGCAGACGTCGTGGCCGGCGGCACCGCGGCGGATCCCGCCGGGGGTGAACCGCACGCCCTGCGCGGACAGCCACTCGACCGCCGCGCGCAGATCGTCGACCCACAGGCCGAGGTGGTTGAGGCGCGGCTCGTGGACCTTGGGGCTGCGTGCCGGATCGATCGGCTGCATGAGGTCGATCTCGACCCCGGCGATCGCGAGGATGTCCTCGTCGACGTTCTCGGCCTCGCTGCGAAACGTGCCGGTCTGGGTGAGGCCCAGCAGCTCGACCCAGAGCTGACGCAGCGCGTCCTTGCTCGGGCCACCGATCGCGATCTGCTGGATCCCGAGCACGCGAAACGGCCGGGCGGCCGTGTGAGTGATCACCGCGGTCACGGCGGTCACGTTGCCTCCCTGACGTCGGCGAGCGTGCGCAGCCCCGGCCGCGGTGCGTTGACGAGGATGGCCATGTTGCCCGAGGGATGCAGGTTATCTCGCATCAGCTGGTGACACTCGCCGGTGCTCGCGAACGGGAACGTCCTGGACAGACACGGATCGACCTGCTTGCCGATCACGAGATCGTTGGCGCCCTTCGCCTGCGCATCGTTGGCGAAGTGGGAGCCCTGTAGCCGCTTCTGGCGCATCCAGTGGTAACGCAGATCGAGCGTGGCGTTGTACCCGGTGGTGCCGGCGCAGATCACGATCATGCCGCCGGTCTCGCACACGAAGCACGAGGTC
>JAGSPR010000296.1 GCA_018262455.1 Deltaproteobacteria bacterium | reverse complement strand
GCCCGCCGACACCAAGCCTGCCAGCGACGCCAAGGGCAGCGCGGCGCCGACCGCCACGTCGCCCGCCGCGCCCAAGCCGTAACCCCGCGCGCTGACCGGTTCCCCGCGAGGGGTGCTAGGTTCGACGCATGCGGTTCGCGAAGTATCACGGCCTCGGCAACGACTTCCTCGTGGTGGATCTGCGCGCGGCGACCCCGGCCGCCGCTGCCGCCGCGCAGGATCCCGCCACCGTGATCGCGCTCTGCGATCGCCAGTTCGGCGTCGGTGGGGATGGGGTGCTCGCGGTGCTGCCGTCCACCACCGCCGATGCCCGCATGCGCGTGCTCAACAGTGATGGCAGTGAAGCCGAGATGTGCGGCAACGGGATCCGGTGCGTTGCCAAGGACCTGTTCGATGGTGCCGGTGCCGGTGCCGGCAAGCGCGAGCTCGTGATCGAGACCGGCGCCGGGCTGCTTGGCTGCTCGATCGACGACGACCATGGCATCGCGCGATCGGTGACCGTGCAGATGGGGGCGCCACGGCTCTCGCGCGCCGAGATCCCGATGGCAGGTCCTGGGAACGAGCGATGTGTCGACCAGCCACTCGAGTTGCCCGGCGAGCCGAGCCGTTCGCTGACGTGTGTCTCGATGGGCAACCCGCACGCGATCACGTTCGTCGACTCGCGTGACGAAGCGTGGCGGCTGGCGACCTCGATCGGCCCGACCGTCGAGCGGCACGCCTGGTTTCCCCAGCGGACCAACGTCGAGTACGCGCACGCCAAGACCCGACGCGAGATCGATCTCGTGGTGTGGGAGCGCGGCTGCGGGATCACGCTCGCCTGCGGAACGGGTGCGTGCGCGACCACGGTGGCCGCGATCCTGACCGGCAAGGTCGACGAGGGCGTCCCGATCCGAGTCAACCTGCCCGGCGGCGCGCTCGAGATCACCGTGTTGCCCGGGTTCGCGAACGTGCTGATGACGGGCCCCGCCGTCCACGTGTTCGACGGCGAGATCGATCTGCGACAGCTCGTGCGGCGCCCCGCACGCTAAGTTCGCGCTTGCCCGGAGATTCTGGGCGCCGTCGTGGTCCTTGACGTGATCGTTGTCGTCGGCGTGATCGTGGAGGTGATCGGCGACGGCGACCGCGACGTTTCACGTTGACTTCGACGGCGACGGGGAGCGCGGGCGTGACGCGATGCGTCGCCGACGCCGTCAAGGTGACACGTTGCCGTCGCCGTCGCCGTCGCCGATCACGCCCACGACGGCGCCCACGTCAACGGCCCGAATTTCGGGGCAAGCTCCACGCTAGCGCGCGGGCAGCGCGACGATCCCGACGAACGCCGGCGCGATGGCGACGATCGGCGGCGTGCTCGGGGCCGGCACGCCGGTGGCCGGGTCGATCGCGAACGGCACGACCGAGCCCGAGGCCTGGTTCGCGGCGTACAGCCAGGCACCCGTCGGGTCGAGCGTGAAGTCGCGCGGCGTCATCCCCAAGGTCTTGGTGTGACCGGCGAGCGTGAGGAGGCCGGTGGTCGGTGCGATCGCGAACGTGACGATGCTGTCGTGACCTCGGTTGGAGCCATAGACGTAGTTGCCCGACGGATGAACCCAGACCTCGGCGGTGGTGTTCGGGCCGACCGTGTTCGCCGGCAAGGTCGACACGGTCTGCAACGCAGACAGCCGGCCGGTCGCGCCATCGAACGCGAGCGCGGTCAACGTGCTGTCGTTCTCGTTGATGAGGTAGGCGTGGCGACCATCCGGGGCGAACGCGAGGTGGCGTGGGCCGGCACCGGCCGCGGTCGTCAGCTGCGGGACGGTGTTGGGCGCGAGCGTCCCGGTGACCGGATCGAACGTGAGCTGGGAGACCTGGTCTGCGCCCTTGCACGGCACGAACACGAAGCGATTGGACGGATCGGTGAGGATCATGTGGGCATTGGCGCCGACGCTGAGCGTCTGGCGAGGCGCCTCGAGTCCGCCGTCGCCGCGGATCGCGAGCACCGACACCGAGCCCGCGCCGTAATTGGCGACCAGCACGAAGTGGCCCGCGCGATCGACCGAGAGGTGGGCGGGCCCGCTCCCACCAGAGTCGACCTCGTTGACGAAGGTCAGCGCGCCGGTGGTGGGATCGATCGCGTAGGCGTCGACCCGGCTGTCCGACTCGCTCACCGCATAGAGATGCGATCCGGTCATCGCCAGGAAGGAGGGGCTGCCACCCACCGACGCGATCGAGGACACCGGGGTCAACGCACCGGTGTCGGGGTCGACGTCATGCCACGCGAGATCGGGCCCGTAGCCGCTGACATACGCGACGAGGTGCGCCGGGGGCTGAACGCTCGCATCGCCACTGCTCGCCGGCTGCGGCTGCGGCTGCGGCTGCGGCTGCGGGCCGTACGGCTGCGTGCCGTATTGCGGCTGCGGCTGCGGCTGCGGGCCGCGAGGGCCATAGGCAGGCGCGCGGCCGGCGTATGGCTGACCGCCGTACTGTCCGTTGTCGTACGGGCCATCGGGCCCCCGGTTGTAGTCGGGGCGGCCGGCCGCCTCCAGGGAGCCGCCGTTCCGCCAGCCGTTCCATGCGCCGACGCGATCGCGACGATCGCTCCACCACCGGCCCGAGTACTGGCGGCCCTGCTGATCGAACACGAGGTAGCCCTCGCCGGTGAGCGGCGGGTTGTTGGGCTCCTGCCACTTGAACTGCAGCACGTTGCCGCGCAGGTTGCCGGAGAAGTATCCGACGACCTCCTGGCCCTGGCGCTGATAGACCCAGACGCCCTGGACCGAGCCGGTCTGCAAGCCGCCGTGGCTGTTGTCCGCCTCGATCTTCACGGCGCCGAACGTCGAGCGCCACAAACCCAGAGCCCGCGCGGGCTCCATGTCCTGAGGTGGCGGCGCGCTGCCGGACGCCTGGCCGTAGCCGGAGATCATCGACTGATTCTGGTTCTGATTCGATGACGCGGAGCCGACCGCAGCGATCACTGCAGCCAGGACAACGACCAGCCGCGCAGTATTTCCCAGGGTCATGGGTCGGAAGTATACCGTTGTGCCAACCTGCCGCACCGGCAGATGTGGCCGAGGTGTTGTCGTTTCCTGGCAACCTGATAGTCTGCGCGTCGCGAACCGTGCGGTCTTCCACAACAAGTGGCAGCCGTCGGCTCGGGCCCATAGCTCAGTCGGTTAGAGCGGCCGGCTCATAACCGGTGGGTCCCTGGTTCGAGCCCAGGTGGGCCCACGCTGAAAACTCGATCTCCCAGCCGTCTCTGCGACGCAGTCGAAAGGCAACGAAGTGCGCGAACAGCTCGTGTTCCTCCTCCAGCTCCAGCAGTCCGATGTGAAAGTTCGGGAGCTCGAGACCGCCAGCACCCAGCTCCCCGCGCGGCTCGATCCGCTCCGCCGGGATCTCGCCAAGCTCCAGGGCATGCTCGATGTCGAGCGGGCCAAGCTCACCGAGACCGAGACCTGGCGCAAGACCCAGCAGGACCAGCTCGATCGCGAGCGCGAGGCCCTCAAGGCTGCGCAGAGCAAGCTCCAGGCGTCGAAGAACAGCAAGGAGTTCGGAGCCGCGAGTCGCGAGGTCGAGAACAAGCGCAAGTCGATCAGCGACCGCGAGGCCGAGCTGAAGAAGGTCGTCGAAGCGTCGACGACGTCGAACACGCAGCTTGAGGCACGCGACAAGGACGTCGATGGCGTCCGCAACGAGCTGACCCAGAACGAGGCGGCGATGGCCGACCAGCTTGCCTCGCTGATCGCGCAGCTCGCCGAAGCGCGCACGATCCGCGACGAGGCGCGGGCACACGTCGAGAAACAGTGGCTCAAGATCTACGACACGCTCGCCGCGAAGCGCGGCTACGCGGTCGCGCCGGTCATCAAGGGCGTCTGCCAGGGCTGCCACATGGCGCTGCCACCGCAGCTCAACAACATCCTCGCGCGCATGGAGTCGATCGAGACCTGCCCCCGGTGCGGCCGGCTCGTCTATCGCAAGGAGCTGCTCGATCCCAAGCCGGATCCGGCGGCCGCCGCCGAACCAGCCGGCGCGCCCAAGCCCTCCTAGCCCGACGAGCCGTTACCGCTCGAGCCGCTCGGCGAGCGCGAACAGCCGGTCGCGCCGGGTATCGATGATGTTGCCAGCCGCGCGCGCGATCGCCGCGATCGGGCGTGGCGGCGGGCCCTGGAGGAACGTCGACGTGTCGCAGCCGCCACCCCACATCCGGCGAGCGAGCTCGACGCCCTTCATCATCTCGGCCTCGCCGACGGTCGCGTGGAGGAACGCGCCCAGCGGTGACGGTCCGGTGTCGAAGCTCGACTCCGACGCGCGGCCCTCGGCCAACAAGCGCTGGAGCGACGGATCGAGATCACGTGCGGGCGCCAGGCTGGGCAGGAACTGCTCGATTCGCCGGAGGTCGGTGCGTTGCTGCTGCGACTTCGGCGCCCCCATGAAGTAGTCGACCGGTACATCGCCGCCCGTGACCTCCGCGATCGCCTCGACGATCGCGATCGCGAACAGCTTGGCACGCAGGTAGCGGACCGCGAGCTCGAGGTTACCCGTGGTGCGGGCGACGCGGCGCGCGTAGGCCTCCGGGGTGGGTTCGTCGGCCCAGCAGTGAAACACGCGCTCGGCAGGCAGCGTGTCGAGAAAGCTCTCCATCTTCTGCAGCGCGATCCGGTAGTCGCGGACGGTGTAGACCAGCGGCGAATGCAGGGCCGGGCTGCTCTCGGGCAGCAGCTTCCAGGTGTTGTCGAGGAACCTCGCGGGCTCGTTGTCGGAGAAGTTGTCGACGTCACGATTGCCGAGCCGCACGGCCCGCCGCATCGTGGTGTCGAGCGTCTCGCCGGCGAGCCCGAGCAGGACAAGGCGATCGTGAAGCAAGGGCACGGGATCGACGCGAAACGGGATCGTCTGCTCGATGCACGCGGCGATCGCGATCCGCTGCTCGCGCGAAAGTGAATTCGCCAGCTGGAGCGACGCGACCAGCGCCGACGCCAGCTCGTTGAGCCCGGAGGTCCCGGTGACGACATCGCCGACCTTGCGGCCGAACACCGCGAGCGTGTCGCCGGCGAGCCCCGCCGCGGCCGGCAGGATGCGCCAACCGGTGTCCTCGTGCGCGAGCACCATCCCGAGCTCGGCCTTCATCGATGTCGGCAGGCCCTGATCGACCTGGATGTAGATCGCGTCGTGATAGAGCGCGGCGATGACCTCGAGCGGATCCCCGTTCGCGATCAGGTCGACGACGTGATCGTGGTTGTGGAACTCCCGCCCCGGCGCCGACAGCGCCATGTGGATGGAAAACCCCCAGCGCTCGATCTCGGTGAGCGTGGCATTGGATCCGAGGTCGTTCAGCGCGCGCCAGAGCGCGTTCACGATCTGGTGGACAGGTGAACGCTTCTCCACCAGACCACCGTATCACGCGGCAATGAGCAGGTCGTAGAGCGCAGGTCGCAGAGCGCGGGTCGTGGAGCGCAGGTCGTAGAGCGCTGTGAAAACAAGGCCCGCACGGCGGAGAGGTCGGTAAGCCGAGTTTTGTCTGATGGCGATCATTCGTCTAGGCCCACCGTTGCCGGTGGGCTCAAGCGACCAACCCGGAGTCATCGCGCGGGCAACGCGACCCCTGTCTGGTCTTGCTTCGGGTGGGGTTTGCCGTGCCCTCGCTGTCACCAGCGAGGCGGTGCGCTCTTACCGCACCATTTCACCCTTACCTGCCGGAGGCCGATCCACCGACAGGCGGTTTGCTTTCTGTTGCACTGTCCTGCGAGTTACCTCGACTGGCCGTTAACCAGCACCCTGCCCTATGAAGCTCGGACTTTCCTCTCGCCCCGACGCTCGCTTGCGCGATTGCCGGAGCCAGCGATCACCTCGGTCTCTCCGCCGATTGGGCGACTGATCGGATACCACGATTTCACGCGGCCGCGGGGAGCTCGTTGTAGACGCCGGTCCGTAGATTCTTGCGGATCACGATCGCCTCGCGGATGACCTTCCACAGGTCCTTGAGCGGGTTCACCCGCGAGCGACGATCATCGGTCCACTCGACGCCGACCTCCGCGATCGCATGACCACGACGGCGAGCGAGCGCGAGGATCTCGAGGTCGAACGCCCAGCCATCGATCCTGGCCCGCGCGAACAGGTCACGCGCGACTTCGGCGGTGAACGCCTTGAACCCGCACTGGGTGTCGCGGACGCCAGGGACGAGCGAGCGCTGGATGACCTTGTTGGCGAGCCGGCTCCACAGGATCCGATAGAACGGCTGCTTGATGTCGCTCTTCGAGCCTTCGGCATAGCGCGAGCCGATCGAGATCGATGCCTGGCAGGCGATGATCGGCGCGAGCAGTCGCGGCAGCTGCTCCGGCGGCATCGAGCAGTCTGCATCGCACATCACGCGGATCTGACCGCGCGCCGCGAGCATGCCCCTGCGGACGGCCGCGCCCTTGCCGCGGTTGGGCACCTGGCGGACCAGCCGCAGGTTCGCGATCCTGCCCATCGCCTGCTCGACGACGCCGCAGGTGTTGTCCTTCGACCCATCATCGACGACCAGGATCTCGTACCGCAGCGGCTGAGCGGCGAGGAAGGCGTGCAGCCGGTCGAGGGTCGGCGAGATCCGATGTTCCTCGTTGTAGGCGGGCACGACGATGGAGAGATCCACGAACGGGACCAGTGACGACATGACAAAGCTCCTTCGATCTCGGTCAAGGACCGGATCACTCAGAAACGTCAGGCGAGCGAAGCAGCAGGCGAAGTCGGAACCCGATGGCGCGCGAACACGAGTCGGCGCTGTGCGGGATAGGTCCACGCGACGAAGATGACGGCCGCGCTCGCGATCTTCGCGAGCAGATACGGAACGTGGAGGTCGACGGCGAGAAGCTTCATCGCGAACGCCATCAGGAACGCGGTCGCCACGGCCACGAGACCGAAGCGGACGAGCTGATGGAGCGTGACCGGTCGGCGGTCACGGAAGGCGACGTGCTTGTTCATCAGGAAGCACGCCACCGCCCCCACGGTCGATGCCACGAACGCCGACGCCGGGATCGAGACGTGGAGATGCTCGACCAGGAGGACGAGCGTCGAAACGTCGCAAGCGGTGGCGATGGCGCCGCCGAAGCCGGCGGTGAGCATCTCGCGGGGTTTGCCCGACGAGCCTCGGCGAGGCGGGGGTACGCAACTTGTTCTCACGAGCCGGGGTTAGAGCACCCGCTGTGCCATGGTCCAACCAATCGAAACCAGGTCGAGCGCCTGTCAGGTCTCCACCGGGGCTTCGCCCCCCTACCGGCGAAGCCGGCAGGGTTCCCCCACCGGTCAACGGGCATCGACGACACCGGCGTCCACCGGTTCACCGCCGGGCGCCGGATCGGCCTCCTCGGAGGGTGGGACATCGGGATCCGTCGGCTCCACCTCGACATCGGGTGGATCGGGAGGTGTACAGGTCGGGTGATGGCGCGGCGCGAGCAGGCCATCGGCACCTGCGAGCGACAGCGGGGGCTTGCCATCCAGATCGACGAGCGTCACCCCTTGGTCGCCCGCGACCGCCAGCCGGCGGTCGTCGAGCCACTCGACGGCGAGGCCGTCGGCAGCGCGCTCGAGCTCGTGCACCGCGCCGGTCGTGGTGTCGGCGACGAACGCCGCCGCGTTCTGCGCGCCCTTCGCGCACTGATCATCGAGCTGCGCCACGAACGCGAGGTGGGAACGATCCGGTGACCACGTGACCGTGTTGCCGTCGATCAGACCCGGGCTCGGCACGGTGATCACGCGGCTCGACTTGCCGATCCGCACCGCGCTCGCGAGGCCCTTGTCATCCCAGTCGGCGGTGACCCCCGCGACCGGCAGGGCATGGAGCCGCGCGCGCTTGCCCTTGACCTCGAGCCATGGCCCGCCCGGGCGCACGGTCTTCGTCGGCAGGTTCGACAGCTTGTAGTCATCGTCGAACCTTCGCCAGGACATCGTGGGCGGGGCGCCGACGCCGATCCACACGCCCGGGGCTTGCCGCGCCGAGTACGCCAAGGTGATCGGCCCGCGCGTGCCGAGCTCGATCGCCCTGCTCGTCCGGCCGGTCGCGAGATCGATCGTGCCGATCGCCAGCGTGAACCCGGTCCGCTTGCCGCGTGGGCGCTGGCGCGTGACGTACGCGATCCGCGTCGGCGTCAACCTCAGCGCACCGACCACCGCGCCAAACGTCCGCGTGATCCGGTACCACCGCGTGGACTCGGCGTCGTAGGCGAACAGATCGCCATCGGCACCGACGATCAGCGAACGCGCGAGCGCGCTGATGTACGCGCCGCGATCCTGCTCGACCCTGCGTTGCCAGGCCTGGCCGAGCGGCGTGGCGAAGAACCCGGCCAGCTCGGGCAGCTCGAGCGAGGCGGGGCCCCATTTGCCGAAATCGCCCGTCGCGGCGAGCTGGAGCGGGGCGAGCACCGCGTCCTGCCTCCCAAGATTCCCGAGAGCCGCGGCGAGCAGGTAGGCCGCCTCGAGGTGCCCCGGATCGGCCCCGAGCGCCTGCTGGCACGCGGTGGCGACCGTCTGCCAATCTTTCTTGGCCTCGGCGGCTCGCGCCCGCTGGTAGCCCGGGTGGCCTCCCCGCTTGCGCCAGCCGTAGGCGGCCAGATCGGGCATACCCAGGGGCCGGGCGGGGATCTCGACGACCTGGGCGTCCGTGGAACCGCCGTCACGGCGCTCTGGGGGCGCTGCGGGCTTGCTGCTGCTGCAGGCTGCGGCCCCCGCGACAGCGCACGCCAGCGCGATCCAGCCCGGTCTCATCCAGGCCGAGGTAGCACAGCGCGCAGGCGATCGCGAAGATCGCCGAGGCGAAGGCTCTTCAACTGGCATTGCCCCGATCCCGGGTACCTGATATGAACCGCCGCCCCGTGCGCATCCTCTTCCTGACCTGCCTGGCGCTCATCGCCTGCCAGGGCCGCTCCGCTTCGTCGGAGCCGTCCCCGGAGCGGCGCGTGACGATCGAGGTCAAGGACGCCCACGGCAAGACCACGGCGCGCGTGGTCTCCGGGCACCCGTGCCGCGCCACCGTCGATGGCATCGAGTTGCTCGTCGGTGGACGGCCGCTCGTCGCCCAGGTCGGCGAGACGGTGTGGAACGGCAATGACGCTGCCAACGGAACCACGCTGTCACAGAACGGCCATCCGGTCGCGCGCATTCACGCAAACCAACTGTTCGATTCCGAAGGCGTACCGCTGGTGCGCGTGATGGACAACGGCGACATCGGCAACCCTGCCGGTCAGATCGTCCGCAAGGCGGTGATCACCGCCTCGAAGGTCACGATCGGTGATGTCACCGTGACGGGGACGAGTAACGTGGCGCTTGCCGCGATGCTGACTGCTCCCGAGGTGAACGCCGAAATCCGCGCGCTCGCGGCGTGTCACTACCTACTGCCCGCCGACCCGAGCGAAGAAAAGACGCCGTAGATGTCCGTTCAACCTATCCGTAATGTCGCCATCATCGCGCACGTCGATCACGGCAAGACCACCCTCGTCGACGGGCTGCTGAAGCAGGCCGGGACGTTCCGCACCGGCGAGGTCGTCGCCGAGCGCGCGATGGACTCCAACGATCTGGAGCGCGAGCGCGGGATCACGATCCTGTCGAAGTGCACGGCCGTCACGTGGAAGGGTGTCCGGATCAACATCGTCGACACGCCGGGCCACGCCGACTTCGGCGGCGAGGTCGAGCGCGTGCTCGGCATGGTCGACTCGGTGCTCCTGCTCGTCGATGCCTACGAAGGTGCGATGCCGCAGACCCGGTTCGTGACCCAGAAGGCGTTCGAGATGGGGCTCAACCCGATCGTCGTCGTCAACAAGATCGATCGCCCGGGCGTGGATCCGCACGAGGTGATGGACCAGGTGTTCGCGCTGTTCGACTCGCTCGGTGCGAACGACAAGCAGCTCGACTTCCCCGTGATCTACGCGTCGGGCCGCCAGGGCTTCGCGATTCGCGAGCTCGGTGACGAGCGCAAGGATCTCGGTCCGATCCTCGATCTGATCATCGAGAAGGTGCCACCCGCCGCCGGCGATCCCGACGCGCCGCTCTGCATGCAGGTCGCGACGCTCGATTACGACGACTACCTCGGCTACATGGCGATCGGTCGCATGCGGTCGGGTCGATCGAAGGTCGGCGATCGCGTGCTGCTCGCGCACCGCGACGGCACCAAGGAAGAGTTCCGCGTCCAGAAGGTCCTCGGCTTCCAGGGCCTCAAGCGCTTCGAGCTCGCCGAGGCGCTCGCCGGCGACATCGTCGCGTTCACGGGGATGTCGAACCTCAACGTCGGCGAGACGATCACCTCGATCCAGAACCCGACGATCCTCCCGCTGCTCAAGATCGACGCGCCGACGATCACGATGAACTTCCGCGTCAACGACGGTCCGTTCGCGGGCAAGGAAGGCAAGTACGTCACCTCGCGCAACCTCGCCGAGCGCCTCAAGCGCGAGCTGAAGAGCAACGTCGCGCTGCGCGTCGAGGACACCGCGGACGCCGGCATCTTCCGCGTCTCGGGCCGTGGCGAGCTGCACCTGACGGTGCTGATCGAGACGATGCGTCGCGAGGGTTACGAGCTCTGTGTCTCGCAGCCGCAGGTGATCCTCAAGACCGACGAGGTGACCGGCAAGACGCTCGAGCCCTACGAGCACGCCGTGATCGATCTGGACGAGAACTACACGGGTCCGGTCGTCGCCGAGCTCAACCGCCGCCTCGGTCAGATGCAGGAGATGCGGCCGTCCGCGGTCGGTCGCGTGCGCCTCGAGTACAAGATCCCGGCACGCGGCCTGATCGGCTATCGCAGCCAGTTCATGACGGATACGCGCGGCACCGGCGTGCTCTATACGCAGTTCGCCGACTACGGCCCGCAGGGACCCGACATCCGCACGCGGCAGAACGGCGTGCTGATCTCGAGCGATACCGGCGTGTCGAATGCCTATGGCCTGTTCTCGCTCCAGGAGCGCGGCCAGATGTTCATCGGCGCGAGCATCTCGAACTACAGCGGCATGATCGTCGGCATCCACCAGCGGGACAACGACCTCGTCGTCAACCCGAACAAGGTCAAGGCGCTGAACAACATCCGCACCACGG
>JAGSPR010000295.1 GCA_018262455.1 Deltaproteobacteria bacterium | reverse complement strand
TCCAGCGTCTGGTCCGACGTCGGCCGCAGCCGATCGTAATCGATCGCGCGCCAAAGCCCGCTCACGACCACGGTCCCGGCAAACACGAGGTCCGCCTCGTGGAACGTGTCGCGCTGCACCTCGATGTTCTGGTCATCGATGGCGACGCCGTCGAACGCGTTGGCGGCCAGAATGGTACCGAACCCGAGCGCGAACGTCGCTTCTCCGATCAGCCGGGCGTGCGCGTGGCCCCACGTCGCATATGCGGTGATGCCGCCGGCCGTCGTCACCACCGCGCCACCGATCGCGAGAACGTGAGTCGTGCCGAACGGCTCATCGGCGGTCGCGATCGTGAGCGCTCCCATGCCGATCCCGAGCGCTGCCCCGAAGAGATACTCACGCCCTTTCCAGTCCTTGGTCGGTGCCGCATTCGAGCGCAGGGCAGTTGCGAGCACGGCCAAGCGCTCGCCGTGCAGGTGTGCCGCGGCCGTCGCCGCAGCGTCGACCTGCGCGGGCGGCGCGACCACCGATAGATCCGGGGTCGGCGCCAGCGCGCTCGCGACAAACGCGGCGACCACATCGGGCATCGAAGGACACGGCGTATCGTCGAAGCTGGTCGTGCGATCGTGCCCGCCGCCGGTCAGCTGGACGCGCAGCTGCCTGGCATCTCCGGTGATCCGGATCTCCACCACGCCTTCGCCCTGGGTCGGCGGTTCCGCCATCGCCTGCGCAGGCGTTGCCGCGTGGCGCGTGATCGCGCTCGCCACCGCCGCGGGATCGAGACACGCGGGCTCTCCCCCGGTGCGCACCACCACCACGCGCGCCGCTTCGCCGGCCTCCGCAACCCCGCGGGTTGCCATGACCAGGCCGACGACTGCTGCCAGGAAGATCCGATGCATGCGGATGGGTGTCGTCGGGCCGCCCCGACCTTCACGAAACTAGCGCGTGCCGGCTGTGACCTGAGTCACGTGTCGACCGAATCGACCTCGCTGGCGCCTGGCAGCGGGTGTCGCTACCGTGCGGACGGCTCATGACGGCATCGCTCGAGCGCGCGGCCTCCGGTAGAGCGACGTGCAGGCTGTGCGGCGGCAAGATCGCACACGCCGAGATCCGCGTCGCCGAAGAGATCGACGATGCGCGGTTCGAACACACGGTTCGGCAGTTCTCCCATCTCGCATGCGCGGTCGATCGCGATAGCAAGCTCGCCCACGACGCGCTGGTCTCGCGTGACACGAAGCCCGAGCTCCGCGAGACGGTGCTGGCGGACGTGGAACGGCGAGATCCGAGACTCGTCCAGCAGGTTCACGCCACGCTCGCGGAGCAGGGGCCTGCCGTCGCACGCAAGGCCGTGCCTCTCGGCGGCGACGAGACGACCTGCCGACTGCTCGCCGAGCTCGCGAACGCGCCCGGCGATCGCGACCTGCTCCTGGTGCTCGGCGATCACCTGCAGCTCCGGGGCGACGACCGAGGTGAGCTGATCGCGCTCGAGCTCGCGGGAGAGCTGGATCCGGTCGCGCGGGGAAGGCGCAACGAGCTCCGGCTTGCGTTGACGCCCGGATGGAAGCCGAACGACCGCCACCGGTGGGGGATCGGGTTCCTCCGCAAGGTGGAGCTCGAGGTCCGTGACGGTGTCGCCGCACGCGCGAGCGTGTTCGCGCATCCCAGCTGCCAGCTGCTCGTCGGGGTGCAGCTGGCCGGATACCGAGCCGTGCAGGTGACAATTCCCCCCGGGCTGCTCCCGGCCAGCCTCCGCACGTTGCACGTGATCGGCGATCTCGACGCGCCTGCCGAGACCATGGGCCTGCTGCCTCGGCTGGAGCACCTCACCCTCGAGGACTGCGCGCGGCTCGACCGCCTGGTGCATGCCGGGCTGCGCTCGCTCGAGCTGATCCGATGTCCCCTCGAGCTCCTGCGCGCGTGCGATCCGGCGGAGCTGCCTGCGCTCACGCGGCTCGCGATCGATCGAAGCGATGACGACGTCGTGGCCCCGCTGTCCAGCACCGGCTGGCTCGCGCGGCTGGACGAGCTCGCGATCCGACAGTCCAGCTTCGAACCAGGCGACGCCGAAAGGCTCGAGCGCGCGCTGGAGGGCCGGCGGTTACACCGGCTCGACATCACCGGCCGCCCGATCCCGGCCGCGTGCGGGGCGGCGCTCCGGCGGATCTGCGAGGTCGTGACGTTCCCCGCGGCCCCCGACGTCGGCCCCGAACCCGGCGTCGACTGGGTCGAGCACACCGGCAGACCGGACTGGGGACGCGGACGCGTGCTGCGCAAGCACGACGACAAGATCGAGATCGCCTTCGAGTCGGGGACCAAGACGTTCAAGGCCAACGCGCCGTTTCTTCGGCTGTGTCGAGACTGACGCTGCGCTCGATCCGGTGGCTCTGGCGTCCAGCGCGGCGTCAGCGCGGCGCGATCGTCAGCCCGGCCGGCGCGTAGGTGTTGTCGAGCTCGCCGTTGACCGCGCGCATCGGGTCGTAGCCTTGCTGCCACGGCAGGTCGACCACCATGGCGCCGAGCACGTCGCGCCAGGTGTGCTCGCCGTCGAGCAAGCTGGTGAGATAGCCCGCGGTCGCCTCGCCCATGCCCGTCCAGTAGGCGGGCAGGCCGTTGACCACGACATCGAGCTTGGTGCTGCCACCGGGGTGCATCACCAGGAAGTCCTCGTCGTAGTAGTTGAACGACAGGCACGAGTTGAACAGCGCGAGCTGGTAGCGATTCGGGAAGTTGCCGGTGCGGTACTCCCACGGCTCGAGCGGGCCGTGCCCGAAGTGGCTGTGCCCGGTGTACGCGAAGATGTCGGCGTGCCAGAACGCTTCGAGATATCGCCACCGCGCGTGCAGCCGGCGCTCGGCGGTGCCGTCCTCGTAGCCGTGGAACGTGCGGATCTCGACGGTCATCGTGCGCTCGACGCCACCGCGCCGCACCGTCACCGGCCACTGCCAGACGATCCAGCGCTCGCTGAACGCGGCGATCACCTGACGCAGCAGCTCGGCGGTCTTGCCCGGATCGCCGGCGACCTCGGCGGGCAACCCCGTGCGATCGATGATCCAGCGCTCGACATCGTCCCATCCGACATTCGCGAGCTTGTGGCCATCGATCGTGAAGTCGAGCAGGAACGCCTGGGGCGCGGTCTCGGTGACGTGCACGCCGGGCAGCCGGGCGCGCAGCACGCGCTGGAACCGCAGGTACTCGATGAGCCCGTTGTCGTACGGGTTGGACTCGTCGGAATCCACGCCGAAGAACGAGTAGGCGAGGACCGTGGTTCGCGCCTGGTCACCCGCGAACCCCCACAGCCGGTCGTACTCGGGATACAGCGTGGGCGCGGCCGCGCTGCGCACCAGCGTCGCCCGGGTCGTCAAGAACCGGCGGTCGGCGTCGCGCGCGCTGATCTGGGTGTTCGGGTTGACGAGCGCGGCCTGCGCGGCCGCGATCGCGGTCGCCTCGGCGTTGATCGCCGTGCGGCACGCCGAGGTCCTGGGCTGGTAGTGATACCAGAGCGAATCAGGCTCGGTGGCGAGGTCATCGGAGCAGATCGGCGTGAGCTCGGCCGCGCGCGCGATGTAGTCGCCGAACAGCAACGTCAACTCGATCGGGCCGCTCGGCAGCTTGTCGCGCTCGACCAGCGCGATGTCGTGGTAGTGGTACCGCACGCGATCGACCTGGCGGAGCGTCGCCCCATCGGTCGCGATCACGGCGAGCGGCGTGCGCACCAGCACCGCCCCGGCCAGGTTGCGCTGGCCGTCGCGGTCGGCAACGCCGATGCCGCGTTCGCGCAGGGCACCGAGCGCGCTCTTGAGCTCGCGGTGGATCGCGTCCTTGACGGCATCGTCGTTCGCGCCGCTCGGAACGTCGACGAACGCGTCGAGATCGATCGTGTGCTCGATGCCGTCGACCGAGGTCAGGTCATCCGCGCCGGATGCAGTAGCGGATTCATCGACACACGCGAACCCGGAGGCAAGCGCGACAAGGAGAGCAACGGGAGCCAAGCTGGTTCGCACGGGCGCGCCCGGAGCAAGACCCGGACCATCCTGGACGGGTGTGGTGTCGCGAGGTTCGCCGCGTCGCTGTTGCGATTCACCACCCTCGAGTGGCCAGCGCGTTGGCCGTCGAGACGTCGGCGGCTCGCGCGGTCAGGTCGCCAGCAGCGCGCGCAGCGCCGCGAGCACGGCGGGCTCCTGACGCTGGTTGAAGTGTCGGCCACGGTCCACGATCTCGACGGTCGCGCCGAGCTGGTCGCGCCATCGCTGCGCGTTGGCGTGCTGGTCGGAGGTGAAGGGGTCGTCGGTGCCGAGCACCACGTGAACCCGCCCCAGCCGGTCGCGCAGCGCGGCGTGATCGAGGACCGCGTCGCACCAGGGGCGGATCGTCGGCCACGGGCGATCGACCGTCCACCAGCCGGCGATCGCGAGCAGCCCGGCGACCCGGATCGAGCCGCGGGCGACCGCGTGCAGCCAGCCCTGGCACGACACGCTATGTCCGACGAGGAGCGTCCGTGCCGGATCGCCGGCGTCGAGCGCGGCGGCGAACCGCTCCCCACAGGTCGTCGGGACCGGCGCGCCGGGGTCGGGGAGCGGAATCCGTTCGATGCCGGGCACCTGGGCCGCGAGCCAGGGGTGCCAGTCGTCGTCGATCGTGCCGCCCCACCGCGGCGCGAGGAGGATCCGCTCGATCTGCAAGCCAGCCGTCGAGCTCATGCCCGCAGCTTACCCCGGCAGTCGCACAGTCTTCGACAACCCAAGGCACCCCGACTATCATCGGGCCACATGATGCCAGCACGGGGACGGAGCTGACATGGCGCGGAAGAAGCTGGGCGAGATGCTGATCGAGGCCGGGGTGCTCCACCCGGACTCGCTGCGTGCGGCGCTCTCCGACCAGCGCCGCTGGGGAAGGCCGCTCGGGCGAACCCTCATCGAGATGAAGGTGATCGACGAGGCGGCGCTGGTCAGCGTGCTGTCCAGCCAGCTCAGCGTGACGGCGGTCGATCTCGACCAGCTCAAGATCGAGCAGGCGGTGATCGACCTCGTCCCGAGCGAGCTCGCGCACCAACACAACCTGATCCCGTTCGCCCAGCCGATGAAGTTTCTCGATGTCGCGATGGCCGATCCGACGAACGACGGGATCGTCGATGAGCTGCGGATTCGCACCCAGCTCAATATCCGGCCGCACATCGCAGGACCCCGGATGATCGAGCGAGCGATCGCGACGTACTACGGCGGCTCGGTCCCGATGGACAGCTACGCCACCCCGCCGCCAGGGCCCGGCGTGGGCGCGCAGATGCCCGCGCGGTTCGAGCGGGTGGCTCGCCACGTGCCCCCCACGCCCACCGCGCACACCCGCGATGCCGAGATCGATGCGCTCCAGGACCGGCTGTCGAAGCTCGAGGCGATGATCGAACGCGACCAGCAGGTCTTGCGCATGCTGCTCGCCCTGCTCGTCGACAAGCAAGTCGCCACCCGCGACGAGATCGTCGCGCGGCTCAAGTGAGCCTGATGGTGCAGCCGGGCGATCTCGTGCTCGTTCGCAGCCCCGGGGCGATCTTCGCAGCGGGCCGGCGGCTCACCGGCAACGCGTACGACCACATCGCGGTGGTGGTGCAGGACGACCAGACGGTGAACATCGACAAGCCGATGTCCCGGCGGCTCCCGGCGTCGCGACTGCTGCGGTCGAAGCTACATCCGCTCGTGCTGCGGCCGGCGTGGCGCGACGAGGCTGCGCGCGACGGGTTCGTGCGCTGGATGGAGAGCCTGGTCGACCTGAAGTACGACGCCCGGCGCACCCTGCGCTTGCTCGGCAGCCTCGCGCTGCGCCGGGCGGGGATCGTCGTGCCGCTGATCCGACCACAGCCGAGCGCGCGGCGCTGGATCTGCACCGATGCCGTGCTGCTCGGCCTCGAGCGTTATGTCAGCGATCTCGACACGCGCGATCCCTCACTCGACTGGCAGTCGCTGCGCTGCGGGACCACCAACGACTTCCTCCGGCTGGCGCGCGCGCGCCCCGATCTGCTGGCGCAGGTGATGCGCTGAGCTGGGCCGGCACGAGGTGTGCGTGTTCCGTCCCACAGGAGGACGACATGTTGGACAAAGTTAAGAAACATCTCGAATTTCTCGCGGCCGGGGACTGGAAAGAGTACCGCGCGGCGCTCGCGGACAACGCGATCTACGAGGAAGTCCCGACCCGTCAGCGCGTGGAAGGAGCCGATCAGTACGTCAGCCTGATCCAGCGCTGGAAGAAGGCGTTCCCCGATCTACGCGCCACCGTGCTCGGTGGAATCGAGGCCGGCGACACCGCCATGGTCGAGCTCGAATGGGAAGGAACCCATCGCGGCTCGCTGGAGGCGCCGTTCGGCACGATCGCCGCGACCAACAAGGCCGGCCGGATCCGAGGCGTTCTCGTGGTGAAGTTCCAGAACGACAAGATGATCGAGAGCAGGCACTACTTCGATCTGTACTCGCTGATGAGCCAGCTCGGCATCGCCCCCGGACTCGGCGCGGTACCGCAAGCACGACCGGTGGAGGCACCCAAGCACACGTGAGCGCCGACGCGTCATCGGGCGATCGGTGCGAATCGCGCGGTGAAGTGGCGGAGGAACGCGGGCTGTTCGATGATACGCAGGCCGCCTAGCTGGTCGCGGCGGGCCGCGATCTCGGCGATCCCCTCGAGCACGTAGTCGAAGTGAGCCTGGGTATAAACCCGGCGCGGGATCGCGAGGCGCACCAGCTCCATCGCGGCTGGCTGGAACCCGCCGTCGGGGCGCTGGCCAAACATCACCGAGCCGATCTCGCAGCTGCGCACGCCCTCGGCCCGATACAGCTCGACCGCGAGGGCCTGGGCTGGAAACTCGTGGGGCGGAACGTGAGGGAGCAGCGCGCGCGCGTCGAGGTAGACCGCATGCCCGCCGGGCGGTCGCATCGTCGGCACGCCCGCGCGCGCACAGCCATCGGCGAGATAACGGATCACGCCCTCGCGGTACGCGAGATAGCTCTCGTCGAGCACCTCGTCGAGCCCGATCGCGATCGCCTCGAGATCGCGTGCGGCGAGGCCGCCGTAGGTTGGAAAGCCCTCGGTCAGGATCAGGCGGCTGCGCAGATCAGGAACCCACGCGCCGTCGCGCAGCGCGATGAACCCACCGATGTTGACCAGGCCGTCCTTCTTGGCGCTGACCAGGCAGCCATCCGCGAGGTCGAAGACGTCGCGCGCGATGTCGCGCGGGCTGCGGTCCTGCTGCCCGGGCTCGCGGACCTTGATGAACCAGGCGTTCTCGGCGAACCGGCACGCGTCGAGCAGGAACGGCACCCCGGCGCGCCGGCACACCGCGGAGACCGCGCGGAGGTTGCCGAGCGACACCGGCTGTCCTCCGCCGGTGTTGTTGGTGATCGTGGTCATCACGAACGGCACGCGGCCGCGGTGCTCGAGCAGGAACGCCTCGAGCCGAGCGACGTCGACGTTGCCCTTGAACGGATGCTCGGTGGTCGGATCCTTGCCCTCGGCACACACCAGATCGACCGCCTCGACGCCGAGTTGCTCGAGGTTGGCGCGCGTGGTGTCGAAATGGTTGTTCGACGGCACCAGCTGGCCCGCCTTGCAGTGCAGCGAGAACACCAGGTGCTCGGCGGCGCGGCCCTGGTGGGTCGGGATCACGTGGTGGTAGCCGGTGATCCGCCGCACCACCTCCTCGAACCGGTAGAAGCTGCGCGAGCCGGCGTAGCTCTCGTCGGCCACCATCATGCCGCCCCACTGCGCGGCGCTCATCGCGGTGGTGCCCGAATCGGTCAGGAAGTCGAACGAGACGTCGGCCGCGTGGATCCCGAACAGGTTGTAGTCCGCGGCCGCGAGGATCTGTTCGCGCTCGGTGACCGTGCGCATCGGCAGCGGCTCGACGACCTTGATCTTGAACGGCTCGATGATCGAACGGCGGGTGGGTGTCATGATCCTCAGGTCAGGTAACCACGGCGTTGCTGATCACGCTCGATCGATCGGAACAACGCCCCGAAGTTGCCCTCCCCGAATGACGCGTGATTCTGGCGCTGGATCAGCTCGATGAAGATCGGGCCGATCAGGTTCTTGGTGAAGATCTGGAGCAGGTAACCCTCGGCGTCGCCATCGACCAGGACGTCGCGGCGCGCGATCTCGTCGTGGTCCTCGCGGACGTTGGGCACCCGATCGAACACGTCGCGGTAGTAATCGTCGTCGATGTCGAGGAACTCGATCGGCGTGTCCTCGAGCTCCCGCAGCGAGCCGAGGATGTCCTCGGTGAGGAACGCCAGGTGCTGGATCCCGGGCCCCTTGTACTCCTCGAGGTACTCGTCGATCTGGCTGCCGGTCTCGGTGCCCTCGTTGATCGGGATGCAGAACGTGCCGCACGGCGAGCGCAGCGCGAACGAGTGCAGCCCGGTCTTGACGCCCTTGATGTCGAAGTACCGGACCTCGGTGAACGCGAACGTGTCGCTGTAGAACCGCGCCCACCGGCCGAGCTCGCCGCGCGGCACGTTGTTGGTCAGGTGATCGATCGCGAGGAACCCCTTGGACGGGACGCGATCCGCTCGATCCAGGGGCACGAACCCGAGGCTGGCCCAGGTGTCGCGCGGATCGACGAAGTAGACGGCCCGTGCGCCGCGGTGAACTGCGCCGCGAACCCCGAGCGGCCACGATCGTCCCCAGCGGAGCGGGCGGCGGACCGATCGTCCCCAGCGGAGCGGGCGGCGGACCGATCGTCCCCAGCGGAGCGGGCGGCGGACCGATCGAGCAGCAGCCGGATCGCGCCCTGCTCGTAGAGGTCGACCGGCCGGTGCGCGTGGCGCATCGTGCGCGAGAACCCGAACGCGAGCAGCATCCGGTGGATCGCGGAGGGATCGGGCGCGGCGAGCTCGAGGAACGCGAGGCCACGCAGGCCGCACGGGTTGGTGGTCCGATCGATCGTCGTCATCGTCGTCATCGCGGTCATCGTCCGGTGTCCTTGGAGGCGGCCTTGGGCTGCCAGCTCTTCCAGTAATCGTCGACCTCGAACGCGGTGGCGGGCGCGCACACGTCGAGCGGCCGGCGGGTGTCGATCATGACGGCGATCTCCTCGGTACGCTGCGCGGCGGGCGCGCGCTCGGCTGCGCGTGCCTGCGGTCCGTGGTGGATCCCCTGCGGATGGAACGTCAGCATTCCGGGCCGGATGCCGTCACGGCTGAAGAACTCACCCGCGTGATAGAACAGCACCTCGTCGAAGTCGATGTTCGAGTGATAGAACGGCACCTTGAGCGCACGCGGGTCGCCGTTCTCGAGCGGTCGCGGCGCGAACGTGCAGATCGCGACGCCCGGCGCGACGAACGTCGTGTGCGCCGACGGCGGCAGGTGGTAGCGGTCGCTCGACACCGGTCGGATGTCGCGCACGTTGAGCTGCCACACCGTGAGCGTCCCCTTCCAGCCGACGACATCGAGGGGACAGTGCGGATAGAACACCGACGTCAGCACGCCGCCGCGCTGGATCACCACGCGCCACTCGTCGTGGCGGCAGCCGGCGAGGCCGGGCGACAGCTGCGAGCGCTCGTCGGGTGACGGGACGCGCAGCACCGCGGGATCGAACAGCGCGTGCTGGCCGAGCATCCCGCGATCCGGCACGGACAGCTCGCCGGTCGTCTCGACGACGAGCAGCCGGGTCTCGCTGGTCGGCGCGAGCCGGTACAGCGTGCCGCGCGGGATCACCAGGTAGTCGCCGGGCTCGTACGCGAGCGGGCCGAAGTCGGTCTCGATCCTGCCGGCACCCGTGTGCACGAACAGCAGCTCGTCGCCATCGGCGTTGCGGAACAGGTAAGGCATCGGCTCGGTGACCACGGCGATGTGGAGCTTGCAGTCGGCATTCGCGAGCAAGGGCACCCGACTCGCGAGGTAGTCGCCAGTCGGCGCCGCGTCGAGCTGGTACAGCCGAGGCCGCAGCGGCCCCTCGATCCGCGTCCAGCCGACCGGCGCGTGCTCGCGATACAGGTGCGCGTAGCGCCCGAAGAACCCGTTGCGCGCGTACTCCTCTTCGACGGTGCCGTCGGGCAGCCCGACATGGGCCTGGAGGGCGACGCGACCGCGGACGTGGGGGTTGTCCATGACCCGAACGTGCCGGGTCTCGCGATGTGTAGATAGGACGATGTTTCGGGTAAGATGGTCGAGAAAGTGAACAATCCTTCGGTCACCCTCGAGCAGGCCCGCGCGCTCGACGCGCTCGATCGCGCGGGCACGTTCGCCGCGGCGGCGACCGCACTCCGGCGCGGCCACACGTCGGTGCTGTACCTGATCCGGACCCTCGAGGACGCGCTCGGATTCCGCGTGCTCGACCGCACCGGCTATCGGACCCGGTTGACCCCGAGCGGGCGGCGGGTGCTCGAGGGCTGCAGGTCCCTGCTCACCGCGGAGGCGGAGCTTGCCACGACGATCGTCCAGCTACGTGCCGGGTGGGAGGCGACGGTCTCGGTCGTGTTCGACGGCATCGTGCCGATCGATCCGCTGCTGCGCGCCGTCGGCCGGCTCGTGCACGAGCAGGTGCCGACGCGGATCGACGTCCGTGCCGAGTTCCTCGCCGGGGTCGAGGAGGCCTTCGAGCACACCGCCGCCGATCTGATGATCGCCGTGCTCCCGCCGCGGGTGGCCGGGCTCGTCGCGGTCGAGCTCGCGCCGCTCCACGCCTCGCTGGTCGCCCGGGCGGATCATCCGCTCGCGGACGGCCGGCACGACGAGCGCGCGCTGCGCGGCCAGCTCTTGCTCACCGTGCGCGGCTCGGACCCGCGCCTCGACCTCTCGACCTCGGGGATCGAGGCGCGCTCGACGGTCCACCTCAACGACTTCGCGTCGAAGCAGGCGGCGATCCTCGCGGGGATCGGCTTTGGCTGGCTCCCCGATGTGCTGATCGAGCCCGAGCTCGCGCGCGGCCGGCTACGGCGGATCCAGTGGGCCAGGCCCTCGACCCACGTGTTCTACCCGCGGCTCTATCACCGGGGTCAGCCCGGGCCGGCGGCCCGCCAGCTGATCGCGGCGCTGGAGGGGGACCGGTTCGACGCCCCGGCGGCTAGCCCGGGGCGGGTTTCACGACCAAGTCATCGATCGCCTCGACCAGCGCGTCGCCGGTGATCGGCTTTCCGAGCACTCGATCGACCAGCGCGGCGATCTCGGGCCCGACGGCCTGGCCGGTGAACATGATGATCGGGACACCCGGTGCGAGCGCGCGAAGCCGCGGCACGTAGTGCTCGCCGGGGGCGCCCGGCATCGAGCGATCGAGGAAGATGACGTCGAATGGCGGGGAGCTGGCGAGGTGTGCGAGCGCGGCTTCGCCACTGGCGACGCCGGCGACCTCGAAGCCGTAAGCCTCGAGCAGCGCCTGGACGACGCGGCGGACGAGATCGTCGTCGTCCACGAGCAGGACGCGGCGACGTGCGGTCGTGGGGCGCGAGGCGCGCGCGGGGACCGGCTGGGCCAGCGCGGTGCCTGGCACGCAGACCACGAAGGTGGTGCCACGTCCGGGCTCCGACTCGCAGGTCATGGTGCCCTCGAGCTCGCGCACGATCGCGAAGCTGGTCGTGAGCCCGAGGCCGGTGCCTCGTCCGACTTCCTTCGTCGTGAAGAACGGGTCGAACGCACGGCGGACGATGTCCTCCGTCATGCCGACGCCGTTGTCGGTGACCGTGATGCGAGCGCAGGGCGTCTCGGAGCCGCGCGGATCGGAGATGGAGTCGACGGTCAGGGCGATCGTGGGCGTCGAACGTCCGCTGTCGGTGACGGCATCGCGGGCGTTGACGAGCACGTTCATCACCACCTGCTCGATCTCGTTCGGGGTGCAGCGGATCGCCGGGAGGTCCGGGGCGACGGTGCACGACAGGATGATGTGGCGGTCGAACGTGTGCCGACACATCTCGACCACCTGCTCGATCAAGCTGCCGATGTGCTGTGGACGGCGGTCGGGCTGCGCGCGCTGGCCGGTGAAGGTCATGAGCTGGCGCACCATCTCGGCGGCGCGAAGTGCGGCCTCGCGGGCGTCTTCGACGAGCCGACGATTGTCATCCGAGACTCGCTTGCCGAGCAGATCGAGCGCACCTGTCACGACGGTGAGCATGTTGTTGAAGTTGTGCGCGACGCCGGCGGTGAGGTGGCCGACCGCGTCGAGGCGCTGGGCGTGGCGGAGTTGTTCTTCGAGCTCGTGTTGCTGGGTGACGTCGAGGCTGCCGCCGATCATGCGGGCGGGGTGACCGTTGGCGTCGAGCTCGGTTAGCCCACGGGACAGGATCCAGCGCACGCCACCGTCCTC
>JAGSPR010000632.1 GCA_018262455.1 Deltaproteobacteria bacterium | reverse complement strand
GTGCGAGATGGTCAAGCACCACGACGCGCACATCGGCGTTGCGTTCGACGGTGATGCCGATCGGCTCGTCCTGTGTGACGAGCATGGCGCCGTGATCGACGGCGACGTCGTGATGGCCCTGTGCGCGACCCGGATGCTCAGGGAAAACCGGCTCGCGAAGCAGACGCTCGTGGCCACCGTGATGTCGAACATCGGCCTCGAGCGCGCGATTCGGACCGCGGGCGGCAAGCTCGTGCGCACCCAGGTCGGCGACCGGTATGTCGTCGAGGAGATGCGCAAGAACGGCTACAACCTCGGCGGCGAGCAGTCAGGCCACCTCGTGTTTCTCGATCACGCGACCACGGGTGACGGCATCGTCGCGGCGCTGCGCGTGCTCGCGATCATGGCCCGCGAGGGCAAGCCGCTCTCCGAGCTCGCCCAGGTGATGACCCGGACGCCCCAGGTGCTGATCAATACCTCGGTCGAGAAGAAGGTACCGCTCGACCAGCTCCCCGACGTGACGGCGATGATCGCGGGGATCGAGAAGCAGCTCGGCGACGACGGACGCGTACTCGTGCGGTACAGCGGTACCGAGAGCAAGGTCCGCGTGATGATCGAGGGCATGGACCAGGCCCAGATCCAGGGCTGGGCGGAACAGATCACGGCGGCACTCACGAAGAGTTGCCGCGCGTAAGCCCGGCGCGGAGTGCTAGGCTCCGCGCGTGCAGCCGGTCGTGACCGCAGACGAGATGCGCGCGCTGGATCGCGCGACGATCGAGGACGTCGGGATCCCGGGGGTGACGCTGATGGAGACCGCCGGGCGCGGGGTCGCCGAGGTGGCGATCCGGATGCTCGGCGCGCAACGCGGACCGGTCGCGGTGGTGTGTGGGCCGGGGAACAATGGTGGCGACGGCTTCGTCGTGACGCGCGTGCTGCGTGATCGCGGGCTCGATGCGGTCGCCTACCTCGCGGTCGCGCGCGAGGGGATCAAGGGCGATGCGCTCGCGCATCTCGCGATCCTCGAGCGAGCCGGCGGCGTCGTGCGCTCGATCGCGACGCCGGAGCAGCTCGCGGAGGTCGGTGACGCGATCACCGCGGCGGTCCTCGCGGTCGATGCGCTGTTCGGGATCGGGGCGCTGCGCGCGATCGAGGGGCACCTCGCCGAGGTGGTCGCGCAGGTCAACACGGCCCGGATGCGGCTCGCCGTCGATCTGCCATCGGGGCTCGACGCCGACACGGGGCGCGTGAGCGGGGCCGTGGTCGAGGCCCACCGCACCGCGACGATGGGCGCGCTCAAGATCGCACTCGTCAGCTCGCCCGGGTTTGCACGCTGCGGCGCGATCGACGTCGTCGACATCGGGATCCCCGCGGGGGTGGTCACGACGGCGGCCGTGCGGGCCGGGCTCATCGAGGAGGCGGACGTCGCGCGCTGGTTGCCGCGGCCGGGACCTCTGGATCACAAGGGGACGCGTGGGCACGTGCTGGTCGTCGGCGGGGCTGTAGGTGGGGACGGACTGTCGATGCGCGGGGCAGGGCGGCTCGCAGCGGCGGCGGCACTGCGCGCCGGCGCGGGGCTCGTCACGCTCGCCGGTGATGGCGACGTCACGGCGCCCGACTCGGTGATGACGCGCTCGCTGGATGCGGACGCAGGCACGCAGGCGAGCGCGGCGGTCAGCGGCATCGACCCGGCGCTCGCCGCGGCGCTCGAGGGCAAGAGCGCGGTCGTGATCGGGCCGGGGCTCGGGACGAGCGAGGTCGCGGCACGGCGTGTCGCGACCGTCCTCGCGGCGGGGATCTCCGTGGTGCTCGACGCGGATGCGCTCAACCTGCTCGCAGCGGATCCTACGGCGATCGCGCGTGCCGCGGGCCCGGTCGTGATCACGCCGCACCCCGGCGAAGCGGGTCGGCTGCTCGGCACCGGCACGGCGGCGGTCGAGGCGGATCGGCTCGGCGCGGCGCGTGCGCTCGCGGCGGCGACCAAGGCGGTCGTCGTGCTCAAGGGTGCGCGGACGATCGTCGTCGACGGCACGATCGGCGACGACCACTGCGCGATCAACCCGACTGGAGGCCCGGCGCTCGCGACCGGGGGCAGCGGCGACGTACTCGCCGGCGCGATCGGTGCGCTGCTCGCACAGGGCGTCGCCGCGGGTGATGCGGCGCGCGCCGCCGTGTTCGTGCACGGGCGCGCGGGCGAGGCGCTCGAGGCGGTCCATGGCCGGGGCGCGATGTCGTCCGAGCTCCCGCTCGCGATCGCCGCGGCGATTCGCCAGCTCGCTCGCTGATCCCGCGATGCGACTGTCGGGCGCGGCGCCCGTCCGGATCCGGGATGCGACCGATCTGCATCGGGCGGGAGCTCGTGGGGTACGGAGTCCTGCGCGACGACGCGGAGCTCTCGTCCGGCCCCACGGTGCCCAGCGACGACGACGCGCGTGACGCGTGTCGGTGTCCGCCCCACCTCCCGGACCTCGGCAGCCCGACGATCCCGCGTCCAGCTGGAGACGCGGGCTGTGTCTCCACATCCTCGCGTGGAAGAACACGCTGAGGATCCAGGCAGTTGGGCGTGGCATGACGGGTGCTTTTGAGGAGCGCATGTCGCGATCGAAGACCTCCCCGTCCCCCCGCGTTCCGTCCAGCTCCTGCGTCGTTCGCCGCTCGGCGTCGCCGGCGCCCCGAACGCTGCGCGTGGTCAGAGGAGGGGCGAACGCGGTGGTGACCAGCCCGCACGAGGCGTTCGAGGCGGCGTGCCTCCCGCACCAGGCCGAGCTGTACGGCGTCGCGATGCGGATCGCGCGCGACCCCGACATGGCGAAGGACCTCGTCCAGGAGACGCTGCTCCGCGCGATGACCGCCTGGGCGAGCTTCCAGCCGGGCTCGAACCTGCGCGCGTGGCTGTTCCGGATCCTGACCAACGCGTTCATCAACGGCTATCGCAAGCGCCGCCGCCACCAGCGGTTCGCGACCGAGCGCCCGGGCGACGCGTTGATCGCGCTCTACGGCCGCGACCAGGATCGCACCGATGATCTCGACGAGGCGATGGTCGAGAGCGAGCTGTGCGACGAGGTCAAGGGTGCCCTCGATCGCCTCGGCCCGGAGTATCGCGACGTCGTCGAGCGCGCGGATCTCAAGGGCGAGAAGTACAAGGACATCGCCGACGCGCTGCACGTCCCGATCGGCACCGTGATGTCGCGCTTGTTCCGTGCGCGCCGCGTGC
The DNA here is from genome assembly GCA_018262455.1 of Deltaproteobacteria bacterium. Next base: position 66 of record JAGSPR010000632.1, on the reverse strand, counting down.
TCGAGACCGAGCTCGCCGGCTTCGCCGCCAAGGACTATGGGATCAAGCGCGCCGCCTAGCGGCGCA
>JAGSPR010000631.1 GCA_018262455.1 Deltaproteobacteria bacterium | reverse complement strand
AGGCCCGGTGGCGTTCGCCACGAGTGGTGGGAGGTCCCGTGGAACTGGGTCACCAACCAGTGGCTGACGTGTACGCGGATCTACACGCGCGGCTTCATGACGGTGATGCACGCGATCCATCACCTCGAGCCGACCGCGACCGGGACGCGTGTCTACCTCTACTTCGGCGCCGTACCGCGCGGGCTGTTCGGCTCGCTCGCGCTCAAGCTCGGCCTTCCCGGGCTCGAGAGCGCCTACCGGCGCGTGCTCCCCGCCCTCGCCGCGCAGCTCGACCAGCTGCGCCCCGCGGTCTTGCTGCTGCCGCCGCCCACGCTCGCCGAGGATGCCGAGCAGCGCTTGCGCTCGCAGCGCGAGGCACTCGCGAAGGAAGGGCTCCCGAAGGCCGCGGTCGACGCGCTGATCGACTGGATCCGCACGGGTGATGATCAGGACCTCCACCGCATCCAGATCCGCGAGCGCGCGCGCGTGTGGAAGATCCCCGAGGATGATCTGCTCCGGGTCGCACTGCACGCGACGCGCGCCGGTCTGCTGGCGATGTCGTGGGACACCGTGTGCCCCCACTGTCGCGGCGTGCGCGACGAGAACGCGTCGCTGCACGAGCTGCAGGCGCACGCGCACTGCGCCGCGTGCCAGGTCGATTTCACGACGGACACCCCGGAGACCGTCGAGGTCACCTTCCGGGTGCACTCGTCGATCCGCAACATCCCCGAGGTCCTCTATTGCAGCGCCGAGCCCGCGCGCAAGGATCACATCCGGGTTCAGTGGACGCTCGCCCCGGGCACCACCGCGACCGTCGATCCGCACCTCAAGCCCGGCCGCTACTCGATCTTCCGCCAGCACCGGGGCGCCTGGTACCTCGACGTCGAAGACGGCGGCGCGTCGTCGGTGAAGTGGGAGCCCCACCCCGAGGGCACCGTCATCACCGCGACCCCCGCGGCGTCGATCGAGCTCACGAACGAGACCAAGGAGCCTGCGGAGTTCACGATCGAGGAGGCGACGTGGAGCGACCACGCGCTCCGCGCCGGCAAGCTCCTCAGCTTCCAGGAGTTCCGCGATCTGTTCAGCGAGGACTACATCGGCGCCGACGTCCGCCTCGGGGTCGGCGAACAGACGCTCCTGTTCACCGACGTCGTCGGCTCGACCGCCTTCTACGCCGAGAAGGGTGATCCGGCGGCCTTCATCGAGATCAAGAAGCACTTCGACGAGGTGTTCGCGATCGTCACCCAGTTCCGCGGCGCGGTCGTCAAGACAATCGGCGATGCGGTGATGGCGACCTTCGTCAATCCCATCGATGCGCTGCGCGCCTCTCACAAGATCCACGACACCTTCCATCCGACGCGCGCCGACACGCCGATCCGCTTGCGGATCTCCCTCAACACCGGCCCTTGCATCGCCGTCCGCCTCAACTCGAACGCCGACTTCTTCGGCGGCACCGTCAACATCGCCGCCAAGCTCCAGGCGCTGGCCGAGGGCTACCAGATCGCGATGAGCGAGGCGACCTACCGCTCGCCCGGCGTCGCGGAGCTCCTCGCCGACGTCAACGCCAAGCTCGAGCAGCTCGAATACACATCCAAGGCCCTCCGCGAGCCCGTGCGCGTCCGACGCTGGACCGTCTACCCCGCCCCGAGCTAGCCCACGACGGAGAGGGCTGGGCTGCGGCGGCCGAGCGAGCTAGGGACGGTTTCAACTTGGCGAGCTAGGGACGGTCCCCAATCGGGGCGCTAGGCCACGACGGAGAGGGCTGGACTGCGGCGGCCGAGCGAGCCGGCGGGGAGCGCTGCTTGGGCCGGCGGGGCAACGAGCATCGGCGGGCCACTCTGCGAGCGCCAGCCATCGAGCTTGCTCGCGTGGTGCGCGTAGGCGATCGGGCAGGTCGCCGCGCACGGCTTGGGCGCATCGAAGGCGCGGCGGATGTCGTCGACGGTGTAGTCGAGGAGCTGCTTGCCCTCGGGGGTCGCGCGCGGCTGGCAGAGCTGGACGACGCCGTTCTCGTCGACGAGGAAGGTCCGGGCGCCCGCGCGGCACTTCCAGTCCATCGTGCCCTTGTCGAGCAGGGTCTTGGTGTAGTCGTCGTCCATGAACGCAGGGAGGCGGCGACCGAGGCCGCGGATCTCGTCGTACGCCGCGCGCGTCGCGGGGTCGGGCTTGACGAGGGCGCCGGTCTCGTCGCGAACGAGCGAGCAGTTGCTGTCGAAGCCAAAGGCGACGACGGTGCGCGCGACCTCGAGCGCCTCGGCAGGCGGGCTCGAGCCGAGGACGGTGTTGATGCGGACGTGGAACCGCGCGTGCTGCGCGAGCAGGCGGAGCTTCGGCATCAGCGGCTTGAGCGACTTCTTGCTGACGTCGTTGGGCTTCGCGTTGTCGATGCTGAGCTGCAGGCCGTAGAGGCCCGCCTCGTTGAGGCCCTCGATGATCTTCTTGGTCAGCAGATAGCCGTTGGTGTTGAGGAACGGTGTCATCCCCTGCTCGCGCACGTAGCGCACGAGCTTGATCGCATCGGGGTGGAGCAGCGACTCGCCGCCGGTCAACACCACGAACACCGAGCGCAGCCGGGCGAGGTGATCGATCCGGGCCTTCAGCGTGTCGAACGGGACCGGCTGGCTGACCTGGTCGTACTCGAAGCAGTAGCCGCAGGAGAGGTTGCAGCGGCGCGTGATCACGACGTGGGTGACCAGCGGCCGATCGCGATCGACCGCGGCCGCCAGGACGTCGAGCATGATCTTCGCGGCGCGGAGCGGGGAGCGCGTGCGCCGGAGCTTCGGATGGGCGGGGATCGCGTCGGTCATGTGGTCCGACCATTGCGATGCACGGGCCATCCGGTATCTGGCTAGAACTACTGATCCCGGGTGTCCGAAACCAGGTTCATTCAACGTCAGGCCCTCGACGGGTACGACGCGCCGGCCGACACCATGGGACTCCGCGCACGCCACGGCAGCGCGATGATCGCGGGCACGATCACGAGGGCTGCGAGCAGGCAGGTGAGCTCGCCGACCAGCGACGCGAGGCCAAAGCCCCGGATCGCGAGGTTGTCGCTGACGAGTAGCGAGCCGTAGCCGATCACGGTCGTCAGCGAGCACACGACGACCGAGCTGCCGGTCGAGCGCAGTGCGACGAGCGGATCGCCGGTCGCCGCGCGGTCCGCGATGTTGATCGCGTAGTCGATGCCGAGGCCGAGCGTGATCGGCAGCGCGACGAAGTCGAGGAAGTTGATCTTGAGACCCGCGAGCGCACACACCGCGATCATCGCGAGGCTGCCCGC
>JAGSPR010000294.1 GCA_018262455.1 Deltaproteobacteria bacterium | reverse complement strand
GATCTGCCGCCCGCCACGTGGGAGGTGATCGTGTCGCGCGGGTACGAGTACGAGCTCGTGCGGACGACGATCACCGTGACCGCGGGCGCGACCAAACAGATCAACGCGGTCATGGATCGCTCGGTCGACACGACCGGGGTCCAGTGCGGCGACTTCCACATCCACACGTCGCGCTCGGCTGACTCCGGCGATGACTCGCTCGACAAGATCTCGCAGGCGATCGCGGACGGCGTCGAGCTGCCCGTGCGCTCCGATCACGAGTACGTCGCAGACTTCTCGTCGGAGATCGCCCAGCTCGACGCGCAAGCGTTTGCGAACGGGATGGGCTCGGTCGAGCTGACCTCGATGGAGATCTGGGGCCACATGGGCGTGTTCCCGCTCGTGCCAGATCTCGCCGCGATCAACGGTGGCGCCCCGAAGTGGCAGACATTCCCGACGGCGGCCGCACCCGACACGACGTTCGCCACGATGTCTCCGCCGGCCGTGTTCGACGCGGTGCGCGCGCGCCCCGAGGCGCCGCTCGTCATCATCAACCATCCACGCGGCGGCGCGAATTACTTCGACTACGTGGGGTTCGATCCCGCGACCGGGCTGGCCGACCTCGAGTCCGAGTGGGACACGAAGTTCACGCTCGTCGAGGTGTTCAACGATTCGGGGTGGCTCGCGAACCGCGATCGCACGGTCGCCGACTGGCTCGGCCTGTTGCGCTCGGGACGCAAGGTGTTCGCGGTCGGCTCGTCGGATAGCCACGGCCTCACGACCTCGCCGGTCGGCTACCCGCGCACGTGCATCACGCTCGGCACCGATGATCCGCGCCAGCTCGATTCGACGGTCGTCCGCGATGGGCTCGGCGCCGGTCACGCCACGGTGTCGGGCGGCATCTACGTCACGACGCGGCTCGGCACGACGAGCCCGGGCGACACCACGACGGGCGCGGGCTCGCCGATGCTGCTCGACGTCACCGTGCGCGCGGCCACGTGGGTCGATGTCGATGCGATCGAGGTCATCGTCGATGGCATCACGACCGACACGATCCCGATCATGCCCGGCGACGCGACTCCCGGCGATCCGACGATCCGGTTTTCCAAGCAGATCCCGATCCAGACGGCGGCGACCGGCGGCTTTGTGATCATCGCCGCGTACGGCGACGCGCCGCTCGAGCCGGTGCACCCGAACCGGATCCCGTTCGGGGTGACGAATCCGATCTTCGTGGTCCCGTGATCAGGTACTTGCGCGACCCAAGTTGCGCAATTGGAGCCTGACCCCAGCTGTTGCATCCAATTCACAGTCGGCGGTATGACGCCGCCACCATGATCAAGCGTCCGAAGATCGCAATCGTAGGCGCCGGCGGCAACGTTGGCGCAGCCGTCTCGCAGTGGGCCGCTCAGAAGGAGCTCGGCGACCTCGTCCTCATCGACATCAAGGCGGGTCCCGCCGAGGGTCGTGCGCTCGACCTCGCCCAGTGCGGACCATGGGAGGGCTTCAACGCGACGAGCTTCCTCGCCACCGACAAGTCCGAGGCGATGAAGGATGCCGACATCGTCGTGATGACGGCCGGCGTGCCGCGCAAGCCCGGCCAGTCCCGCGAGGAGCTGATCAACATCAATGCCGGCATCGTCAAGACGATCTGCGGCGACGTGAAGAAGTATGCGCCGAACAGCATCCTGATCGTCGTGTCGAACCCGCTCGACGCGATGGTGTTCGTGGCCAAGCAGGTCACGGGCTTCCCTCGCGAGCGCGTGATCGGCTCGGCGGGCGTGCTCGACAGCGCGCGGTTCCGCACCTACCTCGCGATGGCCGCCGGCGTCAGCGTCGACGACGTCCAGGCGATCGTCCTCGGTGCGCACACCGACAAGGACATGGTGCCCATCACCTCGAACGCGATGATCGGCAACGTGCCGGTCAGCAAGTTCCTGTCGGCCGAGCAGCTGCAGGCCGTGGTCGAGAACACGAAGAAGGGCGGCGCGACGCTCACCGGCCTCATCGGCACGAGCGCATGGCTCGCCCCCGGCGCCGGTACCTGCCTCATGGTCGAGGCGATCGTACGCAACCAGGGTCGCGTGCTGCCGTGCTCGGTCGAGCTCCAGGGCGAGTTCGGCGTCAAGGGCGCGTTCGTGGGCGTCCCGGTGAAGCTCACGGCGAAGGGCGCCGAGGCCGTGTTCGAGTTCGAGCTGTCGGCCTCGGAGAAGGAGGCGTTCGCCAAGTCGGTCGCGGCCAACACCGAGCTGATGACGATCGCGCGCGGCTTCCTCGGCTGATCTGAGGAAGCTCGGCTCAGGGACGCAACGACGAGGAGATCGTCTGCCACTCGTCGGACGATCCGAACGTCCAGGTCATGGAGACCGACTCCGCGCCGGGGGCGGTGCTCCCCGCCGAGTTGTTGAGTGTGTTGGAGGAGTCGACGTTGCGGAGGAACTGCGGGGTCTGTCCCGGGCCCGGCGCGCTGACGCTGTTGCCCTGGCCCACGGTGTTCACGACCACATCACCGACCGCGCTCGCGACCGTGACGCTCGACGAGGTCCCTGCACCCGAGGCGGACGCCGAGCCGCGGACGGGCGCCAGCTGATCGATCCCGGTGAACGCCATCGCGCCGCTGTGCACGGTCTGGGCGTTGGCCGAGAGCTCCACGACGATATCGTGCGTGCCGGTCGCGGGCGCGACCAGCTCCCACTGGTCGGAGCGCGTGGTGCTGGGCCCGCACGGGGTACCCACGATCGAGGTGATCTGGGTGAGCGCCACGCCATCGTAAGTCACGCTGGTGACGTCCGGGCTCCCCAGAGAACAAGAGGTGCCGAGCTGGACCGAGACCAGCAGGAACCGACTGGAGCCGGTGGGAATCGTCAGCGAGAAGGTCAAGCTCGAGGTGTTGCTGCCGGACGCGACGGTGGCGACGGCGAGCTCCGCGATCTGGGGCATGGCGTCGGCACTCGCGTCGGCACCCGCGTCGGCGCGAGCATCAGCACCGGCATCACCGGCCACGCTCGATCCCGGCTGGAACGAGCAGCCCCCGAGGAGCACGACCCCCACAGAGCGGAACCACGCGGCCATCAACCGAACGATGGTAATCCGAACCCAACCGTTTGCGGAGGGCCAATCCGTTTCAGCTGATCGGTCGAGACGTTGGCGCGATCATTCCTGCGAGCTTCGCGTGGCGCAGGGTGCGAGCGAGCACGTGCTGCGTGGCGCGATCGCCGGCGTCTGCTTCGTGTTCGGGTTGATGGCTGCTTCGACAGCCGTGCGCAGCGTCATGGCACCGCTGACTGACAAAGCTGGACGCCGCGGCCAGCGCGCGGCAGGCTCCTGGCCGTGACCATCGAGCCGACCGCCAAGCTCCATCCCGACGCGAGCCAGGCTGGCCAGGCGTGCCTCGATGAGACCACGGCTGCTCGCCTGCTCGCGGGCGAGCTTCCGGCCGACGAGGCCGACCTCGCGCATGGCCATATCGCGACCTGTCGGGACTGCGAGCGATTCGTGGCGGAGCTCGCGCGCGCCTGTGTCGAGTCCTCGATGGCCGCCGAGCCGGAGCCACCGTTCGCCGCGCCCGATGGCGAGCTGCGCCGCGGCACGACGGTCGGTCGCTTCCTGGTGCTCGGACGGATCGGGGCGGGCGGGATGGGCGTGGTCCACGCGGCGTACGACCCGGAGCTCGATCGCCGCGTCGCGCTCAAGCTGCTTCGCAGCGATGGCGCGGCTCAACACGATGACGTGCGCGCACGGCTCCTGCGCGAGGCCCAGGCCGCGGCGCGCCTCTCGCACCCGAACGTCGTCTCGGTGTTCGACATCGGCGTGTTCGAAGATCGGGTCTACCTCGCGATGGAGTACGTCGAAGGCGCAACGCTCGCCGAGTGGCTGCGTGGCGACCGGAGCTGGCAGCAGGTGATCGACGTGTTCCTCCAGGCGGGTCGCGGGATCGCGGCGGCGCACCAGGCGGGCGTGATCCATCGCGACTTCAAGCCCGACAACGTGCTGGTCGGTCGCGACGGTCGCGCCCGCGTCGTGGACTTCGGCCTCGCACGCGCAGCGGACGCCGAACCGACGCCGCATCTGGACGTGACGACCGAGGTCGATCCCGACGAGACGCAACCCGCGAGCGGTGGAGACGGCATCGGGAGTCGGCTCACGCGGACCGGCGCGCTGCTCGGAACCCCGCGCTACATGGCGCCCGAACAGTTCACCGGCGGCGCGATCACGCCGAACACCGACCAGTTCGGCTTCTGCGTCGCGCTCTATCACGCGCTGTACCACACAGCTCCGTTCCGCGGCGACCGGGTCTCCGCGATCGCGAGCCAGGTGCTCGCGGGGGAGATCCAGGCCCCGCTCGAGCACCGCGGCCCGATCGGCATCCGGCGTGCGATCGTCCGAGGCCTGGCGACCGACCCGGCGCGGCGTCATGCATCGATGCCGGCGCTGATTCGCGAGCTCGAACGCGCGCGGTCGGGACCTCGGCGCCGGCGTCACGTCGCGCTCGCCGCGCTTGCCACAGCGCTGGTCGTAGGCATCACGCTCGTGCTGGCCCCCGGGGTGCTTGACGAAGCCGCGCCGCCCTGCCTCGCCGCCGCAGCCAAGGTTGGCGCCGTCTGGAACGCCGATCAGAAGGCGCGCGTGCATGCTGCCTTTGCGGCGCCCGGCCTGCCCTACGGCGAGCGTTCGTGGCGCGGGATCGAGGCTCGCCTGGACGCGTACACCGACGCGTGGGCCGCGATGCGGAACGAGGCATGCGCCGCGACCCACATCCTGCACGAGCAGTCGCCGCAGCTCCTCGACCTGCGGGTCGGATGTCTCGACGATCGGCTCGCCGAGCTGACCGCGTTCATCGGGGTGCTCGAGGCTGCCGACGCCGAGACGGTGCGCCGATCGATCGATGGCGCGGATCGGCTATCCAAGCTCACGCCGTGTGCCGATCGCTCGGCGCTCGCGGCGGCGATCCGACCTCCTGACGCAGCGAGCGCGAGCCAGGTCGCGATCCTGGACGACCAGCTGGCGCGCGCCTCCGCCCTCCATCGAGTCGGCAAGCTCCAGCTCGCACTCGCCGCGGCGGAACGCGCTTGCACTCACGTCGAGTCCCTCGCGTACCCGCCGGTCACCGCACGCTGTCGCTACGCCGTGGGAACGTTGGTGAACGAAGCTGCGGGTGATCCCGGCCGCGCCGCCGACCTGTTGACCGACGCGGTCACCCAGGCGATCGCGGGCAACGACCATGGCCAGACCGCCGATGCGGCGGTCGCGCTCGCGGGCGTCCTCGGCGAGGGGCTCGATCGCTTCGACGAGGCGGACCGCTGGACCAAGCTGGCGGACGGTGCCGGCGCACGGCTCGCCGATCGCGGCGAGCTCGACGCGCGACTGTCAGGCGTGCGTGGTGTTCTGGCGAGTGGTCGCGGCCATCATACCGAGGCGCTGGCGCACTTCGAGAAGCTGCTCGCACTCCGCGAACGGCTCCATGTGCACGCTGGTCCTGGCGCTGGCGACTCCGGACTCCATGCGGGCCCGGGCGGAGATCTGCCCGTCGCAAACGCGGATGTCGCCGTCGGTCACGCGCTGGTCGCGCTCGGCCGGTTTGCCGACGCCGAGCCGCATTACCGGCGAGCGCTCGCGGTCACCGAGGAGGTCTCCGGCGCGGCGCACCCGAACCTCCTCGCGGTCCTCGACGGGCTCGGGCAGCTGCAGTGGTCGCTCGGACGTCCCGCAGACGCCATTCCGTATTACGAGCGGTCGCTGGCGATCACCCGGGCCACGGTCCCGCCCGGGCATCCGTCGCTCGTCACCGCGCTCGCCAACCTGGGCGCGGCGCTGATGAACACGGGCGATCTCGAGCGCGCCCTGAAGACGCTCGAAGAGGCGAGGACGTCCGTGGCCAGCGGAACCAACCGTCGCGCGCTGGCTCTGGTGCTGACGAATCTGGTGGTGGTGTACCAGCTGCGCGGCGACCACGCGCGCGCGTTCACGACGGCGGAGCAGGCACTCGCCGCCGAGCGCGACGTGAAGGGCGAAGCCCACACCGACACCGGGCTCGCACACTTCAACGTGGGGGACACGTTGCTCTCGCTCGATCGCCCGCGCGACGCCGTCGCGGCGCTTCGCAAGGCGCTCGCGATCTGGGAGAGGTCGCTGCCCGCACACCACCCGTACCTGGCGGCCGGGCGGACCGCGATCGGCGATGCGTTGATCCGCGCCGGCGACCCGCGGGCAGCGATTCCGGCGCTCGAGCTCGCCATCGCCGATCACGAGACGACGCACGGCGACGCCACCGGGGTCGCACGAGCGCGCTTCCTCCTCGCGCGGGCGTCGTGGATGACCAGCGGCGATCGCAAGCGCGCCGTGGCCCTCGCGGCCGCCGCCGCGGACGGCCTACGGCACACCGGCGGAACGAACGCGGCACTCCTTGGCGAGATCGAGCAGTGGATCGCTCATCCTCGGTAGCGACGGCAAGCAACCGGATCAGGGGCCCTGGACGTCGAGACAACCAGTGACCGTGCCCGCGATCGGCGCGCCGAGCTGGTCCGTGATGTCGTGGTGCTCACGCAGATCGGTGAGCGTGAAGGTGGCGCGGTATCTCGGCTGGATCTGCGTCACGGTGAACGTGCCGGCGAGCGCGAAGAACCCGTTACAGGTCCCGGCCGGCGCGGTCGAGCAATCGACGCCCGTCGGCTGCTCGAGGAACTTCATGTTCGTCGTGGCGACATCGTGATCGCCGAGCGCGTCGAGATCCTGCGTGAGCGCGCTGCGGACCGAGAACGACACGGTGTCGCCGCCGTGGGGACCGCCGAACCCGGCCACCTTGCCCCCGACCGTGACGTACGTGATCGTCTGGGTATCGAGCACGAATGCACCGTTCATCAACAGGCGGTCATTCCCTGGCGTGCAGGCGCCGCTTTGTGGCGGGCCGTCGATCGACGAGTCAGCCGTGGACTGCGCCGCGTCCACCGTGGAGCCGACGTTGGAGTCGTGCTCGCAGCCAGCCAGGAGCCAGGCCACCGCGATCGCGAACGTTGTTGAGGATGAGGTCATGTGCGTGGGTGGGCGTCGGCGTGCGCGATTATGAACTAAGGATCGTTCAGCGTTGGTCCTGGATCGGGCCCGTGACCAACCTCTCGAGCCGCTGGCGATAGCTCGAGCGAGGGTAGCTCGCTCGGAACCGCTCGAACCGCGTGTGCGCGACGTCGAGCCGGCCGAGCCGGCCGAGCGCCTCGATCGCGATCGCCTCACGCTCTTCGACCATGAGTCCCGCCGGAAACCTCTCGCCGTGGCGTTCGGCCAGCGCGAACGCGGTATTCGCGTCACCGCCGACCAGCGCACGCTGCGCCCTGCCGAGAATCGAGAGCTCGTCGTCGGAGTCGACGGGCCCGCCGGACGGAACCGCGCTCGGCGGCGCGGTGGTGGTCACGGAGGGCCGAGGGTGCGGCGCGGGGCGGATGGGCGGGGCCGGCGGCGGCGCAGGCGGTGTCGGGGACACGATCGAGGGCGCGGGTTGCGGCGCGGGTTGCGGCGCGGGTTGCGGCGCGGGTTGCGTCGGCGAAAGCTGCTCGGTCCGCGGCGCGAGGGCGACCGGTGAGGTGGCGTCGGGCGCGCTGGATCGCCCGAGCCAGTAACCTCCGGTGGCCGCGACGATCGCCACGATCGCCGTCGCGATCGCCGCCTTGCCCACGGCGATGGTCCGGCCCGCGGTGCCCGACGCCGTCGTCGGCCCCGCATGCCCTGGTGGGGCCGCGAGCTGAGGTTCGAGCCGCGCCGCGAGCCGGTGCAGCTGCTCGGGAGAGGGCGCATCGCTCGCTGACGAGCGCAGGAGCTCGCGCAGCGCGTCGGAGGCGCCGGACGAGGGATCACGGAGTCGTGGGGGATCCAACGTCATGACCGATGCTCCTTCGCGTGTAGCCGTGCCGTCGCAGCCTCGACCGCCGCGCGTGCGGCGTGGAGCCGAGAATACGCGGTCTGCACCGGACAGCCGACGATCTCGGCGACCTCGGCCATCGCGAGCTCCTCGAGCTCGTACAGGACAAACACCGCGCGCTTGTCCTCGTCGAGACCATCGAGCATCCGATCGAGGAGCTCGCGGGCCTGGCGGTTCGCGATCGAGTCCGGCTGGACGGCATCGACCGCGGAGTCGCCGACCTCGTTCGTGACCTCGCGCGCGACATAGGCTCGCCTGCGATAGTCGGAGGCACAGCGGAGCGCGATGCCGTACAGCCAGGTCCGGACCGCGGACCGATGCTCGAACCCGTCCAGCTTGCGGTGCACGATCAGAAACACCTCCTGGCAGAGGTCCTCGACCTCCGTCGGCCTCACACCCAACCGGCGCAGCACGCGCCACACGAAGGCGGCGTGCTGCTCGTAGACCTCCCGGAACACCAGCGCGGGAGCGGCGGGATGACCGCTCGTCGTCGCGATGGAATCGGGAGAACTGGCCAGCATCGTCGTGAGTGGGATCAGTACCCTGGCGTTATCACGGAAACGACCGAGATCTACAGGGCGACCGTGATCCCGAGCTGGAGGACCGCTGCCACGGCAGCCGGCTGGTAGACGGTCGGCGTCTTCGTGCCATCCGTGTAGACGATGCGCGGCCTGATCAGGGGCACCCAGCCTCCGATCCCGAGGTCGGCCGACCACCGGTTCCCGAGCCGGGCCGTCACGACCGCTTCCGCGGCGACGGAGACGATCCAGTCGACCGCGCGCTGGTTCGTGTCGAAATCGAATCCGGTGGCGGTCATCCGCTCGACCTCGACCCCACCGCACAG
>JAGSPR010000630.1 GCA_018262455.1 Deltaproteobacteria bacterium | reverse complement strand
GACGCTCTCATCGCGGCGCTCCGCCTGCGATATGACCACTACTCGGCCCAGACCATGTTCGACGGCGCACGGGCACGCGCCGGGCTCGCGGAGCAACCCACGTACGACGCCGACGAGGTGAGCGCGTTTCGCGCGGCCCTGGCGCAGATCGGAGATCGACTCGATCGCGTGGAGGCGCGCCTCCAGTTCTTGGTCGAGGAGTCCGGCCCCCCCAGCGCTGCGCCGCCCACAGCGGCAACGCCACCGGCCCCCGCAACGCCACCGGCCCCCGCGGTGTCGGCTGTCCCGCACGACAAGCACGACAAGCACGACAAGAAGACGAGTCGCGCAACCGCCGTCGCGGACTCCGAGACCACGATCGCGCTGACTGGCGTCGAGGTCGACGAGGGCGATCAGGTCCTGATGTGTGGTGGATTCGCCGAGCTCGGCGACTGGGATCCGGACCGCGCGCGACCGATGTCCCGGGAGGGTGATCGGTGGCTCGCGAAGATCAAGATCTCGTCGGGCACCGAGATCGCGTTCAAGTTCCTCCGCCGCAGCGCGGACGGCGACGTGATCTGGGAAGGTGGCGAGAATCGCAATCTCAGCGCAGAGCCTCGCATCGACGCCACCTGGCAGTGAGCGTCAGTGGTCGCGCGCCGGAAAGTTGTCCTGGTTCAGAGGATCGAGGCCATGATCATCGCGACGATCACCACCGCCGCGATCGCGAGGCCGACGAACGTCAGGTTCATCTGCCGTCGATCGTTCGGATACTCGCGCCCTCCGGGGCCGGGGAACAGCAGCTCCTCGATCAGCTCGTGATGGGGTTGTGCGTACGCCATACCCACGAACGGTGCATACCCCACGCCAGCCAGCGTGGCTGACGGCCGTACGAGCTTCGCTCAGCCCGGGGCGCCGGGATGCGCATTCGCTGCGCGGTGTCGAGGATCCGGGCGCGACGCGTGCGCATCCTCAGGTCCGGTAGACGCGCTCGACGTAGTCCCGCAGCATGCGGCGCGCCGAGAAGCGAGTCGCCATCGTACGCAGCGACGCGCGCATGCGGCGGATCCAGGCGCGCGGGATGCCCTGCGCGTCGCGATCGTAGAACGCCGGCACGACCTCGTTCTCGAGCAGTCCATAGAGCGCCGCGGCGTCGCGCGCATCCTGGGCCCCTTCATCAGCGCCTTCGCTCGCGATCGCCCAGCCGTTTTGGCCCTCCTCGAAGGCCTCGGCCCAGAAGCCATCGAGCACGCTCAAGTTGATCGAGCCGTTGAGACCCGCTTTCATCCCGCTCGTCCCGCTCGCCTCGAGCGGCGGACGCGGCAGGTTCACCCAGAGGTCGCAGCCAGCGACGAGCTGTGCTGCCGTCCCCAGGTCGTAGTCCTCGAGAAACACCACGTGGGTCGCGGCGTACTCGACGTCCTTCATCGCGAAGATGCGCTGCACGGCCTGCTTGGCGCCGTCGTCCATCGGGTGCGCCTTGCCGGCGATCACGACCTGGATCCGTCGGGGGCCACGCAGGAGGGCGAGTGCGCGCACCGGATCTTGGATCAGCAGATGCAGGCGCTTGTACGCCGCGACCCGGCGCGCGAACCCGACGGTGAGAACGGACGGATCGAACGTGCTCGCGGCGCCCTCGGCGTAAGCGATCGACTCGCCACGTACGAGGCGGTCGGTGATCGACTTGGTCCGGACGTACTCGACGAGATGGGCGCGCAGCTCCGTCCGAACCGCCCACAGCTCCTCGTCGGGAACGTCGTCGAGGCGAGCCCACGCCGCGGCGTCGTCACGCACCTCCCAGCCCGATCCGAGGTGCCGATCGAGCAGCGCACGCATCGGCTCGGCCATCCACGTGGGCACGTGGACCCCGTTGGTCACGTGACTGATCGGCACCTCCTGCGCTCCGCGACCTGGCCAGAGGTGCTGCCACATCCCGCGCGCGATCTCCCCGTGCTTGCGGCTGACGCCGTTGGCCGAGCGCGACATGCGCAGCGCGAGCTCGGTGACGCCGAACGGGGCGGCGGGACCATCGTCGAGTCGCGGACGCCCGAGAGCGAGGAGCTGGTCGCGATCCACCCGCAGCTCTGCCGGAAGCGAGCCCAGCACCTCGTCGATCTGTGCGACGTCGTAGTGCTCGTTGCCCGCCGGCACGGGCGTGTGCGTCGTGAAGACCACGCGCCCGCGTGCGGACGCGAGCGCGTCCTCGAAGCGGAGCCCGCTGACCCTGCCCTCGCGAACGAGCTCGAGAGCCGCGAGCGCCGCGTGCCCTTCGTTGAGGTGGATGACCGAGGGATCGATCCCCATCGCGCGCAACACGCGAACACCACCCATCGCCAGCATGGCGTACTGCATGAGGCGAAATTCACGGTCGCCGACGTAGAGCGTCGACGAGATGAAGCGGCTGATCGGATCGTTCTCGGGCAGATTGGTGTCGAGCAGGAACAGCGGGACGCGTCCCACGTGCACGTGCCAGATGCACGCGGCCACCTGCCGCCCGCGGATCTCGACGCGGACCACGCGCGGCGCACCTGCCCCATCCAGCTCGAGTTGCAGTGGGAGCTCCTCGGCGGTCGACTCCGTCCAGTGCTCGTGTTGCCAGCCCGAGCGATCGAGCCGCTGGCGAAAGAAGCCGCGCCGGTAATACAGACCGACGGCCACCATCGGCAGGCCCGAGTCCGACGCCTCCTTGAGCCAATCGCCGGCGAGCACTCCGAGGCCGCCGGAGTAGATCGGCAACGACGCGTGGAGCCCGTACTCCGCGCAGAAGAACGCGATGGGACGCTCGACGGTCGCCACCTCCGGCCACGAGAACGGGCGAGAGAGATCACGCTCGAGCGCGGCGTCGAGGGCACGCACGCGCGCGACCAGGGCTTCGTTGCGTGCCGCGGTGGCCAGGCACGCGGCGGACGTGTCGCGCAGCGTCTTCACCGGGTTTCTGCCCGAGGCCTCCCAGCGAACCGGATCGATCTCGCGGAAGACCTCGCCGGCTCGCGGCTGCCAGCTCCACCACACGTTGAACGCGAGGCGCGCCAGCGGGGCGAGCTCACGCGGCAGGCGTGCCGCGATGTCATCGCCGCGGTGCGCCCGAGCGTCGCTCAGGCAGGGCGCGAGGTGGGAAGTCATGCTCCTGCGAGGATTTGCACCTCGCGTGCCGCTCCCGCGTCGAGCGGCGGTCGAGCGGCGATCGAGCGCTCACCGCCTCGCGATCAACTCGTCGAGCTTCGGTGACGGCGGAGCTGCCGCGGGCACGACCGCGCCCTTGACCGCGGTCGCGAACCGCTCGATCGCGG
>JAGSPR010000629.1 GCA_018262455.1 Deltaproteobacteria bacterium | reverse complement strand
AGCCTGTCGCCCGCCTCGCCGGCGACGATCGTCCGCAGTCCTCGGAGGCAGAGGGATTCGCGGGTCGCGTCGGGAGCATGATGAAGGACGGCGCCCGCTATCTTGTCGACCTCCTCAATCGAATCGTGAATGGCTTCAAGGGGATCGCCCAGCTGGTTCCGATCGTTGCGGGCCTCGGCTGCGAGACCAGCGCGATCGATCCGATGCCGGTGCTGACCGTCGTGAGCTCCCCCGTCGATGCCGGCGCTCCGCCCAAGGTCGCGGCTGCCGATCCGAAGCGGCTCGGCAAGTTCAGCATCACCTTCTACTATGTGGTCGGTGAAGAAGAGGTCGTGGCGAAGGCGAGCAAGCCGCCGGCCAACGACAACGCGGTGGTGCCGACCGACGACTCGAGCCTGCCAACCCAGGACAACGCGGCGGTGCCGACCGAGGATTCGAGCCTGGCAACCATCACGCCGCCGGTGCCGCCTTCGGCCACCGTCAAGCTGTATGCGTCGGCCCAGTGCGAGCCGATTGCCGAAGTGTCCCGCGAGTTTGCGCTCCAGCTCGACATCCAGGGGACCGGCAAGCTGCGCGACGGTCGTGTCCTCAATGTCTGGGGCGCCTGCCCGTGCGACCGCTCCCCCTGCTTCAAGGTGACCCACGCCCAGTGGGGGACCGGCGGCAACGGGCATGTGCTCCAGCCGTTCCGGACCGTCGCGGTCGATCCCAGCCTGATCAAGCTCGGAAGCCTGCTCTATGTCCCGCTGCTCGAGGGGCGCCGGATGCCCGGACGGGCGCCATGGGGCGGATTCATCCACGACGGATGCGTGGTCGCGGACGACGTTGGGGGCGGCATCAAGGGCAAGCAGCTCGACCTGTTCGTCGGTCGCAGGGGCTGGTTCTACGGCATGGCAGCGTCGGGCAGCGGTGGCAGCCACGAATGGGCACGTAACGTGCCAGTGTTCGATGGCTCGCAGCGCTGCCAGCGAAATGGCCGCCAGGTCATGCGCCGCGCCGGCGCGATCTAGCGCGCGGCGGCCGGTGCGATCGGGGTTGGCACGGTCGAAGGCGGCGTCGCGCTGGTGGCGGGCGGAGCCGCGGGGGGGGTGGGCGGATCGTCCGGGGTGGTCGTGACGGTCGCCACGAAGCCGATCAGGCCGGTGATGATGAGGGTCAGGCCGATGCCGCCGACCAGGCTCGACCGGCTCTTGCAGTCGCGGTCTGGGGGGAGGTTCCCGAGGCCGCCCATGTTGTCGCAATCGGCCCCCGTGTTGGTGACCGCGAGGAGCGCGATCCCGGCGGCGAGCAGGCCGCCCTCCGTGACCTTGGCATAGGTCCGGTGCCGAGCACTCTCGGGAAAGCAGGCGGCCAACGAGAGGGAGAGCGTCAGGGCAAGAGCAACGGCACGCATGGCCGCGACTATACCAAACCGAGCCGGTTCGACCCCGGGTGCCTCCACGACGATCGATGGCCGGGCGCGACGCGGGGGCCTCACACCCGGCGGCAGCCGGTCGGGCGTTACTTGCGGAGGGCGCGAACGATCTCTTCGCGGACCACGGTCGCGAGGTCGGCACTGCCGCTCCCCCCGCCGCCGATTCCGATCGTCGGCACGCTCGAATGCGGTGCGGGAGCGCAGGCGACCACGGCGGAGGGCCCGAGACGAGCCGACCCATGTCGGTCCGCAGCGAAGCAAGGATCGACATTTCCCTGCGGCGAGGGTCCCCCTTGCGGGGGGCCGGTGCTGACTCCGAGCTGGCCGGCGAGTTCGATGGCGCGGTCGGCAGCGCGCCCGATCCCAGCCTTGGCGCGGGCGGCGAGCAGCGGTGCGATCGCACTGTCGGGGAGGGGTTCGATGCCGCCGAGCGCCGCGGCGGCCACCGCGATCGTGGCGAGGTGTTCGACGAGCTCGAGCCGGAGCAGCGCTTGTTCGGGATCTGCCCCCCAGGCGATCACGCCGTGGTTGGCCAGCAGCACGGCATCGACCAGCTCGCACCAGGGCGCGAGGGCCGCGACGGCGGGCTCGCCCGGCTGGGTGTACGGGACCTTCGGAATCCGAGGGCCAAGCGAGACGAGGGCCTCGGCGATGAACGGCCGCTCGATCGGATTGCCGCGGCTCGCACTGATCGCGGTCGCGTTGGGCGGGTGGGCGTGGACCACGCAGCCGACGTCGGGACGGCGGTGGTAGACCGCCAGGTGGAGGCCGATCTCGCCGAACACCCGCCCCTGGCCGACGACCTTGCCCTTCGGATCGAGCTCGAGCACATCGCGGTCCCCGATCAGCCGCTTCGAGGTCGCGGTCGGCGTGGCGAGGTAGCGGGCGCCGTCACGCACGGTGACGTTGCCATCATGGTTGGCGACCCAGCCATGTGCGTGGAGGTGCCGCGCGACCTCGGCGACCTGGGACCGGAGCTTCACGGTTGACCGGTCTCGACGTGATCGACGATGCCGACGATGATCGACCGGATCGGCACGCCATCGCCCATCGCGAGGATCTGGCGCACACCGTTGCCCTCGGTGAGCACGAGGACCTTGTCGCCGACGCCGGCCTGGACATGGTCGATCGCGACGAAGCTCGTGCCTGCGTCGAGCCCGCGCTCGTCGAGTGGCTGGACCACGAACAGCGAGCGTCCGACGTACGCGGGGTGCTTGACCGCAGCCCACATCGGCCCGACCACACGGCAGCACTTCACGGGGTACGTCCCTCGGCCCGGGCGGGGCGATCGACATCGATCCCGTCCACGATCCCCACGATCGCGGCATCGACCGGCACGAACGTCGGATCGCAAGCGAGCGCCGCCTCGCGCGACCCGACCAGGTACACGAGATCACCGACGCCAGCCTGGACGGTGTCGACCGCAGCCTGGATGTCGCCAGTCGGAGCGCCGTGCTCGTCGACCGGTTGCACGAGCAGCAGCTTCTTGCCCTCGAGGCCGGACGTCTTGCGCTCGGCGACGAGGGTGCCCTTGACGATCCCGAGGTACATGGCGCTAGGTAGCAGGGTAGTTCGCGCGGCTTCGCGGCGTCAACCGCGGACGCCGAGCCCGAGCTTGGCGCGCAGCGGCGCCCATCCGGGCTGAGCGATCGCGGAGATCAGGTGCGCGGTCGTCTCGCCGCGCGCGACGCAGAGCCGAACGATGGTGGCTGGGTCGCCACCGAGCAGGAGCGCGGCGCGATCGGCCGTTCGATGGCAGGCGGCGGTGTAGCGCGCGACGTCGAGTGCGGACGGCGAGAGCGACGCTAGCACCTGCTCGAGCCGGGTGCGGAGCTTGACCGAGAGCGCGGCCTTCACCAT
>JAGSPR010000072.1 GCA_018262455.1 Deltaproteobacteria bacterium | reverse complement strand
AGCAGCGGTGTCACCCATGTGCCTTGGCTGTTCCGTTACCTATGTGCCTTGGCTGCACCGGAAGCCGAGCATTTCCGCGCGATCGGCCGCTCGTGCCCTATTGCATTAGCCGTCCACGGTGCCGATCACGTCCACGGTGGCGTTCCCGTTCACGTGCACGGCCACGATCACGGGGCCGATCACGACCACGGGGCCGATCGCGACCACGACCACGACCACGACCACGATTACGCCACGACCACGACCACGGTTCTTGAGATGCGTTCTGGACCAACCCCCGGCCCTCAGCTCCGCGGCACGCGGATGACGGCCTCGAGGATGCTGGCTTGCTCGGGCGGCGTCGGCGTCAGCAGGTAGACACCGACGATCGTCTCGGCGTCGACCCGGAACGCCCGGACCATCCGGGTACCGGGCTCGAGCAGCTTGCCCCGCAGCGTGGAGCCTGCCTCGTCCGAGGCCGGCGTCACCTGGCTGCGATCCGCGACGAGCTGGTTCCAGCGCTCGGTGGCGACCGCATCGTCGGAGAACCGCTCGTAGCGCCGGAGCTCGATCAGTCGATCGTGATCGAAGCGCGCGGTGACCCACGACTCCCCCCACTCCGTGCCGGGGCGATGGCAGCGCGGGAAGGTCTCCACCGTCGCCGGCGGGCCGTCTGGCGTGGCGTGACAGTACTTGTGCTTCGCGAGCTCGGTGGTCACTCGATCGCGCTGGATCCCGAGTGGCACGGTCAACGGGTGCTCGGCCGTGATTCCTCCACAGCCGACCAGGATGACCAGCGGTCCCAGCAGCAGTCGCCTACGAGTCATGTGCGCGCCAAACTATCACGCTTCGTCCAGAAGCCGCCGTGATAGGGTCCGGCGCCATGAGCCTCGGTCGACCCTGGAAAGCGCTGGTGCTGCTGTCGATGCTCGGAGCGTGCAGCAGTGAGTTCCCCGCACCGCGAGACGAGAAGCCAGCGGCCCCCGACAGCAACGACCCGGCGTTCACCGTCCGGTCGGTCAAGGACTGGTACCTGATCGGCGACGCCGCCACTCCCGGACAGGACGGGATGACGATCTTCGTCGACGCGCCCACGGGCACCGATTACGTCGACGCGTGGGTCGGGGATCTGCCGCCGGTCCGGCTGTACGACCAGCCCGATGGCTCGTTCGCCAACCAGCTCTCCCTGGCCGACGTCCCGGCCGGGACTCACGACATCCTGTTTGCCGCGAACGGCTCGACGTCTGCGTTTGCGAGGATCGCGTTCCGACGAAGCGCCCCCTACTACGTGCTGGTTTCGACGGACTGGGACTTCTCCGATCCCGGCGACTTCGTCATTGGCTATCAAAATCAGATGCACCGGGAGCACCCCAGCCTCCGGATGACTCACTTCGTCGGCCCGTACACGTTCACCGATCCCGTGGTCACGGCCACCCGTCAGGCGACGCTCGTGACCTGGCTGCTCGAGCAGCGCGACAAGTTCAAGGACGAGATCGGGCTTCACATCCACCCGTACTGCAACTTTGTCGAGAGTGCGGGGCTCACGTGCATCACCGATCAATCGACGGTGTTTGCCCAGGACGTGACCGGCTACACCATCAAGGTGGGCGCCTATGACCGCCCGCAGATGGGCACCCTGCTCCAGCACGCCTCCGACCTGTTCGAGCAGCACGGCCTCAACCGCCCCAAGACGTTCCGCGCTGGCGGCTGGACCGCGACGCTGGACACCCTCGGGGCGCTCGCCGACAAGGGCTTCACCGCGGATACCAGCGCCCTCAACTGGGCCCGGATCGAGGAGTGGGAAGGCCGCAACAACGGCGAGCTGTATCGATGGAACATGGAGAACTGGGGTCCGATCGGGGACACCAGCCAGCCGTACTTCCCGAGCACGACCGACGTCCTCACGCCCACGCTGCCTGCACTGCCGCTGCTCGAGGTACCAGACAACGGGGTGATGATCGACTACGTCACGCTCCCCGAGATGAATGGCCTGTTCGACTCGAACTGGAATGGCGAACCGCTCGCCGGGCCCCAGGTGTTGATGATGGGCTTTCACCCCTCAAAGAACTTCTCGCCGGACGACTTCAACCGAGTCGATGGCTTCCTCGACTACGCCGATACGCATCTGTCGAGTAACAGCCTCGGCCCAGTGGTCTACATCACCCTCGCCGACCTCGTGTCGGCCTACACGCCGTAGGCGTTTCAGAACAAGGCTCACGCGGGATTCTGCGGATCGCAGGGATTGCCGGCATGGTAATCCTCGACCACGGGATTGTGCGCGACGCAGTTGTATGGCAATTTCCGCCAGCGTTGAACTCCTGATCTTTACTCAGCGACGAGGAATCCAGAATGAGTGACTTCCAGAACGAGATGAATCGTGTGGTGCAGGGGTTCGTGGCACAAATCACCGAGCTCGCGCGTCGTGCGGCCATCGACACGCTGGAGTCAGCGCTCACTGGCAGCGGTACCGGCAAGCTCGGGCGTGGTCGTCCCCGCACCGGCGCCAGCGCGTTCAGCGTCGGCAGGCCGCGCGGCAAGGGCGCCAAGCGCTCGTCGGACGAGCTCGACAAGCTGTCGGAGCAGTTCATCGAGTTCGTGCGCCAGAACCCGGGTCTGCGGATCGAACAGATCAACAAGCAGCTCCACACCACCACCAAGGACCTCGCGCTGCCGATTCGCAAGCTGATCGGCGAGGGCGCGCTCAAGGCCAAGGGTCAGAAGCGGTCGACCACGTACTTCCCAGGCGAAGGCGGCCGCAAGCGCAAGAAGAGCTAGGCCGCGCATGAAGGCCCACGACACGATCCCCCACCGTCTGCTGAGGCAGGCCGCCGAGAGGCCGTCGACGATCGCCTACCAGGCCAAGGTTGCCGGTCGCTGGCAGCCGACCACCTGGCGCACGTTCGCAGACGAGATCCGAACCGCCGCTCGCGCGCTGATCGCCCTCGGACTCCCGCGTCATGGCAAGGTCGCGATCCTCGGGTTCAATCGACCCGAATGGGTGATCGTCAATCACGCCGCGATGATGGCAGCTGGCGCGGCGGCCGGAATCTATACGACGTGCTCGGCCGAAGAGGTCCAGTACATCGTGCATCACAGCGAAGCGCTGGTGATCCTCGTCGAGGACGCGGCGCAGCTCGCGAAGGTGAAGGCACGCCGCGCAGAGCTGCCCCTGCTCCAGACCATCGTCATGATGCGCGGAACGAGCGCGACGGGATCCGACCCGGATGTCCTGACGTGGGACGACTTCCTTGCGCGAGCGGTGTCGGTGCCCGAGGCTGCGCTCGACGCGCGGATCGATACGATCGAGCAGGCCGATCTCGCGACCCTCATCTACACCTCCGGCACCACCGGCCCTCCGAAGGGCGTGATGCTCTCGCACCAGAACCTCGCGTGGACGGCCCGCACGCTGATCGCGCTGGGCGGATCGCGCACGGACGAGGTCTCGCTGTCGTACCTGCCGCTGTCGCACATCGCCGAGCAGATGGCGACGGTCCACATGCCGGCGACGGCGGGCAGCACGGTGTACTTCGCCGAATCGATCGAGAAGATCCCGGACAACCTCAAGGAGGCGCGCCCGACGGTGTTCTTCGGCGTGCCCCGGATCTGGGAGAAGTTCCATGCCGCGCTCGCCGGCAAGCTTGCCGAGGTGACGGGGCCCAAGAAGCGGCTCGTCGACTGGGCGCGTGGCGTGTGCACCGCCGTCAACGCGCATCGCGATCGCGGCGAGCCGCTTCCCAGGGCCCTCGAGCTGCAGTACGCGCTCGCGACCAAGCTGGTGATCGGCAAGATCAAGCTCGCGCTCGGGTTCGATCGCGCGACCAACTTGATCTCCGGAGCCGCGCCGATCGCGCCCGACGTGCTGTCGTTCTTCGCCAGCATCGATCTGCCGATCCGCGAGATCTACGGCCAGTCAGAGGACACCGGTCCGACCTCGTTCAACCTCCCGGGCAAGACGAAGATCGGCTCGGTCGGTCCGCCGGTGCCCGGGCTCCAGTGCAAGATCGCCGAGGACGGCGAGATCCTGGTTCGCGGACCCAACGTGTTCCTCGGCTACCTCAAGGAACCCGAAGCGACGGCCGAGTGCTTGAAGGACGGCTGGCTGTGCTCTGGCGATCTCGGCGCGTTCGACAAGGATGGCTTCTTGACCATCACCGGCCGCAAGAAGGAGATCATCATCACCGCGGGCGGCAAGAACATCGCGCCGAAGAACATCGAGGCCGCGATCAAGCAGCTGCCGCTCGTCGGCGAGGCCGTGGTGATCGGCGATCGGCGCAAGTTCCTCACGGCGCTCGTCACGCTCGACGAGCACGTCGCCCGCAAGCTCGTGCCCGCCGGCGACCTGGGCGAGGCTTCGCAGATCCGAGCTGCGATCCAGGGCCAGATCGACGTGGTCAACCAGACACTGGCGCGCGTCGAGCAGGTGAAGAAGTTCGCGATCCTACCGAGGCCGTTCGGGATCGACACCGGTGAGCTGACGCCCACGATGAAGATCAAGCGGAAGGTCGTGGCCCAGATGTACGCCGGCGAGATCGAGGCGATGTACGCCAGCGAGCCGCGAGGCGAGTAGGTGCCCTCGGGGCGCGCGAAGGACTCCGAGTAATGGTCGCGCCCTGGCGGCGAGCTCACTACACCTCCGGGGGTGGCGTCGGTGACATCGCGCTGATCGCGCTGTCCTCGGCTCGCCTGCCCGATCCGTTGCCAGTCTCGCGCGGCAAGCACGGCATGCCGGATGACGGGGACGGCCCGCTGTCGGTCGCGCTGGTCGCTCGCGATCGCGCAGACGATCCGGAGTGGTTCACCAAGCAGGTCCTGGCGCCGTTCGCCGAGCTGATCGCCGCGGATCTTGGACCGACCGCCGCCGCCACCGCCGGCGCGGCCGAGCACGCCTACGTGATCGAGGCTCAGCTCGACGATCCCGATGACCTCGGGCACGTCCAGGCCGCGTGGGCACTCGCGAAGTGCGTGTGCGAAGAAGGCGCGGCCGTCGTGATCGATGTCTACGCGGCACGCGCGCACCTCGGCAGCGAGGTCGCCGAGCTCGATCCGGAGCGCGGCTTCGACGTGATGCACGAGGTCACGCTGTTCTTCGACGAGCAGGGCGACGGTTCGCTCGCGGCGTGGTCGCTCGGGCTACGCAAGTTCGGTCGCCCGGACCTCGTCGTCCTCGGGATCGCGCCCGATGAGGCCACCGAGACGGCGCTCCTGCTGCGCGACGTCGCCGCGACCCTGGCGGCGGGAGAGCGCCTCGAGCCTGGCGATACGGTGGGCGCGGCGGGGGGCCGCGTGCGGGTGGTCGAGCGGTTCGATCCGGGGGTGTCCTCGGTGGTCGCGGTCGACGGCGACGCGCTGCTGCTGCGCGCGAGCGTCGAGACCGTCTAGCGCGGTCCCGGCCCGGGCGTGGGCTACACTGCCGCGCATGGGTGAACAGGCACTGGTGCAGCCTCGGTACGGCCATCTCGGCAAGGTGCTGTTCGTCGACCTGACGGCCAGAACCCACCGGGTCGAGGACATCGCCGAGTCGGTCTACCAGAGCTACCTCGGCGGCTATGGGCTCGGTGCCTGGCTGATGTGGAAGCACTTCCCGCCGAAGACAGACGCGCTCGCTCCCGAGGCGTGCTTCGCGATCAGCGCGGGCATGCTCACCGGGCTTCGCACGCCGTTCTCCGGACGCATCCAGATCGTCGGCAAATCGCCGCTCACCGGGACGTGGGCCGACTCGAACTCCGGCGGTAGCGTGTGCAGCCAGCTGCGCCAGGCCGGGTTCGACGCGCTGGTGGTCCGCGGCAAGGCCGCCGAGCCGACGCTGCTCGTGATCAAGGATGGCGAGGTCAGCTTCGAGCCCGCGGGCGAGCTCTGGGGCCAGGAGATTCCGCAAGCGTTCGACACCATCAAGAGCCGGTTCGGCGGCAAGCGCGAGGTCGGCGTCTCGGCGATAGGTCCCGCCGGCGAGAACCAGCTACGCATCGCGTCGGTGATGAACGACCGCTACCACGCGTTCGGGCGCCAGGGCTTCGGGGCGATCTACGGCAGCAAGAACCTCAAGGCGATCGTGGTCTCGGGGACGAAGGACATCCCGCTCGCCAAGCCTGCCGAGTTCAAGGCGCTCTGCAAGGGCGTCACCGACGAGTACAAGCGCGACCTCGGCCTGCTCGCGAGGCTGTTCACCTATCTGGCCAAGCCCAAGGGCTGGCTCGGCTGGATGTACCGGCTGATGACGCGGATCGGCGCGAAGGTGCAGTCGCCCACGGCGACGATGCGGCAGCTGTGGACCGAGCGTGGCACCACCGCGGCGGTCGCGCTGTCGATCGAGAACGGGGACGCGCCGATCAAGAACTGGCTCGGCGTCGCCAGCAAGGAGTTCCCGCTCGCGAAGAAGGGCATGAAGATCGATGGCTCGGTCGTCGACAAGTACATCACGAAGCGGCTGTCGTGCGGCGATTGCCCGATGCCGTGCAAGGGCATCGTCAAGGTCAAGTCGCGCAATCTCACTGATGTCCGGCGACCGGACTACGAGACCATCGTCGGGTTCGGCGCGAACCTGCTCAACGATGACATCGAGCTCGTGACCGCGTGCCACGATGCCTGCAACCGGCTCGGCATCGATGCCGTGAGCTCGTCGATGACGCTCGGCTGGGTGTGCGAGGCCGTCGAGAAGGGCCTCCTGACCCCGCAGGACCTCGACGGGATCGACATGCGGTGGGGCAACGGCGAGGCCGCGCTCGCCCTGACGATCAAGATGGGCCTCGGCGAGGGCTGTGGCGCGTGGCTCGGCAACGGCGTCAAGCGCGCTGCCGAGCACCTCGGCAAGGGCAGCGAGGCGTTCGCGATCCACATCCACGGCGGTGAGCCCGCGTATCACGACAGCCGGTTCACGTCGATGATGGGCGTGACCTACACCTCCGACCCCACGCCGGGCCGCCACACCGCGGGCTCGGCATCGTGGAACGAGACGTTCGGCGCCCGCTTCCCGCTGCCGAAGGCCGCCGAGAAGAAGGACTGGAACGTCAAGTGGAAGGGCACCGAGGGCAAGGGCAAGGCCCAGGCGCTGCACTCCAATGCCCACCAGGCGATGAACGGCCTCGGGCTCTGCATGTTCACGATGCTCACCGGCTCGTTGCCGTGGGCCGAGCTGCTCGATGCGGCGACCGGATGGGGCCTCACCGAAGCCCAGCTGCTGCAGTGTGGTGAGCGGATCCAGAACCTGCGCGCGGCGTTCAACCGTCGCGAGGGCATCGTGCCCGCCGACTTCAAGCCCCACCCACGCATGCTGGGCGAGGGCGATGGGCTGCTCGAGGCCGGGCCACTCAAGGGCGTACGCGTCCCGTTGCCGATGCTGCGCGATGACTACTTCGCGAACATGCAGTGGAACAAGACATCGGGCCACCTCGCTGCGTCCCGCGCCGCCGAGCTCGGCATGACCGAGATCCTCGACGGCTTCACCGACTAGCCATGGGGATCTTCGATCGGCTGCGCGGCGAATCGGTCCGGATCCACATCCTGATCCGCGGCCGGATCGGTGATGCGTGGCGGGACATCGACACCCACCTGCGGATTCCTCGCGGGACGACGCTCGGCAAGATCGTCGACATCGCCGAGGGCGCCGGCATCCCGCTGCGCGAAGCGCTGGAGCACTCGCCCCACCTCACCGAGACGATCATGCTCAACGGCGAGCGCTGCCCGCTGGGCGAGCACGCCGAGCGCGTGCTTGCCGATGGTGACGAGCTGTACCTGCTGGCTCCGCTCGCCGGAGGCTGAGCGGCGGCCTACTTCGTCAGCAGCAGGCCACCGACCAGCGCCCCGTACAGGCGCATGATCGTCGTGAGATCCGCGTCGTCGAAGTGCAGCGATGCGCCGAAGAAGTAATCGCGGCCGTAGTGGAGCTGCCGGAGGTCGGCGGGCACCGGCGAGTTGCCCGTGCGGATGTTGAGCTCGCCGGGCGTGTTGAGCGCATCGTCCACACCGGCGAGCACGTAGAGGGTCCGGTACACCGCGAACGCGCCGGCGACCTTGAAGTGGGGCGTCCGGTCGAGCGAGCCGAACGCGTCCGCCGAGAGCCGCAGCCGGCCGTCCATGAACAGCGCGTCGGCTCCGACGCCCGGAGTGGCGTCCTTGATCCCTCCACGCAGCTGCAGGAAGCCCAGGCGCTTGCCGAACTGCGCGGTGAACCGCAGGTGGTCGCGGATCTCCTGACGGCGCGTGTAGTCGGCCGTGCCGGCGACCTCGGAGAGGCTGTCCACGGGCAGGCCGCCGAGCTCGCTCTTCTCGAACTCGACCAGGTAGAACTTGTCGGTGCGCGTGCGGATCTCGGCCGTCGCGTAGAACCGTGCCGCGCCGGTCAGGGCACTGACTTCGAGCCTCGCCCCGATCCACGACCGGAACCGGGTGAGCCCGGCGATCCCCTCGGCGCCCTCCGCAGACAGGTCCTCGACCGTGTCCGCGAGCGCGGGATCGTTGACGAGCCGACCGAGCGTGCCCTTCCAGTCCCCGCCGCGGCCTTCGTCGATCGCCGCCATCACGTCGGTCATCTGGTCGATCTGCTCGTTGGTGCGATCGAGCCCCTCGCGTGCATCGTGGAACCCGGTGACGACCAGTGCCTTGACGTCCTTGATCTGCGTGCGCGCCGAGACGAGCCCGGTGTCGAGCCGGTCCAGCGTGCGCTGGATCTCGGGCGCCACCCCCGCGATCGCGTCGGCGGCCGCATTGGTGCCGTTCTCCAGGCGCTCGAACGCGCGCTCCGCTTCGGACACTTGAGTCTCGGGGGAGACCTCCGCGAGCCAGCGGTCCGCGGCCTGCACGCTCTTGACCATCGCACCGTTGACCCACTTGCGACCCGACGACGTGACCTCGTGCAACGTGCCGACCGCCTCGTCGATCTCGGGCATCGTCTTGGCCATGGCCCGCAGGGTCGTGTCGGTGGATCCGCCCTCCTGGACGTGCACGATCGGCTCTCCGGATCGCAGCATGATCGCGGTCACCGCACCGTCGGCGCCGGAGCCCGGGTAGATCTCGATGTAGCTGTCGCCGAACAGCGAGTCCGCGCGCCTGGTCGCGAACGCGTCGACCGGCAGCTTGATGTCATTGATGAGCCGCATGTCGATGCGCGCGTACCGGCCTTCGATGGCGAGCCCGGAGATGTCGCCCACCCGGACACCCGCGATCACCACGGGCGAGCCGACCGTGAGGCGAGACGCATCACGGAACATCACCCAGGTCCGGAAGTCCTGGCCGACCCTCGGGTTCGGGATCTTGGAGCGGATCAGCAACGCCCCGGCCACCACGACGATGGTGATCACGGAGATCGAGATCAGGCGGGAGAGCCAGCGCATCCGCGGCCATACTAACCCCAGAGCTGGGCTCGGTTGATCCGGCGTAAGCGCAAGCGTAGGCGTCGGCGTAAGCGGATCATCCTACCGCCCCAGATTCGCTTACGCCTACGCTTACCCTTGCGCCTACGGGTCAACACGGCCGATCCCTGGGATGATGCCGAAGCCGTGCGCAGCCCGCCCCCTGCCCGTCTCGCCTCTGTTCCCGCGTCCTGCCGCTCGCGCTGCGGGTGGTCCGGCTGGCGGCGCCGGCGTCAGTTGCGGGCGCAGTCGTACGTCAACGTGATCATGCTGCCCTCGTCGATGACCTCGAAGTCCTCGACCGCGAGCGCCGCGAGATCATGCGCATCGAGGAGACCGTCCCACTTCGCGGTGGTCCTGCGGTCGCTCTCGGCGGTCAGCGCGATGTTGCCGCCATCGGCGTGATACATGCCGTACTTCTGCATCGCCCGCGCGACGACCCGCGCGCCCTCGGTCGGCAACGTGTCGAGCGGGTAGTCGGCGCGGAGCCGTAGGTGCACGCCGTAGGGCGGCGCGCTGGCGCTGCCGGTGGTCTGCGTGCCGTGAGTGGCCGGACGCAGGAAGCCCTTGCGCACCCGGTTGTTCGGCAGGATGAAGCGGATCGCGTGGCTGATCTGG
The DNA here is from genome assembly GCA_018262455.1 of Deltaproteobacteria bacterium. The sequence goes on along the minus strand of JAGSPR010000072.1, from coordinate 10,245 downwards.
CCGGACGCGACCTCGTCGGCCGTGAACAGCAGCGGCGCGATCGGGAAGCCAGCAGCGTCGGCGCTGGTGCACTGATCGCCACGCAGCGTGTCGGTGTACGTCTTGTGCGTGTCCCAGACGGCGAGGCAGCCGCCCTGGAACGCGGAGCTCATGTCGGCACGCCACATCTCGTAGAGCTTGCCGAGCGCGGGATCGTTGATGAGCAAGTGGCAGTCGCCACCGGTGGTGCACTCGTACCCGGACTCGCCTTCGAGGTTGCCGTCCGCCGGCACCGGCAGCTCGACGTGATCGCAGTCGGGCGAGTAGAAGTCGTCGTTCGGCGTGAACGCGCGCATCGGCGTGGCCCTGTCGGCGGTCAGGACGTCGATCCCGAAATCGATCTGCATCTTGTCGCCGTTGCCCCAGCCGCCCGCTGCGCGCAGCGCGCCGAGCATCGTCCCGCTCGCGGCCGACGTGGGCGCGTTCGAGACGTCATGGTTCCAGAACATCGGCGTCGTGAAGTACGGACCGGCGCCCGCAGGCGGCTGTTCGATCCCAGCAGCATCGGGGGACGTGCTGTCATCGTCGGCTGCCGGGCTGCCCCCGCACGCAACACCGCACGACATCAGCCACGCGATGCCGATGATCGTCCCCAGCGAGCCGAGTGGCGCCATGGTGGGTGTCCCTCTCATGCGCGCGAGCATAAGACGACGATTCGCGCGCGCTCAATGTAGGCCGCGCCCAGTCTGGATGTACGCAAACGTGGTCAGCGCGCGCAGTCGAGTGTGAGGTCGATCGGCGCGCCGTGATCGATCACCTCGAAATCTTCGACGCGCAGTGAAGCGAGGTCATGCGAATCGAGCAAGCCCTCCCACTTGGCCGTCGTGTGGCGATCGCTCGTCGCGGTGAGCGCGATGTTGCCGCCATCCGCGTGATACATGCCGTATTTCTGCATCGCGCGGGCAACGACCTTGGCCCCCTCCGACGGGAGCGAGGCGACGTCGAAGCTCGCCTTCAGCCGCAGGTGAACGCCATACGAAGCGGCGGTCGACCCGCCCGTGGTGTCCGTGCCATGCGTGGCGGGACGCACGTATTGTTGCTGGACCCGGTCGTTCGGGAGGATGAAGCGGATCGCGTGCGCGATCTCGCCGCCGGCGACCTCGTCGGCGGTGAACAGCAACGGCGCGATCGGGAAGCCGGCCGCATCGGCACTCGTGCACTGGTCGCCGCGCAGCGTGTCGCCATACACCTGGCGAGAGTCCCAGACCGCGAGACATCCTCCGTCGAACGCGCCGTCGATGTTCGCGCGCCACATCTCGTAGAGCTTGCCGGCACCCGGATCGAACACGAGCAGGTGGCAATCGCCACCTCCCGTGCAGGCATAGCCCGACTCGCCTTCGACATTGCCGGCCGGGGGCACGGGCATCTCCACCTCGTCGCAGTCCGGCGAGTAGAAATCGTCGGTGGGAGTGAACGAGCGCCTCGGCGTGCTCGCGTCGGCTTGCAGCACGTCGAACCCGAAGTCGATCTGCATGCGATCGCCGTTGCCCCAGCCACCATCGGCGCGCAGCGTCGAGATGATCGTGTCGCTGTTGCTCGCAGGCGAGGCGCCACTGACGTCGCGGTTGAAGAACATCGGCTGCTCGAAGAACGGGCCGCCGCTACCGGTCGCAGGGCCATCGCCGGCACCGCATCCGGACACGCATACGACCAACCCGACCATGGACACCACTCCAAGGGGACGCATGCCCGAATATTCGCCTATTTCGCGCGACGTAGGTAGTAGTGAATGCCACGCTGCGGATGCGACAGCCGGATCGCGAGAGCCGCTCCTGGCGGCGGCGGGACCTTGGCCGCGAACCGTCGCTGCTTGTCGATCTCGATCGAGAGCGAGTCCACGGCCGCGCTCCAGCCGGGGAGCACCGCACCGCGGACATCGACCTCGCCATTCCAGGGCTTCCCGTTCGGCGGCGACTCGATGTAGACCTGCGGCGCCGTCTGATCGAAGTCGATCTTCAGCGTGTTCATCTTGTCCTGCTTCACGCCGTCGCGATCGAACCAGTAGTCATAGACACCCTCGGAGAGCGCCGAGCCCTGCACGCGCAGCGCGCTCGAGCTCGAGTCGAAGGCCAGATCCTTGTTGCCGCGCACGAGGTGGAGCCGGAACTTCGAGCCGGCGCCCGGGAACTTCACGGCGAGGTCGGGGATCACGCTCTGATAGGAGAACGCCCAGGCTCGACCGTCGATGTCGAACGGGTTGACCGGTGGTGCCTTCGGCAGGGCTCGCGAACCGGTGTCGCCGACCACCGAGATCCGGCCCGAGGCGATCGCGCTGCCCTCGCCGGCGCCCGAGCTACAGCGCAGCCGGTAGTTCCAGCTGCCGGCCTTCACGAGGTGGTTCGCGGCTTCCTTGCCGGCGCTGACCTTCGCGGTGCGGAACCGTGGATCTCGATCGAGCTCGATGATGCCGCCCTCGGGACACTTGCCCGCGAACTCGAACTGCACCGAGGTCGGCGGCCTGGGATCGTGCACGGTGAGGCTCTCGCCGGGCGTGACGCGGAAGTCGAAGTAGGTCGGGATCGCCTCGAGCGGGCGGATCTGGCCGGTCTTGAGCAACTTGGCGCTCTCGCCGCGGCTCATCGACAACGAGCTATCTCCGGCGCCGGTCAGCTTCGCATTGCCGCGCTGCTGGGTGACCGTGGTGCCACTGCCCCCGATCTCGAACCCGGAGTCCGAATGTGCCGCGGGCGTGCCCTGGAGGCCGATCGCGCCGCCCGGCAAGCCCACCGAGGCATCCTCGGTGCTCGACGCGCGCCCGGTGCCGGCCTCGATCACGAAGCCATAGCTCTCGGTGACCCTGGCGCGGGTGCCTCCGCCGAGATCGAGCGTCACCCCGTTGGCGATGAGCTTGGCCGTGGTGCCCGGACCGAGGAAGAGCTTCGCGTTGCTCGGCAGCGCGCTGGTGCCCGGCGACAGCCGCTTGCGGGCGGTCTCGCCGTTGAGCTGGACCTCGGCCCTCGCGCCGACCACCTCGATCGTGGCCGCGCCGATCTCCACCACCATGGCATCGGGCGGCACCACGACGACCGCGGCCGCATCGGGCGTGCCGGCGTCGATCACCGCGGTCACGACGGCCGCCCCGAGCTCGATCGTGCTGCCTACCACGAGCTGGATCTGTTGACCGTCGAGCGTCGAGACCTGGGCCTCGCCGAGCGTCAGCTGGACCGAGCTCTGGCCGTTGCCGTTCGCGGTGATCCGGACGGTGCCGTTGCCCGCCAGCTTGACGTCACCGATGTCGAGCCCGTAGGTGCCGGCACCGGTGAGATCGATCGCACCGAGCTCGACCGCGATCCGGCTCTGCCCGGCGCTGCCGCCGAACCGCAGCACCGTGTGCTTCTGCATCGCGATCTGCGCGCTGCCGCTGATCTCGAGCCGCGCACCGCCATCGGCGGTTCGCGCCGCATCGCCGATGAAGAAGGCGGTGCCGAGCGCGGCGTTCTCCCAGGCGCCTCCGCCGGACTGCTTCTCGACCGGGCCGTCCGCCTGCTCGAGCTTGGCGATCGGAGAGGACTTCTGGCTGCATGCCGAAGCCACCAGCCCGAAGGCGAGACAACCGAGCAGCAGGAACGCGCACCTCACGGGGTTACCGAGGAAGCTCGAAGTTCTTCACGACGACGCCGCTCTCGATCACGACATCGAGCGTCTGCGGCTTGAACCCGGCGATCGTCGCGGTGACCTTGTAGGTGCCTGGCGGCAGATCGATCGAGATCCGGCCGTCGCGATCGGCGGTCGAGGTCAGGCCGCCCGGGTCGATCGTCACGACCGCATTGGCCAGGGGCTTGCCGGAACCGGCGGCGCGGATCAGCGCCTTCAGCGTCCCCGGCGGCAGCACTGGCTCGAGCGCGAGCTTGCCGCTCACGTTCGGGCCCTTGACGAGCGGCATCGTCGAGACCGACGGCTTCTTGCCGGCGACCTCGACCGAGATCTCCGCGACGGTGTCGTCGAGCGAGGTCTTGCCATCGACCGTCTTGCCGATCGGCAGCTTCGAGACCGTGTAGTTGCCGGTCGCGTCGGTGACCGCCGAGCCGGTGTTGAGCTTGAGCTTGACGGTGACCTGCGCACCCTCGACGGGCTTGCCGGCCTCGTCGGTGACCTGGCCGGTGAGCTCGGCGTACTCGATGATGGTGGAGGGCTCGGGCTTGCCGTTCTTGTCGTTCTTGTCGGTCTTGCCGAGCTGGCCGTGACCGCGCGCGCGGCTGACGCCGAACCGCGCCTGCAGTCCGACTCCACCGGTCACCACCGGCTCGTAGGGGATCAGCGTCACGTCGCCACGCATCACGTCGCCATACGACACCCCGGGCACCTTGGCGCCTTCGACGAACGCGAGCACGGTCCACTGGGGATTGAGGTGGAAGCCACCGGTGGCACCGCCGCGCAGGATCGGTCCTGGCGCGCCGCTGCCGACGAACAGGTCCGCGCTGACCTCGAGCCCGACGTACGCCTTGCCGGCGGGAACCAGGAAGTGAGCGCCGGCGAGCACGGCGTTGAAGTCCGACACGCCGAGCGAGACCCGATCCTCGGCCGAGAACTTGTTCGGATTCTCGACCGAGTTGGCGCTGTTGTCGAACCGGAACCCGGCATCGAAGCCGAGTGTCCCCGACCCGGCCTGGATCGATCCGAGGACGCGTGCCTCGATCGAGATCGCCGAGAACGCGATGGATGGCGCGTCCTTGCCGGGCACCCAGAGGCCGAGCTGCGCGCCGAGACGATCGTGGCCGAACGGCTTGGCGATGCGAGCGAGCAGGTGCGGATCGCCGACATACCCGTCATCGCCGGAGGCGGACAGGCCCGAGTGCGTGTCGTAGCGGCCGTCGAACGCGAGCGCGACCGTGATGAGGTCGGCCGGCGCGAACGAGACCGCGACCTCGCCGAGCCCGCGATGGAGCTTGTGGTCGGGGCCGAGCAGGGTGTTGCGCACGCCGAAGCCGCCGAGCAGGCTGACGCCTAGCTCGCCGGCCCGCAGCGTGTCTGCCGTCGGCACGTGCAAGCCGCCCGGCATCGCGGCGTAGCCGAGGGGCTGTGCTGGTGATGACGTTGCAGGCGGATCGACCTCGGTGCCTGCGGTCCCGCTCGCCGCGCTGATCTCGGCGGGCTGCCCGATCGCAGGCCGCATGCTGATCAACGAGCAGAGCCCCGCTGCACACCACCCCCCCAGACGACGACAGCGCATGATGCCAGTGTACGCGGCTTTGTCGGCCGGGTGGCAAGTCGCTGGAACACTTCAATAACGAAGCCAGCGAATCAGCTCTCGGACCCCTGGGCGCTTGCCATACATCAGCACGCCGACCCGGTAGATCTTGGCCGCAGCTCGGACGACCAGCAGGGTGGAGGCGAGCAAGATCGCGAGCGAGATCGCAACCTCGCCGAGGGTGGCCCCCCCGAGCACGTACCGCATCGGCATCAGCATCGGCGACCACAGCGGGACGTTGGTCATCGTCGTGGCCGCCGAGCCACGCGGGTCGTTGCTGACGATCCCCAGGCACAGCATGCCGATGACGAGCAGCATGGTGACCGGCATCTGGACTTGCTGGGTGTCCTGCTCGGACGACACCATGGCTCCCACCGCTGCATACATCGCCGAGTAGAAGAAGAAGCCGAGCACGAAGTACACGAGCACCACCGTGATCTCGGCGAGCTCGAGCGGGGGCAGCGAGGGGCCACCGCCCGCGACCCCGAACCAGCCGAGGATGGTGTCGCGATTCGCGAGCGAGATCGCGCCCATCGCGAGCCAGACGGCGATCTGGATCAGGCCGGCGCCCCCGACCCCCAGGATCTTGCCCGCCATCAGCGAGCTCGGCTTCACCGCGGCCACCAGGAACTCCATCACCCGGCTGGTCTTTTCGGTGACGACGCTGCGCATCACCGCGACGCCGTACAGCGTGATCACCATGTAGAGGATGATCCCGAGGATGTACGCGATCATGAACGCGCCGCCCCCCGACGACCCCTCGGTCTCGCCGTTCGTCTGGATCGTCGTGAAGTTCGGGGGAGCGAGGACCTTGGCCAGCGAGGCCTCGTCGACCCCGACCCGCTTGCCGCGCTCGCGCTGGACGACGAGGCTCACCACCTGGCGGAGGATGATCGGCACCACCTGGCCGGACGCGTTGTCCCCGCGATAGATGATCTCGCCGCCGTCGAGCGCGTTCTTGGGCACGACGATGAAGCCATTGATCAGCCGGTCGCGGATCCGGGCGTTCTCGGTCGCGTCCGTGGTGTCCGGCGAGACGATCGCCGGCTTCCACTCGATGAGCCCGAGCGCCTTGTCGAGCGGCTGAGCGAGGGCGCCGCTGCGATCGACGATCTCGATCTTGGCGCCCTTCGTGCTGCTCTTCGCGATCAGCGCCGGGATGACGATCATCGCGACCATGCCGATCGGGCCGATCAGCGTCATCACGAGGAACCACTTGGTCTTGACGCGCTCGAGCAGCTCGCGGCGCGCGATCACCATGGTGTCGCGGAAGCCCTTCAAGGCACCATCCGCTCGGCCACAGCGGCCGCGGCCCCGACCTCGGCGACGAAGATCTGGTGCAGGGTCGGCACCACGACCTCGAACCGGCGAATCCCGATGCCCGCCGTGACGAGCGCCGCGAGCAGCTTCGGCGGCGTGACGCCGTCCGCGAGCTTGATCTCGCAGTCGGCGTGATCCCCGTGGCGGGGCGGCCTGCGCTCCGCGACCAGGGTGCGGTCGTCGAGCAGGACGTAGGCCTTGTCGCGTCCGACGTCGTCGGTGAACCCGAGCGCCACGAGGCCCTCGGCGGCGAAGGCTAGCTTGAGGTCGCGCAGCTTGCCCTCGCGGATCTTCTTGCCGCGCGCGATGATACACACGGCATCGCAGACCTTCTCCGCCTGCTCCATCTGGTGGGTCGAGAACAGCACGGTGCGGCCCTCGTTGCGGATCTCGTCGACGACGTCGCGCAGCACCTCGGCATTGATCGGGTCGAGTCCGCTCCACGGCTCGTCGAGGATCACGATCGCCGGCTCGTGAAGCAGCGCGGTCGCGAACTGCACCTTCTGCTGCATGCCCTTCGAGAGATCCTGCACCTTGTTCTTCGTCCAGTCGCCGAGCCCGAGCCGGTCGAGCCACTTCGTCGCCCGCCGCTTGGACTCCGCGCGCGTCAGCCCGCGGAGCTGGCCCATGAACTCGATCATCTCGATCACGGGCATCTTCGGATACAGCCCGCGCTCCTCCGGCAGGTAACCGATGTGCTTGGCGGCCTCGGCTCCGGTCGACAGCCCGTCGAGGATCGTGATGGAGCCGGCGTCGGGCGCGATGATGTCGTTGATCATCCGCAGGGTGGTCGTCTTGCCCGCGCCGTTGGGCCCGAGGATCCCGTAGACGACGCCGCGCGGCACCTCGAACGACAGGTCGTCGACCGCGACATGGTTGCCGAACTGCTTGCAGACGCCGCGCAGCACGAGTGCGGGCTTGCTCACGCGATCGCTCGCCCGGCGTCCTCGCCAAGGATCGTGCGCTCGAGCACCGCCATCCGGATCGCGACGCCCCACGCGACCTGGTGCAGGATCACCGCACGCGGGCCATCGGCCACCTGCGACGACATCTCGACGCCTCGGTTGATCGGTCCCGGGTGCATCACGATCGCATCGGGCTTCGCGAACGCCAGCGAGCGCTCGGACAGCCCGAACGTGCGCGACAGCTCGCGCGTGTTGGGAAACCGCGGCGCCTCGCCGCCCGAGCGCTCGTGCTGGACCCGGAGCATCATCACGACGTCGGCGCCTTCGAGGCCCTCGTCGAGTCGCGTCACGACCCGCACACGCTCGCGGGTCAGGTCGCCGCCGATCAGCTCGATCCCGCGCGGGATCAGCGTCCACGGGGCGACCAGCCGCACGCGCGCGCCGAGCTTGGTGAGGCAGAGGATGTTCGAGCGCGCGACCCGAGAGTGCGAGATATCGCCGACGATCGCGATCTCGAGGCCCTCGATGGATCCGGCCTTCCCCTTGGTGCGCCGGATCGTGGCCGCGTCGAGCAGCGCCTGCGTCGGGTGCTCGTGCTGGCCATCGCCCGCGTTGATCACCGAGCAGTTCACCTGCTTCGCGAGCATCGCCGCGGCCCCCCCGAACGAGTGGCGGACCACGATCGCGTCGGGGTGCATCGCCATCAGGTTGTCGGCGGTGTCCAGCAGCGTCTCGCCCTTGCTCGTCGACGACGACGACGCCGCGATGTTGATCGCCTCGGCAGACAGCCGCTTGGCCGCCAGCTCGAACGACGTCCGGGTCCGCGTCGAGCTCTCGAAGAACAGGTTGATGACCGTGCGGCCGCGAAGCGAGGTGAGCTTCTTGATCGGCTCGTTCGCGAACGCCATGTAACGGTCGCCGTGATCGAGGATCTTCACGATCTCGGCGACGTCCAGGTCGGCGATGCTCACGAGGTGGCGCGGCACGAACCTCGTATAGCAGAAATGCTATGGTCCGCGCTGTTGTGGCAGCGGATCGCGGCGATCGGATCGGCCAGATCATCGGCCGGCAGTTTCGTGTCGATGCCTTGATCGGCAAGGGCGCGATGGCGGACGTCTACCGGGCGCTCGACCTCTCGACCTCCGCCTACGTCGCGCTCAAGGTGCTCCGCCACGCGATCGAGGCCGATCCCGCCGGGCGTCAACGGTTCGCGCGCGAGGCTGACGTCCAGGCCCTGCTCCGCCATCGCAACGTCGCCGCCCTGCTCGCCACCGGTGTCACCGTGCACGACGAGCCCTACCTGGTCGTCGAGCTCCTGCGCGGCAAGTCGCTGCGTGACGTCATCAAGACCGAGCAGCGGATCGATCCACGGCGCGCCACGAGCTACGCCTGGCAAGCGCTCCAGGGCCTCGCCGAGGTCCACGCCGCCGGCATCCTCCACCGCGACCTCAAGCCCGCGAACATCATGCTCGAGCCGTCGGCGGGCCCGACCGAGCGCGTGGTGCTGATCGACTTCGGGTTCGCGAGCTTCGAGGGCAGCGCCCGGCTCACCCAGCAGGGCGCGGTCGTCGGCAGCCTGACGTACATCGCGCCCGAGCGGCTGCGCGGCGAGCCGATCGACCAGCGCAGCGACCTCTACGCGATGGGGGTCATCCTCTACGAGCTCCTGACGGGCGCCCCGCCCTTCGTCGCCCAGAGCGACTTCGACCTCGTCGAGATGCACCTCGAGGCCCCGCCGCCGCCCCTCGATCCCGCCCTGCCCCGCGAGCTCGATGCCGTGATCGCCCAGTCGCTCAGCAAGCACCCGGACGACCGCTACCCCGATGCCACCGCGATGGCCGACGCCCTCGCCAGGGCCGCCGTGGCGCTCGGCTAGGGGGCACCCTACTGGAGGACGATCTTCTTGAGGTCGAGCCCGCCGGCGAACATGTACGACACGGCATCGGAGTAGCCGTAGACCTCCACGCCGCAGCCGGCCGGGCACACGATCTTGTGCTGGCCCGCGTTGACCTGCATGCGGCCACCTCGGTACATGCCGGCGAACGGCTGGAGCGCCACCGTGAGGCCGTCGACGGTGACCGCGCCGATCGCGGGTGCCGAGATCGACAGGAAGTTCTTGCTGTACGCCTGCGGCACCAGCACCGTGTACTCGGTGCGGTACTGCTCGGTCGGCACGCCGAGCGAGAACGACGGGTCGCCCTCGCCGATCGCGCTGCCGAACAACGGGTCCTGCCAGATCGCGGACTCGAGGTAATGACCGACGAGGACCGGCTCGGTCGAGGTGATCGCGGTGTCGACCGCGATCTTGACCTCGCAGAACTTGCCGGGCTGGAGCATCGGGCAGGTGCCGGTGGGCGCCGGATTGAACGTCACCACCGTGCTGGGCTTCTGCGCCATGATCCGGATCAGGTCCGGCTCGTTGGTGCCGCGCGACTGGCTGCGTGCGATCGCGAACACCTTGCCCCACGTCGAGGTGCCAAACATCATCTCCTCGATGTGATCGGCGCAGCACGGGCCCGCGGCGTGCTGCGCGTCGGGAGGCGTCATCTCGCCAACGCCCATCGCCTCGTGGCCGCCGAACACGCCGAAGGTCGTCGTGCCGTTGGCGGCGCGCACCTTGCTGCCGGTGAGGTCGCCGTCGGCGACGGCCTGCAGCGTCAGCACCTCGAAGGCGGCGAGCGTGAACATCGTGGGCGTGTTCGCCGCGATCGCGGGTTGGGTCGAGCTGGCCTGCACCGCGGCGGTGGTGGTCACCTCGACGACGGTGTTGTCCTCGGCGGCGACCACCGAGAG
>JAGSPR010000628.1 GCA_018262455.1 Deltaproteobacteria bacterium | reverse complement strand
GCATGGCGCTCGAACCCGAGACCCCGACGACCGCGCAGGAAGGTCCCAATCCCGAGCTGGTCGACATGACGCGGCGGTTCTGGATCAGCGTGGTCCTCGCGGTGCCGTTGCTCGTGCTCTCGATGGGCGAGATGGTCGGCTTCACGCCCATCGCGCCCTCCGCTCGCACCTGGGTGGAGCTCGGGCTCGCTGCGCCGGTCGTGGTCTGGGGCGGCTGGCCATTCTTTCAGCGCGGCTGGGAGTCGGTTCGCACGCGCAACCTCAACATGTTCACGTTGATCGCGATCGGGACTGGCACCGCGTTCGCGTACAGCCTGCTCGCCACGCTGGCGCCGTCGGCGATCCCCGACACGATGCGGGGCCACGATGGATCGGTGCCCGTGTACTTCGAGGCCGCGGCCGTCATCGTCGCGCTCGTCTTGCTCGGTCAAGTGCTCGAGCTGCGTGCACGCAGCGCGACATCCGGAGCGATTCGCGCGCTGCTGGGACTGGCGCCCAAGACGGCGCGCCGGATCACCAGCGCGGGTGTCGAGGAAGATGTGCCGCTGGAGCACGTCCAGGTCGGCGATCGGCTGCGCGTGCGGCCCGGCGAGCGGGTTCCCGTGGATGGCCTCGTGCTCGAGGGCGGCAGCAGCGTCGACGAATCGATGATCACCGGCGAGCCGATCCCCGTCGAGAAGCGGCTGAACGACCAGGTCACGGGCGGCACCCTGAATACGACCGGTGGATTCGTGATCACCGCCGAGCGCGTCGGCCGCGACACCTTGCTCGCGCAGATCGTCAAGATGGTCGCGGAGGCCCAGCGCAGTCGTGCGCCGATCCAGCGGCTCGCAGATCGGGTTGCGGCGTGGTTCGTCCCGACCGTCGTCGTGATCTCGATCGCCACCGCGGGGGTGTGGGGCATGCTGGGCCCCGATCCCCGGCTCGCCCATGCGCTCGTCAATGCGGTGGCCGTGCTGATCATCGCGTGTCCGTGCGCGCTCGGGCTCGCCACCCCGATGTCGATCATGGTCGCGACGGGTCGGGGTGCAGGGCTCGGCGTGTTGATCCGCAAGGCGGAGGCACTCGAGGCACTCGAGCGCGTCGACACCATCGTCGTCGACAAGACCGGGACCCTGACCGAAGGCAAGCCGCGGCTCGTGTCGGTCACCGTCCTGCCCGGCACCACGGAAGCCGAGGCAGTCGCGCTGGCGGCCGGGCTCGAGCGCAGCAGCGAGCACCCGCTGGCGGCTGCGATCCTCGGTGCCGCCGCCGAACGCAAGCTCGAGATCCCGGCCGCGGCGAGCTTCGAGTCGGTCCCGGGCGGCGGCGTGCGCGCCACGATCGGAGGCAGGACGATCACGCTGGGCAACGCGCGGTTCGTGACCGCCGAGGGCATCAAGCTCGATGCGCTGTCGGCGCAGGCCGATCAGCATCGCAGCGAGGGCCAGACGGTGGTCTACCTCGCGATCGATGGCACCGCGGCCGCCGCCCTCGGCGTGGCGGATCCGATCAAGGCCACGACTCCCGAAGCGATCCGGTCGCTCCACGCCGAAGGCCTGAAGATCATCATGCTGACCGGGGACAGCAAGCTCACCGCCGCCGCGGTCGCCGCGTCACTCGGGCTCGACGACGTGATCGCGGAGGTCCTGCCCGACCAGAAGCGTCAGGTGGTCGAACGGCTGCAACGCGAAGGCAAGGTCGTCGCGATGGCTGGAGATGGCGTCAACGACGCCCCCGCGCTCGCGCAGGCGGAGGTCGGGATCGCGATGGGGACCGGCACCGACGTGGCGATCCAGAGCGCAGGCATCACGCTGGTCAAGGGCGACCTCCGGGGTGTCGCACGCGCGCGTCAGCTCAGCCGCGCGACGATGCGAAACATCCGCCAGAACCTCGTGTTCGCGTTCGCGTACAACGCGCTGGGTGTCCCGATCGCGGCCGGTGTGCTCTACCCGATGTTCGGCTTGCTCCTCAGCCCGATGATCGCGAGCGCCGCGATGAGCCTCAGCTCGGTCTCGGTGATCACGAACGCGCTCCGCCTCCGCACGCGCCGGATCGACTGACCGCGGCCATCCTTGCGAGCGGTTAGCGCCGCCCTCGAATCAAGGTCCGACGAGCGAGGTGCAGCGGTGCAAGGGTTGCGTCGCGAGCGCCGGATGACGACCGTAACCCTCATGGTTACGCCGGCTTCTGCCGCGCAAGCCTGGCGCCGCCCCGCCGAGCTGCGAATTCTTTGCGGGTTCTGGCGAATCGACAGGCGCGACGCCAAGTGGTTGGGCGGATTTGCGACCGGCACGAACCGTGAAACAGCGACCAGCGTCATGGTCCTGCGGTGCTCGCTCGGGTTGCTGATCATTGCAGCGACTTGCAGCGACGGCGGTGCGCGCGGCTGCCGAGGACTCGCCGCCGACGTGGCAGCTGACCGACGTGATGCGCCTGGCGCGCCAGCATCGTGCCGAGATCGTGGTCGCAAAGGCGCGCGCCCATGCCGCAGCGGAGCGCCCGACCCTCGTGTCGGCGCTCGATGACCCGATGGTGCTCCCGTCGATCGACCACCTGCCGTTCATGCTCGGCGGCGTCGATGCGAGCATCGTGGTCGAGCAGCGGTTTCCGCTCTCGCGCATTCGCGGTCATCGCCGGACAGCCGCCGCGGCCGAGGCGCGCGGGCTCGCCGCCGACGTCGATCGGACGCAGCTCGACATCGAGCTCGAGGCGGCGACGGCCTTCCTGATGGTCCGGGAGGAGCGCCAGATGGCCACGATCCTCGCCGAACAGAAGCTGCTCGCGGACCAGCTCGTTGCCGCGGCGACCGCGCGTTACGGGGCCGGGAAGGGCACGCAGGCCGAGGTGCTGCGCGCCGAGATCGAGGTGGCACGCCTCGACGGCCAGCTGCGCGCCCAGGCCAGCGAGGTCCGCGCCTCCGAGGCGATGCTCAACACGAGCCTCGGCCGGGGGCCCGACGTTGCCGTCCCGGAGCTCGCGGCGCCGCCGACCGACGAACCGCCCGCCCAGGACGTCACCGTGACGGCCGCGCTCGGTCGCCGCCCCGAGCTGCGCACCGGGCAAGCCGCGATCGATCGCGCTCACGCCGAGCTCTCGGTGATGGACGACATGTACAAGCCGATGGCGATGATCCAGACCGGACCGTCGTACACGATGGCCGATGGCGCGGGCTGGATGGTGATGGTGGGCGTCAGCATCCCGTTGTGGCGGGGCAAGCTGCGCGCGGGCGTCGCCGAGGCCACGGCGATGAGCGAGATGGCCGAGCAGGACCTCGTCGCGATGCGGCGCATGGTCGTCGGCGACGCCGTCGTCGCCCGAGAGCGCGTGCTCGCCACGCGGATCCGCTGGCTCGCGTTGCGAGACCAGGTCGTGCCGCGCGCGAAGGCCGCGATCGAGCCGACCCTCGCGGCCTACACGACCGGTCAGCTGCCGCTCGTGAGCGTGCTCGAGGCCACCCAGATCTTGTGGGCCGCGCAGATGGACCTGGTGACCGCCGAGCGCGCGCTCGGTCTAGCGTCGGCGCGGCTCGCCCGTGTCACCGCGCAGAGAGGACCCCCGTGAGCTTGCCACGCCAGGAACGCCACAAGATCGTGGCGGCTGCGGCAGCCGTCGCCGTGCTCCTCGGCCTCACGATCACGCAGTACGTGCGGACGTCATGGCCGTTCAGCGAACCGCCATCCGCCCCCGCTCCAGCCGCCGGACACGCAGGTCACGAGGGCCAAGCGGGCCACGCCGCGCACGGCGATGCGCCGCCTGGCTACGTGGCCATCACGGTCGATCCCGCACAAGCGGAGGCGATCGGGCTCGCGAGCGCGCCGGTGGAGCAGCGCGAGCTGACCCGCACGGTCCGGACCGTCGGCGTGGTCGGCTTCGACGAGACCCGCACGACCCACGTCCACGCCAAGGTGCGCGGCTGGATCGACACGATCCAGGCGAACTTCGTCGGCCGCGCGGTGCGCGCCGGGCAGCCCCTCTGCTCGATCTACAGCCAGGAGGTGTTCGCGGCCGAGTCCGAGCTCGTCGCGTTGCTCGATCGACCCGCCGGGGATCCGCTGCTCGCCGCCGCCCGCCGCCGCCTCGCGCTGTGGGACGTGCCGAAGGCCGAAGTTGCCCGGCTCGAGGCATCGCGCGAGCCCAACCGCACCTTCTCGCTGCTCGCACCTCGCTCGGGCGTGATCGTCGCGAAGTCGGCGATCGAGGGGACGTTCGTGGATCCGTCGACCGAGCTCTACACGCTGTCCGATCTGTCGAGGCTGTGGGCCCTCGTCGACCTCTACGAGCGCGACGCGTCCTACGTCCACGTCGGGGATCACGCGCGCCTGACGATCGAGGGCCAGGCTGCCCCGATCGACGCGACGGTCGACTTCCTCGCGCCCACGATCGACGAGGCGACGCGGACGCTCAAGGCCAGGTTCGTGATCGACAATCGCGGTGGCCGGCTGCGGCCCGGCGCGTTCGTCTCGGCCGAGCTGACGCTGGCGCTCGGTGCGGGCCTGACGATTCCCGAGAGCGCCGTGATCCGGACCGGCACCCGATCGATCGTGTTCCTCGTCCACGGCGACCACCTCCAGCCGCGCGAGGTCACGCTCGGCCCCGCGAGCGGAGATCTCTACCGGGTCGAATCCGGCCTGGTCGCCGGCGATCGAGTCGCGATCGGCGCGCAGTTCCTGCTCGACTCCGAGAGCCGCCTGCGCGCCTCGAGCTCGCCGGGAGGCGGTCATGTCCACTGAGCGAGTGGGCCCCATCGCGAAGATCATCGATCTCTCGGCGCGCAAGCGCCTGCTCGTGTTCGTGCTCGCCGCGGCGCTCGCGGGGTGGGGTGTCTGGAGCGCGCAGCGCAGCCAGCTCGATGCGCTGCCAGACCTCTCCGACACCCAGGTGATCATCGCGACCGAGTGGATGGGGCGTAGCCCGACCCTGATCGAGAACCAGATCACCTACCCCATCGTCACGACGTTCCTCGGCGCGCCGAGCATCAAGACGGTCCGCGGCTTCACGATGTTCGGCATGTCGTTCGTGTACGTCGTGTTCGAGGACGGCACCGACCTCTACTGGGCCCGGTCGCGCGTCGTCGAGTACCTCGCGAAGGTCAAGGACAAGCTCCCCGAGGGGGTCACGCCACAGATCGGCCCGGACGCGACGAGCGTCGGCTGGGTCTTCCAGTACGCGCTCGTCAAGAAGTCGGGGACCACCTCGCTCCAGGAGCGACGTGCGTTCCAGGACTGGCAGCTCCGCTACTGGCTGCAGGGGCTCGAAGGCGTCGCCGAGGTCGCGAGTGTCGGCGGGTTCGAGAAGGAATATCAGATCCAGATCGACCCGGTGCGGATGAAGGCGCGCAACGTCTCCGTCGGTCAGATCGCGGCGGCGGTGCGTGGCGCGAACGTCGAGGTCGGCGGGCGCGTCATCGAGATGGCGCAGCACGAGTACGCGCTGCGCGGACGCGGCTACATCCAGAACAAGCACGACCTCGAGCTCGCCGTGGTGACCACCGACGCGCGCGGCACGCCGATCCGGATCCGTGAGGTCGCGGAGGTCGTCATCGGCGGCAACATCCGGCGCGGCGTCGCCGAGCTCGATGGCACCGGCGAGGTGGTCGGTGGCATCGTGATCATGCGTTCGGGCGAGAACGCGCTGGACGTGATCGGCCGG
>JAGSPR010000293.1 GCA_018262455.1 Deltaproteobacteria bacterium | reverse complement strand
TTCGTGCCGGGGATGCAGATCATCCACAGCGAACCGCTCGGGGTGCTGCTCGTCGCCAGCGCGATCGCCGCGATCGTGGCCACCGCGCACCGGATGAAGTCAGAGACGGTCGCCGGCCTCGCGCTGTTCCTCGGGCTGCACACCGGGATGCTCACGGATGTCACCGCGCTCACCCTCGTCTGCACCACCATGCTCGCGGCGGGCGCGGTGTTCTTCCTCGCCGCGAACCGTTGGGTGATCGTCCCGCTGTCGACCGTCGTGGCGGTCTACTCGACCCACGCCAGCTGGGCGTTCGGCGCCGGTGCCGCGGCGAGCCCAGGCCTGAGCCTCGGATTTCTCTGCATCGACTTCCTGCTGTTCGCGAGCGCATCGCTGCTCCGCCCCGACGTCAGGTTGAGGTCGCTCGTCGCGCTGTCCCTGCTCAACTGGCTCGGGATGCTCGCGCTGGGCAGCTACGAGCTGTGGGACCTCGCGCGCACCTCGCTGTTCGGCTTCCTCTGCGTGCTCGCCCTCGCCCACGTCGCCCTCGCGGTGCTCGCGCGGAGACGCAGCGCGCCGAGGCTGTTCATCGCGCTCCAGCTCGCGCTGGCGATCGGTACGCTCGCGCTCGCCCTCCCCGTCCAGCTCGATGGCTGGCCGCTGCTCGCCGGATGGATCGCGCTCGGGCTCACCGCCGCGTTCACGTCGCGCCGCGCCGAGGTCCCCGCCTTCAGTCTCGGGGCGCTGGCGATCCTCGCGTGCGTCCTCTTCCACAACCAGTACGAAGGACTCGGCGCTGGGGCGCAGCTCGTCGCCGCCCTCGCGTTCCTCGCGACCGAGCGACTGCATCGGGCCGGAGACCGAGATTCACTTCCACGCAACCTCGCGGTCGCCGGGGTCGCCGCCGGGCTGCTGGCCTGTGGCGACGCAGCGCCGCCGCCTGGCCTCGAGACGCTCGGTTGGGTGGGCGCGGCATCGCTGATGTTCACGACCGGGTTCGTCCTGCGCACCAGCCCGTACCGGTGGGCCGCGTTCGGGGTGCTCGCGCTGGCGGCGCTGCGCGTGCTCGCGGTCGATCTCGGTGAGCTCTCGGCCAACCAGCGGATCCTGACGTTCGTCGGTGCGGGCGTGGTGCTGCTGGTCGTCTCGTTCGCCTACACGCGTCGGCGCGCCAGCGCGCCCGATCCAGGCGCCTGAGCCGGGACGACGACCAAAGAACCCGGTCGCAGCGTTGGATCCGCCGCGCCGCATGGGCCAAGGTCCGAGGTCATGGCGGTCTCCGCGATCACACCAGCACCCGACGACTCGACTCCGCCGATCGTCACGGTGTCAGGGCTGAGCAAGACCTATGGCAGCGGCCTGCAGGCGCTCAAGCACGTCGACCTGACGATCCGCCGCGGCGAGATCCTCGCGCTCCTCGGGCCCAACGGCGCCGGCAAGACCACGCTGATCGGCATCATCTGTGGGATCGTCAAGGGGACCTCGGGCACCGTCGTGGTCGATGGTCACGACATCGTCCGCGACTACCGCGGCGCGCGCGCGAAGATCGGGCTGGTCCCGCAGGAGCTCTCGACCGACCCGTTCGAGACCGTGTGGTCGACGGTGTCGTTCAGCCGCGGGCTGTTCGGCAAGCCGCGCAACCCGGCGTACCTCGAGAAGGTGCTGCGCGAGCTGTCCCTGTGGGACAAGAAGGACTCGAAGATCATGACGCTGTCGGGCGGCATGAAGCGACGCGTGCTGATCGCCAAGGCCCTGTCCCATGAGCCCCGGGTGCTGTTCCTCGACGAGCCG
Source organism: Deltaproteobacteria bacterium (assembly GCA_018262455.1). Next base: position 7,008 of record JAGSPR010000293.1, on the reverse strand, counting down.
ACTGCCGGGGTCGACGTGGAGCTCCGCCACGAGATGTGGACCATGGTGCGGGAGCTCCGCGCGAGCGGCGTGACGATCATCCTGACGACCCACTACATCGACGAGGCCCAGGAGATGGCCGATCGGATCGGGGTGATCAACAAGGGCGAGCTGATCCTCGTCGAGGACAAGGCCGTCCTGATGCGCAAGCTCGGCAAGCGCCAGCTGACGCTGCACCTCCAGACCACGCTCGAACGCATCCCGGATACGCTCGCCGGCCGCACGCTCGAGCTGTCCGCCGACCACACGGTGCTGACCTACACGTTCGATGTCTCGAGCGAGCAGACCGGCATCGCAGACCTGCTGAGACAGCTGGGCGAGCACGGGATCGGCTTCAAGGATCTGAGATCCAGCGAGAGCTCGCTCGAGGACATCTTCGTCAGCCTGGTGAGAGGCCAGCCATGAACGTCCACGCGATCCGCGCGATCTACCGGTTCGAGATGGCGCGCACGTTCCGGACCGTCGTCCAGAGCATCGCCTCGCCGGTGCTGACGACGTCGCTCTACTTCGTGGTCTTCGGCTCGGCGATCGGGTCGCGGATGGGCCAGGTTGGCGACGTCGGCTACGGCGCGTTCATCATTCCCGGCCTGGTCATGTTGTCGATCCTCGGCGAGAGCATCTCCAACGCCTCGTTCGGGATCTACCTGCCGAAATTCTCGGGCACGATCTTCGAGCTGCTGTCGGCGCCCGTGTCCTCGCTCGAGGTGGTGATCGGGTACGTCGGCGCCGCGGCGACCAAGTCGATCATGCTGGGCACGCTGATCCTCGTGACCGCGCGCGTGTTCGTGCCGTACGAGATCCTGCACCCGATCTGGATGGTGGGCTTCCTCGTGCTCACCTCGGTCACGTTCAGTCTGTTCGGCTTCATCATCGGCCTGTGGGCCGATAGCTTCCAGAAGCTCCAGTTGATCCCGGTGATGGTGGTGACGCCGCTGACGTTCCTCGGAGGGGCGTTCTACTCGATCAACATGCTGCCCCCGGTGTGGCAGAAGATCGCCCTGCTGAACCCGGTGGTCTACCTGATCAGCGGATTCCGCTGGAGCTTCTACGGCACCTCGGACGTCAACGTCGCGGTCAGCCTCGGGATGATCTTCGGCTTCCTGGTGCTCTGCATGACCGCGGTGTGGTGGGTGTTCAAGACCGGCTACAAGATGAAGACCTGACCCACGGGCTCCCCCGATCTGGTTCCCCGATCTCTCACGATGTCCGATCGCACGCTCATCGCGTCTGCCACCAACCTGCTCGCCCGGGGCTTCCTGGTCGTACCGACCGATCGGAGATCTCGGGCTGGCGAACCGGTCAACGCGCTGTTCGCCGTGGCGCGCGCGATCGAGCGCGTCCTCGCGTTCAAGCTGCCTGCGCGTGCGGTGGCCGTGATCGATGCGGGCGCGCCGAAGCCGAGCTGGCCGGCGCTGTTGCAGGCCCAGCTGCCGGCACTCGCGTCGCTGCTCGAGACGCTCGGACTCCACGTCGTGCACGCGCAGGACGAAGCCCATGTCGTGGCGTCGTACGCACGCGCCGCGCTCGACGACGGGCACGACGTCATCGTCGTCGGGACCGACAAGCGGTACGCCCAGCTCGTCAGCGATCGGCTGTGGTGGTACGACGCGAACAAGGACGCGCGCTACACGCCCGAGATCGTGCAGAAGCGGTTCGGGGTGCCGCCCGCACAGGTCGCCGAGTGGCTCGCGCTCGTCGGCGACGAGGACACGCTGCCTGGCGTCAAGGGGATCGGGGCGAAGGGCGCGACGACCCTGATCGAGACCTACGGCTCGATCGAGCGCGCGCTCGCGAACCCCGACACCGTCGCCGGGCGATCCGCCAACGCGTTCCGCGCGTCACTCGACGCGGTTCGCCACGAGCTCGTGCGCGCCCGGCTGGACGATCGCCGGACGTTGCCCGTCGAGCTCGACGCACTGGCGTTCACGCCGCCGCCACCATCGTCGGTCAACGCGCTGTACGAGCGGCTAGGGTTCGTCGAGCTGCTGGCGCCCGAGGGCTCGCCGATGCGGGTGGAGGTGTGCGACACGCGGGGCAAGCTCGAGGCGGCGCTGACCCGGCTGGGCGCTGGCCCGGTCGCACTCCAGCTCGTGACCGAGGATCCCGCGCCGGTGTGGTGTGCGCCGGTCGGGATCGCGCTGTCGGCTGGCGACGGCGAGGCCTGCTACGTCCCGTTCGCCGGCGTCGGCCGCAGCGTCGGGGGGCCCGAGGTCCTGGCGACATGGCTCGAGGATGAGCACGTCACCAAGCTTGGCCACGATCTGATCCCCGCGATCGTCGCGCTCCGGCGCTGTGGGATCCGGCTCGCGGGCATCGCGGGAGACTCGGCGTGCGCCTCCCACCTCACCCAGCCCAGCAACTGGGCGCCGCACGATCTCGCGATCGTCGCCAAGCAGGTGCTCGGACGCGCGCTGCCCGAGGAGGACACGGTCCGCGGGGTCGGCCGCCAGCGCAAGCCGTGGGCGCAGCTCCCGATCGAACGCGCCGCCGAGCTCGCCGGCCACCACGCCGACGCCGCTGCCGCGATCTGGCAGACCCTCGCGCCGAAGCTCGCCCCCGCGCTGCTCGCCGAATACCTCGAGCTGTCCGACACGCTCGTCCGCATGGAGCTGACGGGCATCGCCGTCGATGCCCGCGAGCTCGACGGCGCCGAGCAGGACTTCGCCGTGATCGAGGGCGAGCTCCAGCACCAGATCGAGGCGCTCGCGGGACGATCGTTCAACATCAACTCGACCAAGCAGCTCGGCAGCGTGCTGTTCGAGGAGCTCAAGCTGCCGATCGTCAGCCACACCAAGACCGGCTGGAGCACCTCGATCGAGGCGCTCGAGCCGATCGAGCACGCCCACCCGATCGTCCCGCTCGTGCTGCGCTGGCGCTTGCTCCGGCGCATGCGCGACAGCTGGATCACCGCGCTGCGCGAACGCATCGACGAGGACGGCCGCGTCCACTCGCGATTTCACCCCGCGCGCTCGTTCTCGGGGCGGCTCGTCAACACCAACCCCGATCTCGGCCGGGTACCGGGGCGCACCCCCGAGATGGCCCGCATCCGCCGCGCCTTCGTGGCCCGGCCGGGCAGCGTGCTGGTCTCGGTCGACTACAACCAGCTCGGCCTCCACGTGCTGGCGCACCTCACGAAGGACCCTGCGCTCGTCGAGCCGATCCGCACCGGCGAGGACATCCACGCGCTCACCGCCAGCGCGGTGCTCGATCGACCGCTGGCCGCGATCACGGATGCCGATCGGCAGATCGGCAAGGTCGTCAACTTCGCGACGTTCGCCGGCCAGGGTCCGAGCGCACTCGCGCTGCAGCTCGGCGTCACGCCGCAGGAGGCCCGGGACCTGATCGCGCGGTTCGACCGTCGCTACGCTGGCGTTCGCGCGTTCCAGGACGACCAGCTCCGGCTCGCCCGCGAGCGGGGTTACGTCGAGACCCTCGCCGGCAGGCACTGGCCGATCGGCGGCCTCGAGTCGCTCGATCCGCACGATCGATCGTACGCCGAGCGGATGGCGCGTCGCGCGACCCACGAGGGCTCGGTCGCCGACGTCGCGCGCCGCGGCTTGCGGGACGCCGATCGCGCGCTCCGACGCGCGGGGCTGACCGCGGTCCCGCTGCTCCAGATCGTCGACGAGGTCCTGTTCGAGGTCCCCGAGGCCGAGCTCGCCGTGGCCGCGCGCGTGGCCGCCACCGCGATGCGCGAGGCGTTCTCGCTCGATCCGCCGCTCCGAGTGGGCGTCGAGGCTGGCCCCAGCTGGGCCGAGCTTCAGCCGCTGGCCGTCGACGAATCCGCGTGAGCGAGCCCACCAGGATCGCGGCCGGAGCTCCAGGTCGGGGATCGGCCCACATGTCCCCCCGCCGGTTGTCCGACGAGCCTCGGCGAGGCGGGCGCATGCAATTCGCACGGAACGATCAGTGATCTGCGATCGAATGCCTCCTATCATCGAGCCATGCTCATGGTCCCCCTTCGCTTGTTGGTGCTCTGCGGTTCGTTGATGGCGTTCGCTGCGTGCAGCGACTCGGGCCCGCCTCCCCCGGATTGCACCGGGACCTCATGCAGCTGTCCCGCCGCATCCGCGTGTGACATCGGAGACTCGGGATGCTCCGGCTCGAGCTGTACGCTGAGCTGCAGCGACCACAACGACTGCTCCGGGACGTGTGGAGATTCGTGCTCGATCAGCTGTGCCAACAGCTCGCAGTGCGACGTGACCGTCGGCGCCAGCGCCAGCGTCAACTGCGCGACCGGGTCGACCTGCACCGTGCACTGCGAGGGCTCGTGTTCCCTGTCCTGTGCGGCAGGTTCCACGTGCAACCTGCAGTGCGCCACTGACAGCGCGCCTCACGCTGTCGTCGAAGGCGGCCAGTGCCCGTAGCATCCTGTCGCTAGCCACCCCGGGACCTACGAAAACCGGTAGAACGGTCCGGGTGCGCTGTCTGCGCGGCGCCACACGAGGATCTCGGGATGGCTCACAAGTTTCATTTCTTCCGCGCCGGCGGCGTCGACCAGGTCAGCCTGCGGAACCGCGAAGATCTCCTGGCGCTGCCGGAGCTCGATCAGAAGCTCTGGATTGCGCTCGCGATGCCAACGAAGGGCGTCGACATCGATGAAGAGACGCTCACGCTGCTCGACGAGGATGCCGACGGCAGGATCCGGGTCAAGGACGTGCTGGCCGCGATCGCGTGGGGCAACACGACCTTCAAGAACGTCGGCGACGTGCTGGTCTCGGCGCCCGAGGTCGCGCTGTCGGCGATCGCCGATCCGAAGGTCGTCGCCGCCGCGAAGCGAATGCTCGCCGTGCTCGGCAAGCAGGATCAGAGCTCGATCTCGGTGGCCGACGCCAACTCGATCACCAAGGCGTTCGCCGGGACGGTGCTCAACGGCGACGGGATCGTGATCCCTGATTCGACGCCAGATCCCGAGCTCAAGAAGACGATCGAGGAGGTGATCGCGCGCAGCGGCTCGAAGCTCGACCGCAGCGGCAAGGCCGGGATCGACCAGGCGCTCGCGGATGGCTTCTTCGCAGCGGTCGACCTCCGGGCCGCGTGGATCGCTCGGGGCAAGGAGCCGTCGCTCGCCGTGCTGGGCGAGGGAACCGCGGCCGCCGCGGCCGCGTTCGCAGCGGTGCGCGGCAAGCTCGAAGATCACTTCGTGCGCTGCCGGGTCGCCGCCTACGATCCCCGGGCCGCCGGTGCGCTGGCTGGACAGGAGACCGAGCTGATCGGGCTCGCGCCGCGCATGTTCACCGACGACGACGCAGAGCTCGCGCTCCTGCCCTTGGCCCGGATCGATGCCAGCTCGAAGCTTCCGCTGGGTGCCGCGATCAATCCCGCGTGGGCGGCCCGCATCGCAACCTTCGTCGACGCGACCGTGACGCCGATCCTGCAATCGCGTGACGTGCTGACCCGCGGCGACATCACGACGATCACCGAGCGCCTCGCCGGGTTCGAGGCGTGGCGTTCCGCCAAGCCCACGACCGTCGTCGACCCGCTCGAGGCGGCATGGCTCGCGCGCCTCGCCGCCCCGGAGCTCCGGGCGGAGCTCACCAAGGTGATCGCTGCCGATGCGGCGCTCGCCGCCGAGTACGACCAGATCAGCGCGGTCGCGAAGCTGGTTCGGATGCAACGCGACTTCGGGCGCGTGCTGCGCAACTTCGTCAACTTCTCCGACTTTTACATGAAGCAAGACGGCGTGTTCCAGGCCGGCACGCTGTTCCTCGACGCACGCTCGCTCCACCTGTGCGTACCGGTGACCGACAGCAGCAAGCATGCCGCCCTGGCCGGGTCGTCGGACGCCTGCCTGATCTACTGCGACCTGTCGCGTCACGGTGCGACCCGTCAGATCGCTGCCGCGCTCACCAACGGGGACTCCGACAACGTGTTCGTCGGGCGCAACGGCGTGTTCTACGACCGCCAAGGCAATGACTGGGACGCGACGATCGCGAAGATCATCAGCAGCCCGATCAGCGTGCGGCAGGCGTTCTGGTCGCCGTACAAGAAGCTCGTCAAGATGATCGAGGACAACTTCAGCAAACGCGCCCGCGCTGCCGAGGATGCCTCGCATGCCAAGCTGGACGGCGTCGCCACCCATGTCGCTCACGCGGACGCGAAAGCCGTCGAGCCGGCGAAGGCGATCGAGAAGGCGATCGAGCCGAAGAAGATCGATCTCGGGACGGTCGCGGCGATCGGCGTGGCGATCGGTGGCATCGGGACACTCGTCGGGGTCTTGTTCGGAACCCTGTTCGGCCTCGGGTACTGGCTGCCAGTCGGATTGTTCGGGTTGCTGATGATGGTCTCTGGCCCGTCCATGCTGCTTGCCTGGCTCAAGCTGCGACGACGGAACCTCGGCCCCATGCTCGACGCCAACGGCTGGGCGATCAACGCGCGCGCGCGCGTCAACGTCGCGTTCGGTGCGGCGATGACGGGGCTCCCGAAGTTGCCGAAGGACGCGAAGCGATCGCTGCACGATCCGTTCGCCGACAAGCGTCGACCGTGGAAGCTCTACATCGCGCTCGCGCTGCTCGTGACGCTCGCGGGTGCCTGGTACCTGGGCAGGCTCGATGCATGGCTGCCCGAGGAGGCCCGATCGACGACCATTCTCCGGGGTCGGGGAGCCAAGGACCCCGCGCCTCCTGCGCCGGCGACGCCCGCGAAGTAGCCGATCGGTCCCCCGCTCTCCCCCGCGGGAACCATGAAGGGTCGCGTGTTACGCTCGACCGAATGCGGCCAGGAACAGCGCTCGTCGTCGTCGGCCTGTTGGGATGCAGCAAGGCTTCCGCACCCGCGGATTCCCCCGCGCCGGCTACACAGACACAGACCCAGCCGGCGCCACCGACTCCTCCCGCGATCAAGCCGCCGGACAAGCCGCCCGCGACGTCCGCGGTGAAGGTCCAGATGACCGCGGCGACGCTGGCGGACGACTGCGGCGGCAACCGACCGCCCGCGCCGCCCAAGCAGCACGCCAAGGCCGAGGCGAAG
>JAGSPR010000627.1 GCA_018262455.1 Deltaproteobacteria bacterium | reverse complement strand
GCGGGACGGGGTCAAGTTCAACGGCGTGAAGATCTTCTCCGCGACGATGTTCGCGGACCGGGCTCAGCTCGGTGACAAGGTCACGGCGTGGATCGCGGAGAACCCGACCTTCGTGCTCACCGAGATGATCGTCACCCAGTCGAGCGACGCGTCGTTCCACTGCATCGCGATCTCGGTGTTCTACCGCCAGCCGGCGTCTCAGCGACCGAGCTGAAGTAGCCGAGATCACGGCCGGATCGGTGCGGACAGCAAGTTGCTACCGCATGGCCGCCGGCCCGCTGTATAAGTCGCGCCTATGCGCCTCCTCGCGACCTTGCTCGTCCTCGCCGTCGGTTGTGGATCTCCAGGGCTGAACCCGACGTCGCTGTCGGGCACCGTGTTCGCTCCGAACGGGACGCTCGCGCTGTACGGCGCGACGGTCTACATCCCGCTCGGCGACACCGGCGCGATCACGCCGGGCGCGACCTGCTCGCGATGCGAGGCGAACCTCCCGGGCGGCGCGCTCGTCAACGTGCTCTCGGATCCGGCCGGCCGCTTCACGCTGGAGAACGTGCCAGTGGGTCGCAACATCCCGCTCGTGATCCAGATCGGCAAGTGGCGCCGGCAGGTCAGCATCCCCGAGGTCCTCGAGTGCCAGGACAACACGCTGCCGCCGACCCTGACGTCGCTGCCCAAGAGCAAGGACGAGGGCGACATGCCCCGGATCGCGATGGTCACCGGCGGCTGTGACGCGCTCGAGTGTCTCATCAAGAAGCTCGGCATCTCGCCGAACGAGTTCACGCCCAGCACGGGCACGGGCCGGATCCACATGTACGCGGCCAACGGCGCCAACCACCTGGTGAACAACGAGATGTTCGGCACGGCGACGAGCCTGTGGGGCGACCTCAACAAGCTCAAGCAGTACGACATCGTGATGAACTCGTGCGAGTGCAGCCAGGACGCCGCGTCCAAGACGCAGGCGATGATGGACAACATGAAGGCCTACGCCGATGTCGGCGGCCGCCTGTTCCTGTCGCACTACCACCACGTGTGGATCGCCGGCGAGCGCGGCGTCCCGACTCACGCGCCCGCCGTGTGGCCCGGCATCGCGACGTGCCAGGTCGACAGCACCGGCGGCTCGACCGCGGTGATCGACCAGGTCAACAATCCCCGCGGCCCCGCGTTCGCGACCTGGATGGTCAACGTCATGGGCTCGACGACGCTCGGCACGCTCCCGGTCTCCGAGAGCAAGCAGAGCTGCACGGCCGTCGACCTCACCAAGGCCGAGCGCTGGGTCTATTACAAGCAGGGCTCGACGGACATCCCGCAGAACTTCCAGTTCCTGACGCCGAACGAGGCGCCGAAGGACGATCGCTGCGGCAAGGTCGTGTTCTCCGACATGCACGTCTCGTCGTCCGGTGGCAGCTCGAGCCCGAGCACCCCGTTCCCGATGGGCTGCCAGAACACGCCGCTGTCGCCGCAGGAGAAGGCGCTCGCCTTCATGTTCTTCGACATCGCGAGCTGCGTCGGTCAGATCTTCTGATCCGGCCCGTCGAGCGCTCGCCGGTGCGCGGCCTCTTCCTCGTGCTGTCGAGCGTGCTCGCGGCGAGCTGCCCGCGGCCTCCTCGCACGCCGAGCGAGGTTGCGGACCTTCGCTACACGCTGTCGCTGGTGCGCTCACCGTCGATCGCCGTGAAGATCACGCTCGCCGCGTCCGGCTCGCCCGATGGGGTCACGCGGTTCGTGCTGGGAGCCGGGTGGGGCGCCTCCGACCACCCCGAGCGGGACCTCCGGGACGTCTCGGTCATCGATGATGCGGGGACGCGCCTGCCGGTCGAGCGCGCGAGTGGGCAAGGGGCCGATCACGACCAGACGACGTGGACGGTGCATCACGCTCCCGGGCGGCGACTCGCGGTGACCTACGTCGTGGGAACGAGCGGCGAGCTCACGAGCGACCAGGCCACGTATCACCGCTCGATCGTCCACGCCCACCTCGTGCACCTGATCGGCACCAACTCGCTCGTGGTCCCGGAGCACCTGGACGCCAGCACCCAGCGTCGGGTCGGGCTCGCGTGGGAGGGCTTCACCGAGGTCGGCTGGACGTTCGGCTCGTCGTTCGGGACCGAGCGAGCCGCGATGCTGGCGGTGTCGATCGACGAGCTCCTCGACGCCGTGTTCATCGCGTCCGACGAGCTCGCGGTGACCACCCGCCGGGTCGGCGCCGGGACGGTGGCGGTCGCGACGGTCGGTCGCTGGGCGTTTCGCCCGGACGAGCTCGCCGATCTCGTGGCGTCGATCGTCGGCGCCGAGCGTGCGTTCTTCGCCGATCCGGGCGCGCCGTTCTACCTCGTCAGCGCGATCCCGGTCGGCAAGCCGGGCGCCGGGCTGTTCTCGGGGAGCTCGATCACCGACTCGTTCGTGATGTTCCTGTCCCCTGACACCTCGCTGACCGGCGTCTCGGGGCTCTGGCTGCGCGGCACGCTCGCCCACGAGCACTTCCACACGTGGATCGGAGGGCTCGTCCACGTCGCGGATGCCGACGAGTGGAGCACCAAGTGGTTCACCGAGGGCTTCACGGTGTTCTATGGCTGGCGCATCCTGGTCCGCGCGGGGCTGATCTCTGTCGAGGATCACGTGATGCGGCTCAATCGCCGCGTCGCCGATTACGTGATGTCGCCGGTGCGCGAGCTGACGAACGCCCAGATCGGCGCGGACACCTTCTGGACCGATGCCGACGCCAAGAACCTGCCGTACGCGCGGGGCGACATGGCGGCGATCTTGATCGATCGCGAGATCCGTCGCGTGTCCGGTGATCGCCGGAGCCTCGACGATGTGATGCGGCAGCTCGTCGCGAAGGCTCGCCACGGCGGCACGGTCTCCACGGACACGCTGCTCGCCGCGATCGCCGCGGCGACGTCCCCTGCGTTCGCCGTCTCCTTGCGCGCCGCGATCGTCGATGGCCATCTGCTCGCGGTGCCACCGGACGTGTTCGAGCCGTGCCTGTCCGGCGAGCTGAAGCCGACGGCGCGGTTCGACATGGGGTTCGACGTCGAGCGCTCGCTCGCGGCCAAGCGCGTGATCGGCCTGCGCGCTGCGTCGGTAGCCTCCGAAGCCGGCCTGCGCGACGGTCAGGAGCTGACCGGCTGGCGCTTCGGTGGCAACGATCCCGACCAGGAGGTGACGCTGCAGATCCGCGATGCCGGTACGCCGCGCGACATCGTCTATCACCCGCGCGGGGAGGTGCGCGCCCTGCCGGTGTTCGCGATCCACGACCGCGCGGCGTGTCGCGCGGTGCTGTGAGTCGCTACAGCGACAGGCTGATCGTGAAGTCCGGATAGACCTGCACGCAGTCCGCGTCGCAGGTCGAGACGGTCCGCTCGACGACGACGCCGAGGCCGAGCACGAGCTGGCCGGAGACGTAGAGCAGGCCGGCGCGGGCGCCGACGGTGTCGACGTCGTCCAGCTCGCTGCCGATGAACCAGTGCCGGTAGAACACGCCGGTGTACGGGATCAGCGGGGACAGGCCGACGAGCGGCTGCGCGACGTAGCGCAGCGACGGCGACAGCTGGCTGATGCTCGGCCCGTCGCCGAACTGGTGCAGCGCGCCGAGCCCGACCTCGAGCCCGTCGAGCACGAAGTAGCCGACGCCGAGGCCG
>JAGSPR010000292.1 GCA_018262455.1 Deltaproteobacteria bacterium | reverse complement strand
CCGCCGCGCTCGCGGTGCGGGCACGGCGGTTCGATTCGATCATCGCGCACTGGCTGGTGCCTTCCGCGGTCGCGGCGCTGCCCAGCCGGGTCCCGCTGCTGGCGATCGCGCACGGCGGTGACATCCACACCTTGCGTCGGATGGGCTTGCTCGCGCCGGTGCTCCACGCGCTCGCCCTGCGAGGCGCACGACTCGCGTTCGTCAGCGAGCAACTGCGATCGATCGCGCTCGAAGCTGCACCGCGGCTCACGCGCTGGCTTGCGCAGGCGATCGTCCAGCCGATGGGCATCGCGATCGACCGGTTTCGCTCGCTCGAGCGCGCGCCGGCCGATCCGCCCACGATCTTGATCGCGAGCCGGCTCGTGACGCTCAAGGGGATCGATGTCGCGATCGCGGCGATGGCGCATGTCCGGACGCGCTCGCGGCTCGTGATCGCCGGCGATGGACCCGAGCGCGCCGCGCTGTCCGCACGCGCGGGCGCCGCGGTCACGTTCCTCGGTCAGGTCGAGGCCACGCGTCGAGATCGGTTGCTTGGCGAGGCGGGTGTCGTGGTCGTGCCCTCCCGGGTGATGCCGAGCGGGCGGACCGAAGGCACGCCGATGATCGCGCTCGAAGCGCTTGCGGCAGGGGTCCCGGTGGTCGCGTCGGCCGTGGGGGGGCTGCGCGAGCTGGCGGCGGTCAGCCTGGTCGAGCCGGATGATCCAAGGGCCCTCGCGGCCGCGATCGATCATTCACTTGCGAACCCGCCGTCGGCGAAACGCCTCCAGGCGGCGATCTCCCACCTGGACTGGGCACGGGTCGCGGGGCGGCTGAGTTGACCCCCGAGGCCGCGAAGCGAAGATGCGAGCAGTTTCGATCGCACCGCGTAACTTGGTTCGCACTAGCGGTCGGACCATCGCTCCGGTATTATTTCTAACCGACTGTAATCACGTGTCGAGTCGGCCGGGATGCGGATTCAGGAAAGCGCCGGCGCACGGCACGTTTGGTGCTATTCCGCCCGCCAGATGTTCGATAGCCCTCGGTTCGACGTTTCCGTCATTCTGCCCTTCGGTGATGACGAAGAGGCGGTCGGAATCGCTGTCCGCCGGACAGCCGAGCACCTGCGCGGCCTGGGGCTCTCGTTCGAGATCCTCGCGATCGACGAAGACTCCGGCGACAACTCGCACGCCGTGCTCGCGCTGCTACGTGCCGAGGTCCCGGAGCTCCGGGTGACCCACGCGTCGGCCCGCGGTCGCGGGGTCGATGTCGGTGCCTCGCGCGCTCAGGGCATGCTGCTGCTCGTGTCCACACCCGATGTCGCGAGTGCCTCGCTCGATGGTGCGGGCGATGCGTGTCGCCGACTGCTCGCAAACCAAGGCGACGCCGAAGTGGCGCTGACGCGCTACACGGTCGCCCATCGTGTCCGTGCGCTCGCGGCCTTCCGGGGCTCGCGGCTCGTTGGCGCCGCGATGCATCGCCGGCTCGCCAAGCGGCTTGCCGTCCAGAGCCTGTCGGTGCGCCTCGCGGGTCCGACGGGCGTCGTCGCGAAGAAGTCGATCGGCCGGCTCCGCGCGTTCGCTCGATTCGGCCGCTGATCCGCGGCAATCCTCGGTCGCGCCCTGGTCGCAGCGGCACACGGCAGTGGTCGCTGCTATAGTTTCGTTTCGCATGATCCTCGCGATCCTCGCGCTCGGCTTTCTGATCGTCGTCCACGAGGGCGGGCACTACTTCGTCGCGCGCTGGTGCAAGATGCGCGTCGAGCGATTCAGCATCGGCTTCGGGCCCGGCATCCTCAAGCGCAAGACCAAGAGCGGGACGATCTTCCAGCTCGCGCCGATCCCGTTCGGAGGCTTCGTCGAGATCCGCGGGATGAACATCGCGGAAGAGGTCGATCCGGAGGATGTCGCGGCGTATCCGAATCGGCCCGCCTGGCAGCGCTTCCTGACGATCCTCGCCGGCCCGGCAACCAACTACGTCTCCGCCATCTTCCTCGCGTTCGGGCTCTACACCTGTCACGGCCAGCCCGTCCGCACGTACTACGTCGCCGAGATCACCGATGGCTACGACGCCAAGGGCAAGATCGAGCCGGGTGATCGCATCATCGGGGTCGACGGCGTCACCATGTCCGCTTCGACGCTCGATCTCCAGAAGGTGATCAACGCCAAGCACGGTGCGCCGGTGACCGTCACCGTGCGACGCCCCGCCGTCGCTGACACGCTGATGGCCCGCGTGTTCGGGGGCAAAGACCTCACCTTCTCGATCCAGCCCAAGATCGCCAAGGACAAGGACGGCAAGGAGATCCGGGACAAGGACGGCAACCAGCTGTTCATCATGGGCGTGCAGCAGCGCCTGGTCCCGGACATCGTCTCGGTCGGCATCCTCGAAGCATCCGGGGATGCGATCACGTTCCCGATCGAGCAGACGAAGCTGATCCTTGGCAACGTCAGGGACATCTTCAGCGGCAAGGAAAAGGCCGACCCAGGCGGACCGGTTCGCATCGTCGGCGAGTTCAAGGCGGCGTTCAGTCGTGGCCTGCCTGACGGCATCAAGCTCCTGATGCTGCTCAGCGTGTACCTCGGGCTGTTCAACCTGTTTCCGCTCCCCGCACTGGACGGCGGTCGCCTCGTGTTCCTGACCTACGAGATGGTGACCCGCCGCCGCGCGAACCCGAAGATCGAGACGATGGTGCACATGGGCGGCATCATGGTGCTGATGATCGTGATGGTGCTCGTGACGCTGCACGACTTCAGCGTGTTCTGAAGGCTTCGGGCGGGTAAGGTCGGGGCGTCGTGCTCGCCGGCGAGGTCCTCGATCGTATCCCGACCGAGCCGGGCGTCTACCTGTTCAAGGACGCTCGGGGGACGGTGGTCTACGTCGGCAAGGCGAAGAACCTGCGCACGCGCGTCCGCCAGTACTTCAGGGAAGGCGGCGACGAGCGGTTCTTCGTGGCGGCCGGCTTCCTCGGCCGGGCGGTGACCGATGTCGAGACGATCGTGGTGTCGTCGTCGAAGGAGGCGCTGCTCCTCGAGAATCACCTGATCAAGAAACACCAACCGAAGTTCAACGTGAAGCTACGGGACGACAAGCAGTACCTCGTGCTGCGCCTCGTCGATCCGAAGGTCCCTGACGACGACACGCCGAAGCGCGCGGTGTTCCCGCGTGTCGAGGTCGTCCGCAACATCCGTGACGACGGCGCGAACTACTTCGGGCCGTATCACTCGGCCACCTCGGCGCGCGAGACGCTGCGGATCCTGAACCGTCACTTCCAGCTCCGGACGTGCACCGATCACGTGCTGGAGACCCGCGGCAGGCCGTGCCTCCAGTATCAGATCAAGCGCTGCTCCGGCCCGTGCGCGATCGACGTCGCGCCGGAGGCCTACGCCGAGCAGGTCGAGGACGTGAAGATGTTCCTCGCTGGCAAGAGTGCCGAGCTCGTCCAGCGGCTGCGCGCGCGGATGAGCGGCCGCGCGGACTCCGAGGACTACGAGACCGCGGCGGTGCTGCGCGACTCGCTCGCGGCCGTCGAACGCACGCTCGCGAAGCAGCACATCGTCCAGGATGACTTCGTCGATCAGGACGTGTGGGGCCTGTTCCGCGAGGCCGATTGCGTCGAGGTCGTCGTGCTGTTCGTGCGCGGCGGCAAGCTGGTCGGCCGCCGTGCGTTCCAGCAGAAGGACCAGGAGCTGCCCGATGCGGCGGTGGTCACCGAGCACCTTCAGCAGTACTACGCCACTGGCACGTTCATCCCGGACGAGGTCGTCGTCGGCGTCGAGCTCGAGGACGGCGAGGTGCTCGCCGACTGGCTGGGGACGGCGCGCGGCAAAAAGGTGCGCATCCTCGAGCCTCGACGTGGCGTCCGCGCGAAGCTCGTCGAGCTCGCCGACCGCAACGCCGCCGCGTCGGCGACCTCGCGGCGCAGCAAGAATGCCGACGCCGAGGAGATCCTCGCGAAGGTGGCCAAGCACCTGAGCTTGCCCCGGCCGCCGCGCCGGATCGAGTGCTTCGACATCGCGCACATCTCCGGTACCGAGACAGTCGCCTCGATGGTGACGTTCGTCGATGGCATCGCGGCGCGCGGCCTGTATCGCAAGTTCAAGGTCCGCACCGCCGGCAACGACGACTTCGCGGCGATGTACGAGGTCCTGACGCGCCGGTTCCGCCGCCAGGGCTCCGATGATCCCGCGTGGGCCCGCCCCGATCTGCTCGTGATCGACGGTGGCAAGGGCCAGCTCGGCATGGCCGTCGCGGCGCTGACCGACCTCGGCGTGCCGCTCGGAGGAGACACCGGGATCGAGGTCATCGGCCTGGCCAAGGAACGCGAGCTCGAGGCCGGCACCGCGCCCGATCGGATCTATCGGCGCAACGTCAAGGACTCGATCGCGCTGCGCCCGAACTCGCCCGAGCTCTACGTGCTCGCGCGGATCCGAGACGAGGCTCACCGGTTCGCCAACACGTTCCACCAGGATCGCCGCACCAAGCAGACGCTCCGCAGCGAGCTCGACGGGATCCCGGGGATCGGCGCGACGCGTCGCCAGCGCATGCTCAAGCACTTCGGCAGCGTGCGCGCGATCCGCCTCGCCACCGCGGAGGAGCTCGCGAAGGCACCCGGGATGAACCGCAAGGCTGCCGCAGGTGTCGTGCAGTACTTCGCGGCCCAGGCGATCAGCGAGGCTGCGAGCGGGGTCGACCGCGACGGTGGCGGCCGCGACGATGGCGACGGCGACCTCACGACCGCCGACGCGATCGACGCCGAGCCAGGTGACGCGGCCGAGCGCGATCCGTTGACGGCCTCGTCGGCGGATTCCGAGATCGATGCCAACGTCGAGGGTCGGATCGGGGACGTCGATGTCGACCCCGAGGTCGAGCTCGATGCCTCGCCCGAAGACTCCACCGCACGCGAGCTGTAGCGACCGGTTCGCTGCCCCTGGGGCTAGTGGCGCAGCGACGTCGCGCGCTTGTGATGCGCGAGCAACTCGGCGCGGAGCGGCGCGGGGAACTTGGCCACCGCGTGGCGCGCGCACTCCTTCGACATCAGCAGCGCGTGGCGACGAAAGAACGCCTCGACCTTCGCCGGCTCGGCACGCGCGAGCTCGCGCAGGACACAGCCGACCGCGGTCTGATCGTGGGGCTCGTGGGACCACACCACGGTCCCGCAGATCGTCAGGATGTGCTCGGTGAGGCCCGGCAGCGCGGCCTCCCCGAGCGGCGCGAGCTTGATGAACGCCAGACACGCGGCGCGGCGCTGCCACGTGGTGCTTGTCGTCCGCCACTGAGCGAGCCCACGCGCGACCTCGCGACGCCCGGACGGCCGATCGAGTAGCGTGACCAGCACCTTCATGACGAACCACTCGACGACGTTCCACTCGGCGAGGTGACCGCTCGCGAACAGCCGCGCGAACGCGGGCAGATCACTGGCGCGCAACTGGGTGCCAAGCAGGTCTTGCAGGACGAGAATGCCCGCGAGCTTGTCCTCGATCATCGGCTGCTCGATCAGCGCGAGCGCTACCCGCTTGCCCACCGTGGCCGGATGTTCGGACAGCCCGTGATCGGTCCACCACGCGCGCACGCACCCGGCGACCTTCGCCATCGGCACGCCGTAGAACATCCCCGGACTGCCGGGCCCCGAGCCGCCGGCCCTGCTCGCCAGGAACAGCCGCGCCCAGAATGCGCGGGCCTGGTCCGTCGACTCTCGGGCGAGCCGTACCTTCAGGTCCGCCACCGGATCGAGCGGAATGCGTGGCTCGCCCATGGTTCCAGGGTGCCCCTGTTTGCGCCAATCCAGCAGCACGAAGATTGAGTCCTATTCATTGACGCGTCGCGTCGCGGCGTCAGCGAAAACTTGGGGCCGGCGTATCGGTGGATGTAGGATAAAGTACCCCTGCGAATACCAGGGCCACCTATGTCAAAAAACCGAAAGATCAAAGGTACATCCGTTAGTTCTGCGGATCGTCCACAGCGCGGCGGCCGACGGGATGACCATCGCCGCGAGGTGCTGGGGGTCATCGGGTTGGGGGTCACGCTGTTCCTGCTCGTGGCCATGGTGTCGCTGCAGGCCGGCAAGCTGGTGATGGGGCCGTTCGGCAGATCGACCGCGGGCTTGTTCTATGGCCTCGCGGGCGTGTGCGGCTATCTGTTGATCGGCCTCGCCCTGGTCACCGCGCTCCGGACGCTGCTCGAGCGCCGGCCCGTGATGCCCGGCATGATCGCGATCGGCACACTGATCGGCGTCGTGTCACTCGCGACGCTCGTCCACCTGGCCGCGTCGGGATATCGCGTCGCGGGTCACGGTCCGGGTGGCATGATCGGCGAGCACCTCGCCGAGGTCTCGCGCGCGCTGATCAGCACCGCGGGCACGGCCCTGCTCGCGTGCATCGGGCTCGTGATCGCCACCGTCGTCGCGACGCCGCTCAGGATGCGCGACGTGCTCGGCGCGATCTGGCGTGGTATCCGCGCGGTGACTGGCGCCGTGGCGTCCGGGACGTTCTCGTTCGCGAAGTTCTGGGCAGCCGTGTTCCGCGCCATCCTGCCGAGCCGCGATGACGAGGACGAGTTCGCCGATGCGGTCGAGGTGGAGGACGAGGACGTGCTCGAGGTCGGTGCCGAGGAGGCCCTCGACGAGCCGATGATCATCGAGCCCAAGAAGTCGAAGAAGAAGCTGACGGCGCAGGGCACCGAGATCGATCTCGTTCCACCCGGTCCGATGCTGTCCGGAGGCGCCGCGATCGAGGTCGTCGATCTCGAGGACAAGAAGCCGCCGTCCGAGGCTGCATCCAGGCGGGCGAAGCGGACGCGGTTTCCAAACGGCACCCAGGACCCTGGCGAGGCTCGGCCGGCCAAGCCCCAGGCCATGATCGTCCCCGACGCCGACCTGCCCGAGGTGCTCGAGCCGGCCGCCCCCGGCGCCGGCCCCCTCATCGTCGAGCCGCGCTTCAAGCACCAGGACAAGGCTGCGATGGCAGAGAAGGAGAAGGCGGCCGATGCCGATCGCCAGACCTTCATCAAGCTCGGTGAGGGCGACTACCAGCTGCCGTCGATCCAGCTGCTCAACTACGACGCCACCACGCAGAACACGATCGATCGCAGTGCGATGCTCGAGCTGTCGGCGAAGCTGACCCAGACTCTCGAGAACTACGGGGTCAAGGGCGAGGTCGTCGCGATCCGCCCCGGCCCAGTCGTCACGATGTACGAGTTTGCGCCGGCTCCCGGCACGCGCGTCAACAAGATCGTGAACCTCACCGATGACCTCGCGCTCGCGCTCGAGGCCCTGCGCGTACGCATCGTGGCGCCCATCCCCGGCAAGGCCGCGGTCGGCATCGAGGTCCCGAACCGGAGCCGCGAGAAGGTCTTCCTCAAGGAGATCCTCGCCGACGACACGTTCTGCAAGGGCCGCGCGAAGCTGCCGATCGCGCTCGGCAAGGACATCGAGGGCGGGCCGTCCGTCGTCGATCTCGCGCGCATGCCGCACCTGCTCGTCGCCGGCACCACCGGCTCGGGCAAGTCGGTCGCGGTCAACGCGTTCATCACGAGCCTGCTCTATCACTGCAGCCCCGAAGACGTCCGCATGATCATGGTCGACCCGAAGATGCTCGAGCTCTCGATCTACGAGGGCATCCCGCACCTGCTGCTGCCGGTCGTCACCGATCCGAAGAAGGCGAACCTCGCCCTGCGGTGGGCCGTCGAGGAGATGGAGCGCCGCTATGACCTGCTGGCACACGCCGGGGTTCGCGACATCGGCGGATTCAACGACAAGGTCGGCAAGCAGATGGCGAAGCTCGAGGCCGACAAGCTGCGGCTCGCCGCAGAGGCCGCCGCGCGGGCTCTCGAGGATGACCTGCAGAAGGCTGTGGCCGCCGACTCGCCCGAGGAGGCCGACGCACGAGAGAAGATCGTGACCGCGCCGCCACACCGCCTGCCCTACATCGTCGTGGTGATCGACGAGTTCGCCGACCTCATGATGTGCGCGCCGAAGGAAGTCGAGACCAGCGTCGCGCGCATCGCGCAGAAGGCGCGCGCCTGCGGCATCCACCTGATCCTCGCGACGCAGCGTCCTTCCGTCGATGTCATCACCGGCCTCATCAAGGCGAACTTCCCATCGAGGATCGCGTTCTCGGTTGCGTCGAAGATCGACTCGCGCACCATCCTCGATCAGAGCGGTGCAGAGGCCCTGCTCGGTGCAGGTGACATGCTGTTCTCCGATCGTGGTGCCGCACCGCAGCGCCTCCATGGCTGCTATGTCGACGAGGAAGAGATCCAGCGGGTCGTCAACTTCCTCAAGACGCAGGGGCGTCCGGTCTACAACCTCGAGATCCTCAAGCCGCGGGACGAGGAAGGCGACGACAACGGCGACGGCGGCTCGCCTGGCGGCAGCCCCGGTGGCAAGAGCGACGACGACATGTACGACAAGGCTGTCTACATCGTGACGACCACGCGCAACGCGTCGATCTCGTGGGTCCAGCGCCAGCTCCGCATCGGCTACAACCGCGCGGCGCGGATCGTGGAGGAGATGGAGAAGCAGGGCGTGGTCAGCTCGCCGGATCACACGAACAAGCGCGAGGTGCTCGTCGCGATGTCGTGATCACGAGGATTCGGGGCGCGCGCGTCGGCCGTGCGCCGACTTGCCGCGCAGCCGGAACAAGCACTCGCGGGCACGCGTGATCGACAGGCTCGCGGGCTCGTCGCCCTGCACCTCGGGGACCGGCTTGGGCTCGAGCTTCGCTCTCGCTCTGCCATCCTGGTCCTCGCGGCTTTGCCGCTCGAGCTTCGCTCTCGCTCTGCCATCCTGGTCCTCGCGGCTTTGCCGCT
>JAGSPR010000626.1 GCA_018262455.1 Deltaproteobacteria bacterium | reverse complement strand
AACCCGGTCGCGACCTCGTCGACGATCAGGTGGACGCCGAACCGGCGGCACAGCGACGCCGCCCCGGACAGGAACCCCGCAGGATGGACGAGCATCCCCGCCGCGCCCTGGACGAGAGGTTCCACGACCAACGCTGCGATCTCGTACGCGCGGTTCTCGAGCTCCGCCTCGATTCGCGCCAGCGCCACTGCTCCATCGGTCCCCGCGGGCGACGGGATCGCGATCGAAGGGACGAGCAGCGGACCGAACACCCGGTGAAACAGGTCGATGCCGCCGACCCCGACCGCGCCGAGCGTGTCGCCGTGATAGGCATCGCCGAGCCGAAGGAAGCGCTGCTTCGCGGGCCGCCCTTGGAGCTGCCAGTACTGGAATGACTGCTTGAGCGCGATCTCGACCGCGGTCGAGCCCGAGTCCGAATAGAACACGCGGGTCAGCCCCGGCGGCGCGATCTCGACGAGCGCCGCCGCGAGTCGGATCCCCGGCTCGTGCGAGAGCCCGAGGAACGTCGAGTGCGCGATCCGATCGAGCTGCGCGCGGAGCGCGCGATCGAGCCGCGGATGCGCGTGCCCATGCACGTTGCACCACAGCGAGCTCACGCCATCGAGATAGCGCCGGCCCCCGGTGTCGAACAGCCAGCTGCCCTCCCCGCGCGCGATCACCAGCGGCGACCACTCGGCCATCTGCGTGAACGGGTGCCAGGTGACCCGCCGATCGAGGTCGGACAGCGTGTCGTCAGGCGTCATGACGCATCGCGTTAACTATGGATAGTCCAGCGGTTTCAACCTGCTGCACGGAATGTCCCGCGGCCAAGCTGACCCGGAGCCGGGCCGTGCCCTCGGGGACCGTCGGCGGGCGGATGCCCTGCACGAACATCCGCGCCTCGAGCAGCTCGGCCGTGAGCCGCATGACCTCGCGATCATCGCCGACGTGGATCGGCGCGATCGCGCTATCCCGTGCGCCGCCGGCCTGCGTCACGCGCTCGCGAAACCGGCGCGCATGCGACGCGAGGAGCCGCCGCCGCTCGAGCCCCTCGGTCCCGCGCACGATCTCGATCGCCGCGAGCGACGACGCCGGGATGCTCGGCGGCAGCGCCGTCGAGAACACGAACGTCCGAGCGCGATTCCATAGCAGCTCGGCGATCGGGCGGGTCGTCGCGGCGAACGCGCCGAACGATCCGAGCGCCTTGCCGAACGTCCCGATCACGACGTCGGGCTCGACCGCCGCCTCCGCACACAGGCCCCTGCCCTCCGGTCCGTGCGCGCCGATCGCGTGCGCTTCGTCGACGACGAACGCCGCCTCGAACCGACGACACAACGCGGCGACCGCATGGAGGTCGGCGATATCGCCATCCATCGAGAACAGCGACTCGGTCACCACGAGCTTGCGCCGCGGTCCACGCACGTCGGCGAGCGCCTGCTCGAGCGCGACGAGATCGCGATGCGGCACGACGACGACCTCGGCCCTCGCGAGCCGACAGCCATCGATGATGCTCGCGTGGTTCAGCTCGTCGGAGAACACGACGTCGCCCGCGTGGACCAGAGTCGTCAGCACGCCGACGTTCGCCGCGTAGCCGGTATTGAACAGCCGCACGCCGCCGCAGCGCAGCCAGTCCTCGACGGCCCGCTCGAGGACCACGTGCGCACGCTGGGTTCCCGCGATCAGCCGCGACGCCCCTGCCCCGCTGCCCGCCTCGTCGAGCGCCGCCGCCGCGGCCTTCGCCAGCCTCCGGTCGCCGGCGAGCGACAGGTAATCGTTCGACGACAGGTTCACGACCTCGACTCCATCGAGCACCACGGTCGGCCCCTGGGGCCCATCGACTACGCGTTGCGTGCGCAGCCGGTGAGTCCCCTCGAGACCCGCCAGCTCGGCACGAACATCGTCGTCGAGCGCCATCGCCGCGGACTATAGGCGATCACCCGACGCCGATCACCCGACGCTCACTTCCCGATACAGAACCGCGCGAACACTTCGTCGAGCACTCGGTCCCCGACCTCCACGCCGCGGAGCTGCGCGAGCGTCTGGGCGCCCAGTCGGAGCTCGACCGCGATCACCTCCGGAGGACGCTTCTCCCCCCACGCCACCGTCGCCGCGGCGAACGCATCGCGCGCCCCGGCCGCGAGCGCCTGCTGCCGTGCCGTGGTCACGAATGCCTGCTCGCTGCCCTCGCGATCGGCGACCCCCGCGACCGCGAGCACCCGCTGCTTCAGGTCGGCGAGCCCCTGCCCGGTCGCCGCCGAGGTCATCACCGCACCACGCGCCTCGCCGCCGAGGTCCGCCTTGCTGCGCACGACGACGGTCCGCTCGCCGTAGCGCGCACCGTCGTCCCACGCGGCTTGCCCATCGTTGACCACGACCACGACGTCCGCCGACGCGACCCGCGCCTCGCCGAGCGCGATGCCGCGCTGCTCGATCGGATCGGCGGTGGAACGCAGCCCGGCGGTATCGACGAGGGTGACCGCGACACCCTCCCAGACGTCGGCGATCTCGAGCCAGTCGCGCGTCGTGCCCGGCTGCGGTGCGACCAGTGCGCGCTCGGTCCCGACCAGCGCGTTGAGCAGCGACGACTTGCCGACGTTGACCGGCCCGACGAGCGCGACCGTGATGCCCTGGCTGACCGCGCGACCGTGGCGGAAGCCATCGGCGAGCCGTCCGCACGCCGCGCGCAGCCCCGTGATCTCGCCCTCGATCCAGGCGGCGTTGGCCGTCTCGAGATCCTCCTCGGGGAAGTCGATCCAGCCCTCGAGCTCGGCGAGCACGGAGAGCGAGCGCTGCTCGATCGCCGCGACCTCGTGGCCGAGCTGACCGCCGAGGTTCGCCTGGGCGAGCCTCCACGATCGATCGCTACCGGCGGAGATGACCTCGAGCAGCGCCTCGGCGCGCAGCAGATCGAGCTTGCCGCTCGCGACCGCTCGCCGCGTGAACTCTCCGGGCTCGGCGACCCGCGCCCCGCGCTCGATCACCGCCGCGAGGAGCTTGCCGAGGTTGTGGACCCCGCCGTGCCCCTGCAGCTCCGCGACGTCCTCGCCGGTGAACGACGCCGGCGAGCGCATCGCGAACGCGAGGACCTGATCGATCCGCGTCCCCGTGCGATCCCGAACCCACCCGACTCGCACCGTGCGGTCGAGAGCGGCGGCCTCGATCCCGAGCGCCTCCGCGGCGATCGCGATCGCGCGCGGCCCACTGAGCCGGATGATCCCGACGCCCGCGGGACCCGCCGCCGTTGCAATGGCGGCGATCGTTTCTCGGTTCACTCCGCGGGGGCAGGGACGATGAGGATGTGGCGGTCCTC
>JAGSPR010000625.1 GCA_018262455.1 Deltaproteobacteria bacterium | reverse complement strand
CTCGGTGGTGGCCCACGACGTCACGCGTCGCTCGCGTGGAGCACCCGATCCTTGATCCGGACCCAGAGCTCCACGGCATGATCGGGGTCGTAGTTGCACGCCTCCGCGAGATCGAGGAGCTCGCAGTGCACCGGCTCGCGCGCATGCACCGCCAGACGCTGGGCGACGTGGCGGAGCGCCGCCAGGTCGCCGTGGGCGCACGCCCAGTCACCGCCGACGCACAGCTCGCCGATCGCGTGCGGTGTGGGGCGCTGTTCGGTGGATGGCGTGGGCATGCCCAGAGCAACTACAAGCGATGTGCCTGCCGTGGGAGCCCCCGCGGGCTGGATTCGCGCACATGCTGCGTTGCCTGCATCGATCACGCGCCGACCATGCGCAGCGCATCGATGTACGAGACGATGCCGACGAGCGCGCCGAACTTGTCGATCACCGGGACCGCGCCGATCCGGTGATCCGCGAACGCTCGGGCGACGTCGGCGAGCGGGCGATCGAACGGGACGGCGATCGCCGGCTGCGACATCACGTCCTTGACGCGCAGCTGACCGAAGCCGTTGTGCTTGCCTCCGGCGAACGCGACCGGATCGCCGACCCGCGTCCGGACATCTCGCTCCGACAGCATCCCGACGACGGTGCCCGAGCCGTCGACGACCGGGAGGTGCCTGATCCGATGACCGATCATCCGCGCGACGGCGTCGACGAGCGAGGACTCGGGAGTCACGGTCTGCGGCAACGGCGTCATCACATCCGAGGCGATCGTTCGCGCCGCGGCGGACGGGCCCATCGCCGCTCGCACCTCGCCCTCGAGGACATCGGTGACGGTGACGATGCCGATCACCTTGCCGACCTCCACGACCGGAAGCGCGCCGATCTTCGACGCGGCGAGTCGGCCCGCGACCTCGGTGAGCGAGTCGTCGGGGCCACAGGTCTGCACCGGCTGGGTCATCGCGTCGTGGACGCGAATCGTCCACCAATCGTCGTCGGGATCGGCGTGTGCGCGCGCCGCGAGGATGTCGCGCTGCGACAGCATCCCGAGGATGCGGCCACCCGAGACCACCGGGAGGTGGCGGATCTGCCAGCGCGCCATCGCGCGTTCGGCCGTGCCGAGCGTGTCGGTGTCGAGGATGGTGAACGGGCGGCGCATGATGTCGCGGATCTTCATGTCACCGGGACCAGCATGCGGCGTGCCTGGGGCGGGCGAGCGAGGCGCGCACGGTCTGCGTGATGACGCGCGCGAGACCGGTGCCGCGCGGAGGCTGGAATGCGCCGTGCAAGATCGCCCTCCATGACGACGATCGGTCCACGGGTGGCGGTGGAGGCGAGCCTGGATCGCAGCTCGGTGGTCGCGCACGCCGTGATGGAGCGGTACGCGGCACGGACCGGCCTGACGGGGGATCTCGCGTCGCGTCGGTACCTGTGGACCGATGCCTTCGCGGTCTGCAACTTTCTCGGTCTCGGCCGACCGGAGCTCGCACGCGCGCTCGTCGAGGCGGTCCATCACGAGCTCGGGCGACATCGCTCCGATGATCCCCGCCGCGGCTGGATCAGCGGTGCGGCCGACGCCGACGGGGAGGCCCATCCGACGCGTGGCGGGCTCCGGATCGGCAAGCCGCTGCCCGAGCGCTCCGCCGGTGCACCGATCGACGACGCCCTCGAGTGGGAGCGCGACGGTCAGTACTTCCACTACCTCACGAAGTGGATGCATGCGCTCGCGCAGGTCGCGCGCGCGACGGGAGAGTCCCGGTACGAGCGTTGGGCTCGCGAGCTCGCCGACGCGGCGTACCGCGGGTTCGTCCACCCGGCTCGCGGTGGTCGCGGGATCTGGTGGAAGATGAGCATCGACATGTCGCGCCCGCTGGTCGCGTCGATGGGGCATCACGATCCTCTCGACGGCTACATCACGGGCCTCGAGCTGGAGGCGACCGCCGGCCTCGTCGGCACCGCCGAGCGCGGGCCGACCCTGGGTCCGGCGATCGCCGCGTATCGGTCGATGATCGACCCGCACGGCCTGGCGAGCTCGGACCCGCTCGGGATCGGCGGGCTGCTCGGCGATGCGTCGCGCCTCGTGCAGCTCGGCGCCGATCCGCCGTTGCGCGACGCGGTGATCGCCGCGGCGGTGATCGGGCTCCGGGCCTACGCCTCGCGATCCGATCTGCGCCAGCGCGCGGAGCACCGCCTCGCGTTCCGCGAGCTCGGGCTGGCGATCGGCCTCGCCGATGCGCCGTCGATCGATCCCGTGCGGTTCACCCCGTTCGTGCCCCTGGGCCAGGAGATCCAGGCCTTCTGGCTCGATCCCGCGCACCGTCGCACGCAGACGTGGATCGATCACGAGGACATCAACGAGGTGATGCTCGCGACGAGCCTCGCCCCGCGTGGGTTCCTCGAGCTCGGGGCTGGCGCCACGCCCCGGACCTGATCTCCGTCAGTCGTGCTTCGCCGCGCGGACGACCAGCACCGGGCATGGCGCCCGTCGAACCACCTCTTCGGCCACGCTCCCGAGGACGAACCGCGACACGCCGCGCCGGCCGTGGCTGCCGATCACGATCAGATCGGGTCGCACGGTCGCCACGGTCTCGAGGATCGCATCCCGCGCCTCGCCAGGCTGGACGATCAGCTTGCCGAACTGGACAGCCGGCTTGCGCGCGTCGGCGAGCTTCTCGAGCTGCGCCATCGCACTGGTGCGCATCGTCTCGATCATGTGGTCGGTGAGCGCGGCGTTGAGCTCCGGCAGGCCCGCACCGATCGCGTTGACGAGGTGGATCGTCGCGTCGAGCTTGCCCGCCAGCGAGCATGCGTAGTCGAGCGCCTGCTCGGCACCTGGACTGAAGTCGATCGGGACGAGGATGTCGCGTGGAGGGTGTGCGGCGGCCATACACCTTGCGACTGCAGGGGACGAGCCATCGAGGACTGGAACGCCCGCTGCAACGGAGGTGGGCGTGACCAACGCAACCATCGCGTCCATCTTCGAGGAAGTGGCTGCACTGCTCGAGCAGCAAGCCGCTTCAGTGCATCGCGTGCGTGCCTGGCGAGCCGCAGCGCAAGAACTTCGCGCATCCGACCGGGAGATGGCGGACGTGTTCCGGGACCACGGTCGCGTGGGGCTCGAGGCCGTTCCCCACGTCGGACCACGCCTGGCGAGCGTGATCATCGAGCTGCTCACCACTGGCCGATGCGGCGCTCTCGACCGGCTGCATGGCGACGCGACGGCGGTGCTCGCCGGCGTGCCCGGCATCGGCAGCACGCTCGCGGCGCGGATCCACAGCGAGCTCGGGATCGAGACGCTCGAGGAGCTC
>JAGSPR010000624.1 GCA_018262455.1 Deltaproteobacteria bacterium | reverse complement strand
CCGACATCGGCAGCGAGTACATGAGCGTCGTCGTCGGGATGATCACGGCCGTGCAGATGCCCGACGGGATGATGTAGACGACCTCCGAGGGCAGCGTGAACGGACCGAACCGGCGCATCCGGTTCGAGCGCATCCGGATCCAGCCGGCCGCCACCACCACCGACAGCGCGAACAGACTCCCGCCGAGGGTGTTGTTGACCAGGTACGCCATGTCCGTGAGCCGGGGCTCGCGGATGGCCGTGAAGTACTTCACCAGGATGCCGGTCAGGACGTACGAACCGAAGTAGCCACCGCACAGCTGCACGAGGCTGCGCGTGTCGCCACGCTCTTCGAGGGAGGTGCTCACTTCGACGGCGTGGCCGGCGTGGCCGGTCGCTTGCCGGTGTGGCAGGAGGCGCAGGTCACGAGCATCTCCCCGTACGCCGCGGTCCGGCTCTCGACGGTCGGCGTCTTCTGCTTGCGGGCCTGATCGGCGAGCCGCTGGAGCGTGCGCGCGTGGAGCGCGCGATCGGAGGACGCGGGGCCCCAGTCGAGCGGGGGCGCCGCGAGCACGTCGAGCCCCGCGCGCCACGGTTCATCGGCTCCGCCGACGATGCCCTCCCACATCCGGTCAGCGGCCCAGCGATGGCGGAGCATGCGTGCCTCGATCGTGGACTTGTCGGGCGGGACCGGGAACACGCGGAAGTCCGGCGCGACGCCGGTCTCGACGTGACAGCCCGCGCACGCGCCCGCGAGCGTCGCCTCGAGACGACATGCCTGCTCGAGCGTGGTGGCCCGCGCGAGCGCCGCGGCCCCGTCGCGAACGGCGACGACGTGCGCGGCCCACGGACCGTGCGCCGGGGCGTCGGGCGCCTCGGAGATCGCGGCCGCGAACCGCTTCGCATCGTCGAGCTTGCCGACGATCAGCAGGCGCTCGATCGCGCGCAGCAGATCGAAGTTCTCGTGCATGTGGAGGCGCTGCACGTCATCACGCTCGAACCGCTCGACGGGCTTGGGCTCGACGGGCTTGGGCTCGGGTGCCTTGCGCTCGGCTGCCTTGCGCTCCGGTGCCTTCGGCTTCGGCGCGGCCTCGATGTCGTTGCCACACGCGCCTGCCAGCAGCGCCAGCGTCGCGAGCAGGGTGCCTCGGTTCATGAGGGGCAGCATGCCATGACCTCGTCAGGCGGTCTCGAGAACGTCCTCGATCGAGCGCCGGGGGGCGGCGTGCTGGATCTCGTGTTCCGGGTATCCGATGCGCAGCACCATCTGGGGATAGCCAACCTCCGGGAGGAGCTCGGCGACCCGCCCGCGTTGATCGGGGAGCTCGAGCACCTGGTTGAGGAACGCCGCGGACATCCCGTGGGTCGTGGCGAGGAGCAGCACCGCCTCCAGGGCCTGGCCACACGCGAGCCACTCGGTGGGATCGTCGGACCGCGTGCCGAGCACGAGGACGACCGGCGCACCCTTGACCAGCTCCTCCTCGAGCTTGCCGAGCTCGTCCCCGAGGGTGGGCGAGCGCAGCGCGCGCGTCACGGTGAACGGCAGCGACGACCCGTACTCCTTCTCGACGAACGGGATGCCGTCGCGCCGCCGACTGCCGGCCGGAGCGAGCCAGTTTGCGAGCTCGGCCCGGAACGCCGGGTCGCCGTACTGCAGTCGATCGGCCTCGTCGATCAGGTGGGCGAGTGCCCGCTTCTGATCGGGGTGGAGGCGGATCATCGTCGCGCCCTCGGCGGCGGCGGCCTCGATGAACGAGTCGCTCAGCAGCCCCGCGATCGGCCGGGGCAGGAACGCACGGCGATTGGTGTGCCGCTTGCGGACCGCGGCGAACAGCGCGAGGTCGTCCTCGGTCGCGATGTGGGGCTCGCCGAGGTGCAACGTCGCCAGCAGATCGGGATGCCCGTTGTCGGTGAGCATCGCCGTGACGTCATCGAGATAGCCCATCGCCCGCACGGCGACGCGCGCGTTGTAGAGCGCGCAGCCGCAGCTCTGGATCTGGCCCCGGCGCTCGGCGTCGATCACCTGCAGGTGGCGCTGGCGATCGGCGAACAGCTCGAGGACCGAGCCGACGATCCGGAACCGCCACGGCTGCGTGTTGTAGGAGCTCGGTGCCAGCACCGCCGCCTCCACTGCGGCATGCAGGACATCGGGGTGGGCCAGGGTCAGGGGAACGCGCGAGCCGGTCATGGCGATCGGATTTGCAAATCAGGGTCCGCGCAACCATCGCGGCGCCCGTGGCCATTCATGCAATCTCTGCGCGTCGCGCCCCGGAGGCGCGAATTCTGCGCGTTGGCCTCAGCGGTCACGGATCGTGCCGTGACAGCGCACGCAGGTCCCGAGCAGGTCGCCGTAGACCTCGGTGCGCGCATCGAGCTCGGTCGTGGTCTGCGCGCGGCGAGCGAGCATCCGGATTCGCGCGACATCGTCGGCGATCCCGAGCGCGTGCGGCGGCTCGCCGACCTCCGCCGTGATCGCCAGGGGTGAGCCCTCGAGGGCACGCGCGCCCTCGAGCCAGCGCTCCGTCGACGGCGCCATCAAGCCCTGCCACATCCGACCCGCGGCCCACTGGTGGCTCGCCATGGTCGCAGCGAGCTTCTTTTCGGTCGGCGGCATCGGGTCCTGGGCGAGCTCGAGCGTCGCCTTCGCGGCCTGGTGGCAGCGCGCGCACGCCCGGCCCAGCGACGCCATCGTGCGCGCCGCCGCGACCGGATCCTCGGTCGCCATCACGGCGCGCGCCGCGCCGCGGATGTCGTCGACGTACGGCTTCCACATCGGGAGCACATCGGGCTCATCGAGGTCGGCGATCAGCTTCGCCTCGCGATGCGCGCGGCCGAGATCGGACAGCGAGATCGCGTACTGCATGCGGTTGGCCGCGGCGAACCGCTCGTGCATGCGGCCCTGGATCTCGAGCATCGCCTGCACGAGCGACTTGTCGCCGACGGTCGGCTGGGTCTCCGCCGGCGGCAGGTCGGAGCTGCGTGGACCGGACGTGCATCCGATCACCAGGCCAAGGACGACGAGCACGCTCCGCATGGTCCGATCGGAAGCACGCCACGTGCCGGTCGCCGGAGCCCGAACCGCGCAAGTGCTGCGCGGATCGTTGCGCGGTTGCGGGTCCACGGGTTGCAACCCCGAAGGCATGCCTCCGGTCCTCGTCAAGCACCTCATGACCGCGCCCGCGATCTCGTTCTTCGAGGAGCAGACCCTCCCCCTGGCGGACGAGATCATGCGGCTCAAGCACCTGCGCCACCTCCCGGTGGTCAACGAGCGGCAGCACCTCGTCGGGATCGTGAGCCACCGCGACCTGCTCTCC
>JAGSPR010000623.1 GCA_018262455.1 Deltaproteobacteria bacterium | reverse complement strand
GCGCCCCGAGGCGGTCACCGGCGCGACCGGGAAGCCTTCGTCGACCCACCCGCCGCCGCCGGGTGCATAGACGCCAGTCGAGGACACGTAGACCAGCTTCGAGGCGTCACGCGCGGCCTCGAGCAGCGCATGGAGCTCGCCCCCTGGGTCGGCGCCCGGAGGCGCGAGACAGACGACGACCGCGCTCGGAGCGACCAACCCCACGAGCGATCCTGCGTCCGCGAGATCGGCCCGCAGGCCGCGCACGCCGAGCTCGCGGGCCAGGGCCAGGGCGCGCTCCGGGCTGCGGCGGGTGATCGTGACCTCGGCGCCTTGAGCGACCAGCCTGCGCGCGAGGTGTGTGCCGGTGTAGCCACACCCCACGACGGTCCACGGGCCGCTGGCGCTGGGGGTGGAGCTCGACACGACAGGAGTTTGCGCCCGAGCGCGTCCGCTGGCTACGATCATGGGTCCGTGCGATTCACCTGGCTCGCAGTCCTCGTCGCGTGTGGTCGCCCGCCGGTCGCAGCGCCGGTCCGAGCGCCCGACGCGCCCGACGCGCCCGACGCGCCCGACGCGCCCGACCTCACGAGCGGTGCCGAGCGGCACTACACGATCTGGCTCGGTGGCGCGCGGGTCGGGACCGCGCTCGAGCGTGAGACCTGGACCGCCGCTGGCGTCGTGCTCCGGCGCGATGAAGCGATGCGGTTCTTGCGGGGCAACGCGTCGGTCGCGCTGGCCACGACGATCGAAGTCACGGCGGATCGCGCCCTCGTGCCGTCGCGGGTCACCTGGAGCCAGACCGGCCAGCTCGCGCGGCACGCCGAGGCGGTGCGCGGGGCGCGGGGCTGGCAGCTCACCGCCGATGGCACCACCGCCGCGCTGCCCGCCGACGCGATCCCGGCCGAGCTGGTGCCGCTCTTGACCCGCCGCGACGGTCGGTTCGCCGGGCGCGTGTTCTTGCCGGCACGCGGCTTCCTCGTCGGTGCGGGGCGGATCGATCCGGTCGCGCCGGCCCGGCTGATCGCTCGGCTCGGCCTCGACAGCGGCGCGATCGCCGAGGCCACGATCGACGTCGACGAGGACGGTGGCTACGTGCGCGTCGTGGACGGCGAGGGCGTGATCGCGCTCCGCGCCACGGCCGCGCAGGCCGCGCTGCCGTTCGAGGCCGTCGATCTGATCGCCGCGACGTCGATCGCGATCACCGGGACCCGCACGAAGACCCTCCTCGTCGACGGTGATGTCGCATTTCCTCCGTTGCCTGGGCAGCGCGCGCATCCGGCCGCCGACGGCGTCGCGGTCGAGCTGTCGTCGCGGTTGCCGGGGGGGCTCCCGGACGCCGCGCAGGGACGCGATCGGTCGCGTGACATCACCCGGCTCGTCAGCGTCGTGCGGCACAAGATCGCCCCCGATCTCGCCGTCCATCCAGGCTCGCCGCGCGACGCGACCTCGGCGACGGCCGGGGACTGCACCACCTTCGCGCTCGCCTACGCCGCGCTGGCCACCCAGCGCTCGATCCCGACCCGGGTCGTCACCGGCCTGCGCGTCGACGGAGATCGCCTCGTGCGCCACCGCTGGGCCGTCAGCTGGACCGGTCGGGCGTGGATCGCCGTCGACGCCGCGTTCGGCGCCGCGCCCGCTGGTGGCGATCTGATCGGCCTCGCGATCCACGACGCCGACGACGCGGGGCTCGTGGCTGGAGAAGCCGCGCTTACCCAGGTCCGCAGCGCGGCCTGGCGCTGATCAGCCGCCGGCCCGGCACGCCCACAGCGCGCGATGCACGGCGCCTTCGTCGAGGTCATCGCCGATCAGGACGAGCTCGGTCCGACGAGCCGTGGCACCCCAGGGCTCGAGATAGCGCAGCTCGGTCCGCACCCCAGCACGCTCCACGAACCCCCGACGATCGTCACCGGCGAGGTGGACGAAGCCCTTCGCGCGGATGAGCTGGGTGCCGAGGCCCTCGACCACCGCGAGGACGCGTTCGCCGACCAGCGGCGCGTCATCGGAGAACACGATCGCCACCAGCTGGTTTCCGTGGTGGTGCGCGCCATGGTCGTGGCTCGCGGCATGATCATGGTCGTGCGTACGCTCGCTCCAGGCACGCAGCGGACGTGGCTCGATCACCCATGCGGTCAGTGCGCGGGCCCCGGCGTCCCCGGGCGGGAAGCTCGCGCGCTCCGCATGGGGGGCCAGCTCGTCGAGGATCGCGTGGCACCTGCGGACCGCCTCGATCGACGCGACATCGAGCTTGGACAGCAGGATGCGGTCGGCGCTCTGCGCCTGTTCGCGGGCCTCCTCTCGCGTGCGCAGCGCCTCTCCACCGGTCTCGGCGTCGACGACGCACACCACCCCGGCCGGCAGGATCCGCTCGCGCACCGACTCGGTCACCCTCACCAGCCCCTCGAGGATCGCCGCCGGCTCGGCGATGCCGGTGGTCTCGAGCACCACGCAGTCGGGGCTCGAGCGCGTGATGATGTCGCCGATGCCGTCCCACAGATCGTTCTTGATATCGACCTTGCAGCAGACGCAGCCACCGGCGAGCTCGAGCACGTCGCCGCCGCGGCCGACGATCAGCTGGGTGTCGATCGAGATCCGGCCGAGCTCGTTGACGAGCACCGCGATCCGCGGTCCGCGCGCGCTGTCGACCGCCCCGAGCATGCGGTTGAGCGCGCTCGTCTTGCCGGCGCCGAGCCAGCCGGTGAGGATCGTGAACGGGACGCGGGCCACGGGACGGCCACCATACTCGCCCCGGACCTGGTGTGGCACAGGGCCCTGGTTCCGAGAGATCGACCTCGCCTCGTAACCTATTGCCTTGTCTGGAAATCTCGACGGATACACTCTCAAGCAACTTTCGAGCACGAATGCCGAGAACCCGTTCGATGCCACGCCACCAGCCAGTCGGTCCTCGCCTGTTTGTCTTGCTGCTCCTGCTGTTCCCCGCATGCACCAGACCCAACCCTGAGTCCTGCGCCGACGGCCTCTGCACCGATCCGGCGTTTCCATTCTGCGATGTGGACGGAGCGTTGGAGGGGATTCCGCAGTCCTGCATCGCGGTGTCTTGCACGCCCAGCTCGTTCGTTGCGTGTCGGGCTGATCGGGCGATCACGTGCAATGACGCAGGTAACGACTACGACCTGATTCAGTGCCCGCTGGGCTGCGACGCGGCCAGCTCGGGCTGCAGGCAATGTGTGACCGACGAGCAATGCGGCAGTGCCAGCCCGTTGCCGGTCTGTGACACGAGCAGCGGCAGCTGTCGCACGTGTCGAGCCGACGACGAATGCGCGAGTCGGGTCTGCGACACCGGAGCGTGCGTGGCCG
>JAGSPR010000291.1 GCA_018262455.1 Deltaproteobacteria bacterium | reverse complement strand
TTCCTGATCGCGATCTTCTTCACCGTCGACGCGACGATGAACGCGCGCGACCGACTCGAGGTGAGCTCGGCCGCGGTGGGCAGGCCGCCGGGCCAGGTCGTGGCGTAGCCCGTTCGGTCGACGCTGGCCTTGACGATCTTCATCAGCCGGGCGCCACCTCCGGGCGGCATCTGCCTGGACTGATCGAGCGTGGGATCGATGTTGACGAACACCTCGGGCTTGTTGCCACGCGGCTCGGGCCTGGCCTTCTTGCGTCTCAGCGAGCCCAGCGCCTGCGCGGCCTTGCTGGCAGTGGCGCGAACCCGCTCGTCGACGTCCTTCGAGGCGGCCTCGTCGAGTGCGGTCAGGCCGAGCCCGAGAGCATCCGGGGCCGTGCGCGCATCGATCATCTTCGCGAGCGCGAGCGCGGCGATCCGGCGGATCGTCGCGTCGTCATCCGATCGGAGTGCGCCCGCGAGCGCGATCACGGCGCGGGCATCGCGCGACTTCGAGAGCGAGAGTGCGGCCGCGAGCCGCGCACGCTGGCTGTCGTCGTGGCCGAGCTGGCGCACGTTGGTCTCGACGCTGTCCGCCACGGCGGAGCCGGCGCACAGCAGTAGCAAGCAAGCGGCGAAGATCGCCACCACGCGCGGCATCGGGGTCAGCCTAACACGTGAGGGAGATCGCGGAATCGGCGCGCCTCGGCGACATCTCCCACCTTGTCGTCTGATCAGTTCTGATACACATGCGAGATGGCTCTGCTCGACAGCGTACGCGTCCTCGGTGCGATGGCACGCGTCACCGCGCCTTCCCTGGTGGATCTGGTACGCGGGAGGCTCGCGCGGGAGTCGGTCGACGAGCGCGCGCGCTGGTTCGGGCGTCAGGTGATCGATCTGCTCGACATCCGGCTCACCGCAACGGGCGCCGAGCTGGTTCCTCCCGAGCGTGCGTACATCTACATGTCGAACCACCAGAGCCACCTCGACGTCCCGATGCTGTATGCGACGCTCCCGTCTCCGACGATCCGCATGCTCGGCAAGACCGAGCTGTTCAAGATCCCGGTGTGGGGGCACGGCCTACGCGCCGCCGAGTTCATCGAGGTCGATCGCTCCAATCACGCGGCCGCGATGCGCTCGATCGAGGCTGCCGCGAAGCTCGTCCGCGATGGCGTCAGCATCTACCTCGCTCCCGAAGGGACCCGGTCGCGCGATGGCAAGCTCGGGCCGCTCAAGAAGGGCGGGTTCCACCTGGCGCTGGGCACGGGTGCGCCGATCGTCCCGGTCGCGATCAGCGGCACCATCGACGTGTTGCCGCGCGGCACCAAGACGATGCACACCGGTCGCGACGTGTCCGTCCGCATCGGCGCGCCGATCGCGGTCGCGGGCCGTACGGTCGCGGACCTGATGGCGGAAGTGCGGGATTTCCTAACAAATAACGTCGCATCGGGTGGGCCGATCACCGATCCGCCCGCAGGCAGACTGCCCTAATTCAGGTATCCTGGGGCGTGACCTGGGTCGTGCCCTTGGCGCTCGGGAGCTTCGCCATCCTCTTGATGACGGTGTTCACGATCGTGTCTGCTCGGAAGCGCCACCGCGTGATGGCGGCTCCTCCCCAGCCCGCCATCGGGCCGCGGGTGCTCGTCCACGACATCAACGACGATCGCTGCACCGGCTGCGATGCCTGCGTCGCGGTGTGTCCCACCAACGTGCTGGACCTGGTCTCGAACAAGAGCCGCGTGCTCCGGTTCGAGGACTGCATCCAGTGCGAGGCGTGCATGTTCGCGTGTCCGACCGAGGCCCTCGTGATGTTCCCCGAGGGCACGGTGCCGCCGCCGCTCAAGATCCCCGAGATCGATAGCGACTTCCAGACCGTCGTGCCTGGCCAGTACCTGATCGGCGAGGTCGCCGGCAAGCCGCTGGTCAAGAACGCGGCGAACCTCGGACGATCGGTGGTCGAGCACATGATGGCGTCCGGGCTGCGCCCTGGCACGAAAGGCAGGAGCGACACGATCGTCGATGTCGCGATCGTCGGCTCCGGACCGGGTGGGCTGTCCGCGGCACTGACGTGCATCCAGAAGGGGCTGTCGTACGTCGTGCTCGAGAAGGAGCAGCAGATCGCTTCGACGATCACGCGCTACCCCAAGGGCAAGCTCGTCATGGCCGAGCCCTACGACACGATCAACCTGTCGTTCTTGCCGGTGTTCGACTCCGAGAAGGAGCAGCTGATCCCGATCTGGGAGGAGTTGCTCGAGCGCGTCGGCGTGAAGGTGCGGCAGGGCGAGTCGGTCGAGACCGTGGCTCGTGCGGCGGATGGCGCGTTCGAGATCCGGACGACCGTGAACACGTATCGCTCGCAGCGCGTGGTGCTCTCGATCGGCACCCGCGGCAAGCCGAGGACGCTACAGGTCAAGGGCGAGAACCTGCCCAAGATCTTCAGCCTGCTCGAAGATCCGGCTGAGTGGCGTGGCCGTTCGGTGCTGGTGGTCGGCGGTGGCGATTCCGCGTGCGAGGCCGCGCTCGCGCTGGCCGACGCCGGCGCGAAGGTGATGATCTCGTACCGCGGCAAGGGCTTCAATCGCGCCGCGCCCAAGAACAAGAACACGATCGAGGCGTACGCCTCCGAGGGCCGGATCAAGGCCAAGCTCGGCTCGCAGGTGCTGGCGTTCGACGCCGACTCGGTGACGGTCGCGCTCGGGGATGGCTCGCAGAAGCGCTATCCGAACGACGCGGCGTTCGTGCTGATCGGTGCCGATCCGCCGGTGTCGTGGCTCGAGAAGATGGGCATCCGGTTCGTCGAGCGGCCGCACCAGCACCAGATGGGCAAGACCGACGACATCGTCCGGCGCTATGTCCGTGCGACCGAGTGTCCTGAAGACGCGGCGCGCGCGGCGTCCCAGATCCTCGGTGGCAGCATCGGTGTGGCACCCTCCAAGGTCGCGGCGGCGGCGGCGGCGGCGATGCCGATGGCGATGGGCGAGCCGGTCTCCGGCCCGCGCAAGTGGCTGCGTTCGGCCACGAGCATCTTCTCGAACCGCACCGGCACGAACTCGGGGATCCAGCCGCAGGTCAGGTCCGGTCCGAAGCCCAACAAGAAGTTCGACGCACCGGTCCCGCTGTCGGAGTTCGCCAACCGTGGCAAGAGCTCCGGGCCGGCGCGGCGGCCGAGCACGGGCGTCCACCTGCACAAGGGCGATGGCCGCCGCGATCAGCTGTCGGCCGGCGAACGCACACGCATCCTGCGCATGTTGCGTGACGAAGGCGGTCGGCTCGCCGACGAGGACTCGCAGGTCTTCATCGGCGAGGCGCCCAACCCCAAGGACTACGACTTCGACTTCGACGACGCGCCGGCGCCGGCGCCGCTGCCGTCGCGTCCCGATCTCCCCGCGAAGCCCGCGGTCGTCGTCGGGATCGCGCAGGCTCAGAATCGCCGCGGCAAGAAGCCCACGGGGCGGCCACCACCGCTACCGCCGCCGCTGCCTTCGGCTGCGAAGGCTCCGATGCACCTGCGTGACGAGGCCGAGCCGCGCGCGCGCAACGAGTCGCGGCCACCGCCGCGCCGTCCGGTGCCGCCTCCGTTCAGTGACGAGCCGACCCGCCAGGTCGACGACGGCATGCTCGCCGCGCTGAGGAACCAGCAGGAAGCGTCGCCCCGGCCGGGGCGCTCCGTTCCTCCACCGTTCAACGATGCTCCGACGCGGATGGCGAAGATCGATCCGCGCGCCTACGACGAGACCGGGGTCGCGACCCTCGCACATCCCACGCACGGCCACGACCTCGAGCTGACGCCGATCCCGGAGTTCTCCGAGGACGACGCGACGCGGCTGGCGAGCCGCGAAGCCGTGGAGCGGGCGCTCGGCTCGCCTGCCGGTGCCCCGAACGATGAGCGCACGCGCGCGGTGAATATCCGCAGCGATGACGGCATCTCCGATATCGACTGGGACCTCGACTGAGCCGTCGACTGCGCCCGCTGGCTCGCCCTGCCCAGGCGGGTCGAGGCATACTGGCGCGGTGCTGGAGCGGGTGTACTTCACGTGGCCCGATCGACGGTTTCGCTACGAGTGTCGAGGCTGCGGGGCCTGCTGCAAGGGCCACGGGATCGGGCTCGATGTCGCGGGGGGACAGCTCGTCCAGTTGCTCGAGCGTCGGCCCGAGCTGACCGCGTTCCTGCGCCGGCGCGGCGAGGCGATCACCGCGTTCAACCCGCGGGACCGCTGCTGGTTCCTCGAGGACGATGGCCTGTGTCGGGTCGAGGTCGAGGATGGTCGCGCCGCGAAGCCCGCCTCGTGCCGGCTGTTCCCGTTCAACCGCGTGTTCCGGATCGGCAGCTACACGGTCGTCGACTACAACAGCGCGGTCTGCCCCCTCCACGTCGGAGAGGACGGGATCACGCACGCCGAGGTCTTCGCGGAGATCGGATCGATCGCCGATCCGGCGGTGGTCGGAACGGTGCTGCCCGCGCGCGAGGCCGAGGCCGAGGGCCGCATGTTGATCGAGACCGAGCGTGCGATCGCGGAGGTCGCGTTCGCCGCCGCGGCCACCTCGGACCTCGCCGCGGTCTGGAGCGCGCAGGCCGATGCCGGCGCCCTCGCACGCGAACGCGAGATCCAGCAGGCCGCGTTCATCGGGATCCTCGAAACAGCGTGGCGCGAACCCACGGCCCCGACGCTGGCTGCGGCCTTGTGGCTCACGCCATCGCTGCGGTTCAACGAGCTCTACGGACCACGCCAGTACGCCGCACGCTCCGGGATGTCGCCGGTGCTCGCGCGGATGTGGCTGGCCTGGCTCGGCTTCGCGGCGCTTGGCGAGCAACTCGCACGCCGGCCGCTCGGGATGCAGGAGCTCACGACGCTGTGGTCCGAGCAGGCGCCGCTGATGCACCTGGTCGCGCGGTGGACCGAGTCGCCGGCACTCAAGCCAGGGCCGGTCGATCTGCCGGGCGTCGATCCCGGGGGGCTCGTTCGCAAGCTCGGCCAGGCCTTCATCGAGAACCGCGCGGCGCGCCAGCCGCTCGGCGCGCTCGTCACCGCGCTCGGCTCGGATGCGATCACGCGGGTGACGGCGCTCAAGTTGGCCGACGCGCTGCTGCGGTCGGGCTTCGCGCGCTAGCTGCTACTGCCCCTTGTTCAACGCCTGGATCGTCGTGGGCTGGGCACGAACCTGCGCCTGTCGGTCGGCGAGGTCCCCGATCCGAGGCGCCGCCGCGGTCGCGATCCGCAGCATCGCGACCGAGAGCGCCCTGGCGAGGCTCTCCGGATTCTGCGCAACGAGCGGCTCGGTCTCCTCGAACTGTCGTGACCACAGCGCCGCGCCTGTCTTCGCGTCGGTCAACGTCAGCTCGACGACGATGCGCCCGATCCACCTCGATCTGGAGGCATCGACCTCCTCGATCGCGACGACGCGACCGCCGAGGATCACCTGCGCATCCGTCGTGGGCTCTCGCACGACCGCGCGAACCCGACCGCTGCTCTCGAGGGCCTGCTCGAGGTAGTTGCCCACCATCACGCCGGGCGACGCGCTCCACCGATGGTACTGGTAGTAGTCGAAGCGATACGGACTCGTGCGGTAGACGATGCGCTCGTCGTCGTACGCTGCGTCGGTCATGAGCGGCTCGAGCACGACGACCGCCGCGCCGGTGTGGTCGCGTGATGGCGGCGGTGAGATCTGGTAGTAGCGGGTCTCGGGCAGCTTGCCGCCGCACGCCTCGAGCGCGAACGACAGCAGCAACAGCACGACGGGCGTCTTCATGGCAACTTCCTCTCGCCGGGATTGCTCGAGAACAGCAGGCGCGACGGCCGCTGTCGGACGTCACGCGCGAGCTCTTTGAAGCTGCGGCTGGCCTGGCGGAGATCGAACATCGCCGAGCGCAGCTGACCTTCGTTGTTGTTGATCAGATTCTTCAGGCCGTTGACGAAGTCGCCGGCGTTGACGACCAGCGCTCCGATCTGTTCGTCGAACATCTTCGAGGCGCTGCGTGCCGTCTCCTGGACCGAGACCAGCGTGGTCTTCAACGCGATCCGGTTCTCGGTGACCATCGCCTCGAGCGAGCCGCTCATCGCCGCGAGGTTCCTCGAGGCCTGCGTCGTCTGCGCCAGGATCTCCGAGATCCCTTCGAACTGCTTCGGATCGGTGAGCGCGACGAGGTTGTCGACGATCTTGTTCGCGCGCTTCATCAGCTGCGTCGACGTCTCGGCGATGTCCTTGGCCTGCTTCTCGAACCTGTCGAGCGTGGTCTCGCCCTGCGCGATCACGCCATCTGGCGCGAGTCGCGGGGACCCCAGCGAGCCATCGCGCAGATCGATCACCTTGAGGCCGGTGATGCCCGCCATCGAGAGCAGCGCCCTGGTATCGGCATGGATCGGAGTGTCGCGCTTGACCGAGATCGCGACTTCGACCTTGCTCAGGTCCTGCGTCGAGACCTCGATGTCGTCGACGCGGCCGACCTTGATCCCGTTGAGGTAGACCGTCGCTCCCTGCTCGAGGCCCATCACGCTCCCGTCGAACACGATCCGATAGCGCGTGTGGTTCTCCCAGAACCGCAGGCCGCCGAACACGACCAGGACCGCGACGAGCAGCCCGGCGGTCACTGCAACGAACAATCCGACGCGAATCTTGTGGGCCTTGCTCGTCATGGTTGCCTCGTGTGCGAATCCAGCGCCGTGCTCGGTGTTGGGGCCTCGGCGACCCGGTGGAAGAAGTTGTAGACCTCGTCGTCGGTGCAGCTCATCAGCTCGTCGATCGACCCATCGGCGCAGATCGTTCCATGGCCGAACATCACGGCGCGATCGGCGATCGTGCGGATGCTCTCGAGCTCATGCGTCACGACGATCAGCGTGACCTCGAGCGCAGCGCGGAACCGACGGAGGGTGTCATCGATGCCCGCGGCGACCGCTGGATCGAGTCCCGCCGACGGCTCGTCGCAGAACATGATCTCGGGATCGAGGATCGACGCGCGCGCGAGGGCGGCGCGTTTGCGCTGGCCACCCGACATGGTGGTCGGCGAACGCTGCTCCATACCAGAGAGTCCGACCAGCCCGAGGCGCATGCGGACCATCTCGAGGATGATGGACTCGGGGAGCTGGGTCAGCTCGCGCAGCGGCAGCGCGACGTTGTCCTCGACCGTCATCGATCCGAACAGCGCGTCCTGCTGGAACGCGGTGCCGGTGCGGCGCAGCAGCTGGTTGCGCTGCTCGAACGGGACATCGTACAGCGATTCGCCGAGCAGCAGCACCTCGCCGGCGAGCGGCGGAAGCAGGCCGGTCAGGGTGCGGAGCAGCGTCGATTTTCCGCAGCCAGACCCGCCGAGCAACGCGACGATCTCACCGGGATGGATGCTGAGGTCGATGTGCTCGAGCACCGGCCGGTCGTCGTAGCCGACGGAGACGCCGCGACACTCGACCAGCGGTTGGCGAGCCTGCTTTGTGGCCAAGGTGCTCATGAGTGCCTCAAGAAGGTGCCGACCGTCGCGAAGATCGCGTCGACGATGATGATGAAGAAGATGCTGACGACGACGGTCCGCGTCGTCGCATGGCCGACGCTGCTCGCGTCGCTGCCGGCGCGCATCCCGAGGTGACTGGCGGTCAGGCCGATGATCCACGCGAAGATCAGGCTCTTGAACACGCCGTGCGCGAAGTCGGCGACCGTGAGGCGCTCGACCAGCCGCGTCCAGAACATCGACGGTGGAAGATCGAGCGTGAGCGCGGCGACCACCATCCCGCCGGCGATCCCGATGAACATCGACATCAGCGACAGCGCTGGGCCGATGACCGTGATCGCGATCATGCGGGGCAGGATCAAGAACCGCACCGGGTTGATGCCCATCGTCGCGAGCGCATCGATCTCGGATCGCACGCGCATCGTGCCGAGCTCCGCGGCGATCGCCGAGCCCGTTCGACCGGTGAGGATGATCGCGGTCATCAGTGGCCCGATCTCGCGCACCACCGACATGCCGATCATGTCGCTGACGAACACGCCCGCGCCGAACCGTTGCAGCTGCACCGCGCCCTGGAACGCCATGGTCATGCCGAGCAGAAAGCTGAGCAGCCCCACGATGAACACCGCCTGCACGCCCATCGACGAGATCTGGTAGCCGAGCGATCCTGCGGGGAGCCGCTTCCTGCGCATCACGACCAGGAACGCCTGGCGCAGCGTATCCGTGATCAAGCTTTTCAGATCGCGCGCCCCCTGCTGGGCTTCGATCACCTGGTCGCCCAATCGCTCGAGCACGCCAGGTGGCGGTTCGGCGATCTCCGCCTTCATCGGCTCCGGCATCAGCTCGAGCGCGGCGCGCTGGTGCTCGTCGATGTGGGTGAGCTCGAGGGACTTGCCCGCGCGTCTCAGGTGCTTCGCGACCAGCGAGACCACGGCGATCCCGGCCGAGTCCACGCGCCCGGCGTCCGAGAAGTCGAGCACCAAGGTCCTGATGCTGCGATGGCGGCCGACCGCCCGGATCTGACCGTAGAGTCTGGGCGCCGTCGCGATGATGAGGTCACCGTGCAGATGCACCACCGCGGAGCGACCATCGCGCTCGACGGTGGTGGAGGCTGCAGGCGACATCGGGATGCCTCGCTGCAAGAACCGGCGCAGCGCGATTTCCTGCGAATTCGCGGTGCTTGCGGACGTCGACGGAGGCTGGCTCGCGACGGTGGGCGCATGACGCCGGGTTGGGCGCATGCGCCCGCCGCGCAGCCGCGACGCGCCCGCGCGTGAATCGCCAGGTGGCTACAGCCGCCCGGTCAGCGCCAGGATCACGAGGACCAAGACGATGATGGCGGCTGGCGACCAGCCGGCGAGCCCCGCGCGCGAGTGTCCGAGCCCGCCGCCGAG
>JAGSPR010000290.1 GCA_018262455.1 Deltaproteobacteria bacterium | reverse complement strand
CGCTCGAGCGCGATGAATACCGGCGGGGTCAGCACCATCGAGATCGCGACCGCCGCGACGAGCGGCTCCGCCAGCTCGGGGCTGAACACGTGCTGCTGGACGCCGAACGACAGCAACACGAACGCGAACTCGCCGATCTGCGCGAGCCCGAACGCGAGCAGCCAGCGCGCCGGGCGAT
Source organism: Deltaproteobacteria bacterium (assembly GCA_018262455.1). The sequence goes on along the minus strand of JAGSPR010000290.1, from coordinate 8,626 downwards.
CGAGCCCGAACAGCCGGCCGAGCGTATGGAGCACCGCCAGCTTGACCGCCATGGTGCCGAGCACGATGCCGACGATCATCAGCGGCTCGCTGCCGATCAACCCGAAGTTGATCTGCGCGCCGATCGAGATGAAGAACAGCCCGAGCAGCAGGCCCTTGAACGGTTCGATGTCGGTCTCGAGCTCGTGTCGGTACTCGCTGTCGGCGAGCACCACGCCGGCGAGGAACGTGCCGAGCGCCGGCGACAGCCCGACCTGTTGCATCAGCAGCGCGATGCCGATCACGATCAGCAGCGCCGCCGCGGTGAATGACTCGCGCAGCTTCGCGGAGGCGAGGAACTGGAACACCGGCCGGACGATGAACCGACCGATCGCGACGACGCCGACCACCGCGCCGAGCACCATCAGGCCCGACAGCCACGCCGGGCGCCCGGTCTCGGACGTCACGTCGGTGACCGTCGTCGCGATCGACACGCCGAGCACCGGGAACGCCGCGAGGATCGGGATCACCGAGATGTCCTGGAACAGGAGCACCGAGAAGCTGGCCTGGCCGCCGGCCGTCTTGAGCAGGCCGCGCTCGTTGAGGGTCGCCAGCACGATCGCCGTCGACGACATCGCGAACGTGAGACCGATCGCGATCGCCGGACGCCACGGAGTGCCGACGACGAGCGCCGCACCCGCCACCGCGGCCGCGCATGCCACGACCTGCAAGCCACCGAGCCCGAGGATCGGGCGTCGGAGCTGCCAGAGCAACGCCGGGCGCAGCTCGAGCCCCACGAGGAACAGCATCATCACCACGCCGAACTCGGCGAAGTGCATGACGCGGTGGCCCTCGGTGCCGACGAAGCCGAGCACCCAGGGCCCGATGACCACGCCGCCGATCAGGTAGCCGAGCACCGCGCCGAGCCCGAGCCGCTTCGCGATCGGGACGAAGATGACCGCGGCGCACAGGTACACGAACGCCTGGAACAGGATGCTGTCGGTCATGCGACCTCGCGGGGAGCGAGCAGCGACGCGACGTCGGCCGCGAGGTTGTCGACCGCGGCGGCGCGCTCGAGGTCGAGGCGGTTGTCGCGCAGGCCCTCGAGCACACAGTGGTACGCGCTACAGCTCGGCGCGACATCGGCATCCCCGACGACCCGCAGCGCTGCATGGACCGCGAACGGCGCCAGGTACGTCATCCCGCACAGATACGCGGTCTGCTCCCACGGTGCGAGCAGCTCGCGGATCGTGAACCGGTTGTAGCCCCCCTTGCGATACGCGGCCTCCGGCCCACCCGTGGTGATCGCGTTGAACGTGATCTTGCCGCGCAGCTGCGTGCCTCCTTCACCATAGGCCCAGCCGTGCTCGAGGACGAGGTCCTGCCACTCCTTCAAGATCGCGGGGCTCGAGTACCAGTAGAACGGGTGCTGGAACACGATGACGTCGTGCGCGAGCAGCAGCGCCTGCTCCCGCGCAACGTTGATCGAGAGCGTCGGGTACGCCTCGTAGAGGTCGTGGATCGTGACGCCATCGAGGTGGCGGACCTCGTCGACGAGCCGGCGGTTGACGCGCGAGCGCTCGAGCACGGGGTGTGCGAGCAGGATGAGGATGCGACGCATGCGGGGCTCCGGGGTCATCGATGCATCAGCACCATGCCGACCCGCGACAGCTTACCTTGGCAGCCGAGCCGCGAGCGGTCGAGCCGCGCCCGATCAGAAGTAGAACGCCGCGCCGACCGTGAACGTGCCACCGCTGAGCTTGCCGTTGTTCGTGGCATTGATCGGGTTAGCCGGTGGCGGCGTGCCGATCGGCGGCACCGTGAAGTTGGGTCCGGCGACCATCCCGTCCTTGCGCTCGCCGATCGCCAGCATGCGCGCCTCGGCCTGCAGCGCGAGCCGGCTCCACCGACGCTCGAGGCCGATCCCGAACGCGACGTGCGATCGCGTCGCGGCATCGCGTTCCTCCTTCGTCGAGTTGTGGCGCTCGATCACCGTGGCGCCGAGCCCGCCCATCAGCCACCAGTTCCAGGCCTGCGCGGGGCTAAACCGGTAGCGAGCGCCGAGCGTCCCGCCGCCCATCGCGAGGTCACCATCGGTGCGGTTATCGAGCGCCTGGCGGCCGCCGGTGAGCGCCAGCTCGAGCTCGAGGTGCAGGCTGATCCGATAGCGCAGCGACAGCTCGGTCGTCCGGAAGTTGGTGTCGGCGCGGCCGTCTCTGCTGTTGGGGTCGGCGGGTGCCACCGAGAGCCCACCCAGGCCGAGCCCGATCGCGAACCGACGGGCCATCACCGATGGGCGCGTACCTCCGTGGGGGCTGCCATAGGGATCCGCCGGCGCCGGCGCGAGCTCGGGCGAGACCTGCCCGGGCGCTTGCGCGCGTGCGGACGTGGCCGAGGTGGCGAGCGCGGAGACCGTGCCGAGAGCGAGGACCAGCAGGCGTGCCGACATGACCGCGATGATTCCACGGTTCGTGCCAGCGCATGTCGAACAAATGCAGTTCCTACATTACGATGAGGTGGTGGTAGGTCGGACCTTTGCCATCGGTGACATCCATGGAGATCTCGGGGCGTTACAGACGCTGTTCGCGCGTCTTCCCGTGCTCACCCCAGACGACAAGCTGGTCTTCCTCGGGGACTTCCTCGATCGCGGCCCCGAATCTGCCGGGGTGATCCAGTTCGTGCGCGACCTCGAGGCGACGGGACCCGCGGAGGTCATCGCGCTGCGGGGCAACCACGAGGACGCCTGGATCCAGGTGATCGACAAGGGCTGGCCGGAGTTCATCCTGCCGCGCTCGAACGGCTGTCTCGAGTCGTTCCGCTCGTTCACCGGCGGGGAGTGGCCCGACGAGGACACGCTTCCGGAGCGAGAGGAGCTCGCGGCGATGTTCACCGGATCGTTCTTTCCGAGCGACGTCGTGGAGTGGATGCGCGGCCTCCGGTTCTTCTACGAGGACGATCACGCGGTCTACGTCCATGCCGGGATCAAGCGGACAGACGACAAGTTCCCCCATCCCTCGCAGGTGTCACCGCCGCGCGCGCTGCTGTGGCTTCGCGATCGCGACTTCTTCGAGAACTACCGCGGCAAGCTCGTCGTGTTCGGTCACACCACGACGCGCACGTTGCCGAACGAGCTCTCGACGCACACGCCCGAGGATCCGACGGATCTGTGGGCGGGACCCTCGTGCGTCGGGCTCGATACGGGATGCGGCAAGGGCGGCTTCCTGACCGCGTTCGAGCTGCCGTCGCGCGCCGTGTACGAGTCGCGCGGCTAGAGCTTCTTGCCGACGAGGCTGAACGTCGACGCCGCGGTCGAGTACCCGCGCACCATCACGTGGATCGTGGACGGCTGCGCGAGCGTGACGCGGCAGCTCTCGCTCGAGCCGGTCTTGTACGGCCGGCAATCGAACTTGGTCGTCGTCGGGGCGCTGCCAACGCGGACGTAGAGGTCGGCGTCGTTGCTCCCGGTCATCGTGAAGTCGTAGGTGCCGGCCGCGACGATCGGGGTCGCCCACGTCTTCTGCGCGTTCTTGGCGACGGTTCCACTGTCGGTGAGGCCCGGCCACGGCAGGGGCTGCCCACCGCCACCCGGCGTGAACGTGTTGTCCTGCTCGCCGGTCACGAGCACGACCTGGTCCGAGTCGATGTTGCGGAACATCTGCTCGTAGGTCTTCGGCTGGTCGAATGCGACGAGGCCACGGAACATCGCCATCGTCGTGTTCGAGAGCTCGCTGAAGAACGCCGGCATGCCGTTGTTGACGATGTCGATGTACTTGAAGCCGGTCGTGTCGTCGGGGTTGATGGTCTGGTGCGCGCGGAACAGCGCGTCGTCGATGTACGCGAACGTGTCACAGCCGTTCATCTGGATGACGACGTACTGACCCTGGACCCACTTGCCCGCGCTCGCCATCGCGCGAACGTTCGTGCCGAGGCCTGCATGGCCATTGTAGACGATGTAGTCGGCGCGAGTGGAGAGGTTCTCGTAACGCGCGCGAAACGTCGGCTGCTGGAGCCCGATGCGGACGTTGTCGGTGAGCAGCGCGACGACGCGGATCTGCTTGCCATCGGGGAGCGTGGCGTTGAACTCGATGTCGGGCGCGGTGACGCCCGGGCTGGCCGGCACGTCGGCCGGGATCGTCGTTCCGTTCCGCGTGCTCAGCTCCGTCTTCATCGTGGAGACGAACCGGTTGAACGCGGCGATGCCCGGATCCGACGAGGCGGTGGCGCCGTCTTCGTTCTTGCCGAAGATCGCCACGACCTCGAGCCGGTTGTCCTCCCAGATCTTGTTGTACTCCGGGAACTTGCCGGTGGTCTGCACGGGGCTCGGAGCGAACGTCGCGGTCACCGTGTTGACGTCCTCCGCGGCGAGCGTGCAACCCGAGACCTTGGGACGGTAGTAGTAGAACATCGAGCCCGCCGTGACGTCGTGCGCGTTGAAGTCGACGCACGAGGTCTTGTACTTGTCGGCGAACGCCTGCTGGCCGCTGCTCGACACATCGAGCGGCTGCTTGAGCTCGATCGACGTGGGCACCGCGTTCTTGTTGCCCCACGCGACGAGCAGCTTCGCGTGGTACTTGACCTGCGTGCGGCCGTTGACGGGGGTCTTGACGATGTTCGAGATGATCGCCTTGTCGATCCTGCCGACCGAGTTCATGCCGTTGAGCTGACCGATCGTGTAGAACAGCTGCGACTGCACGGTCGCTTGATCGTTGAACGAGGAGTCGGTGATGAGCGTGCCGTCCCACTCGGCGTCGACGAACACCGCAAGGTCACTCGAGTCGGCCTTGCCGTCGTCGGACTTGACGGTCTCGCCGTCGTAGAGATCCGCCTCATCGGTATCGGTGCAGGCAGGTGCGGCGAGGGCTGCCAGCGCGAACGTGAACGTCGTGGAAGTGAAGCGCTTCATTTGGATGACCCGCCGCAAAGCAAACTCGATGCCCGCGAAATCGGGCCTAACCTCTCGATCTCTCATGGAGATCTCGAGACCATCTCGTCTCAGCGGCTGCTCGAGTAGCCACTGATGCGGCGTCACGAAACTCTTCGTGGCGTTCGCGCGCGGGAAGGATTACGAACCTGGATCCGGCGGCGCGCGCGCGTCACGGTTTCGCAGCGGCGCCGGACGTCCAGCGCACGAGGATGCCGAGATCGAAGCCAGGTGCCTCGGTGCCGGACCCGTGTTCGCGATAGCGGCGGTCGAGCACGTTGTCGACCCGCGCACCGATCTCGAACGATCGGAGCTTGACCAGCGCTCCGAGATGAAACGTGACGAAGGCCGGCGTGCCGGCGGGATCGATCCGCGGATCGGTCCGATCGCGTTCGCTGAGCCGGCTCTGTGACGCCGCCCCGCGAACTGCGACGTCGACCGCGAGCGCGGAGGTGACAAGCCAGCGCGCGCTGAGGCGTCCGGCGAGCGGCGGCACGCGATCCGCTGGCTCTGACCCGGCCGCGGTGCGCTGGCGGCCGTGGATCCACGTCGTGCTCGCCGCGAGCTCGAGCGCGGCGCTTGGCCGGAGCCGAAGCGCGCCCTCCAATCCGAGCATCCGTGCCTCGGCGGTGTTCGCGCTCACGACGATCTCCCGGCCATCCGCGGTCATCTCGCCGGTGGGAATCACCTCGATCCGCCGATCATTGAGCATGGCGAAGCCAAACAGCTCGGAGTCGATACGCTCGCGCCGCACGCGCACGCCGACATCGGCACCGACTGCCTGTTCGTCGATCAGCGAGGCCGCCGGGACCTGGAACCGATTGCCCGGGCGGGGGCCGAGCCCGGACAGGTCGTGGACGTTGGGGCTGCGAAACGCTCGGCCCAGGTTCGCGACCAGCGCGACGTCGGGCGCGATCGTCACCTCCGCACCGAGCTCGCCGGCCCAGTTCGGCGAATCGAGCGTGACGCCCACCTCGCGATCGGCGACGGGCACGTCGAGTCGAGAGAACCCGGCCCGCAGCCCGGCGCGCAGCATCACGTGCTTGCCCACCGGACGGTGACCTTCGCCGAACGCGCCGAGCTGATGCATCATCGAGCCGGTCGCGAATCGGCCCGTCGATGGGCCGATCGTCCCGCCGACGACGTCGCGAGTCAGCCGCTTCGACACGACCCGATCGAGCCAGTAGTCCACGCCGAAGATCAGTTCGCCGCCGAGCACCTGGCCCTTGGCGCGGGTCGCGATCCCGACGCTATCGTCTTGATTGGTCTCGACCAGCTCCTCGTCACTGCCGGTATCGCGGATCCGTCGGTCGTCGTCTACTCGCTGCCACGCGGCATGCAGCTCGAGGCCATCGAGTGCGTCGACCGGCCGGCGCACGAGGTGACGAACATGCGCGAAGCTTCGGCGGCTCGGCTCGTAGCGGAACACGGCCGCGCCCGGCTCGGTCTGGCCGAATCCGGCGATCAGCTCGTCGCTCCGCGGCAGCGAGGGTTGCTCGAGGTACTGCAGCCACGCAGTCGTGGCCTTGCGACCGGACTCGAGGTGCCCGGTCAGGTCGACCGCGACCGAATCGTAGGCCGAAGGCACCACGCGGTCGCCACCACCTGTCCTCAGATCGTGGTGGCGTTGCAGGGTCGCGCCGACCGAGGCCCCGGATCCGCGCCGGCCGACGGAGGTGCTGGCGCGCGTGATCGCCGAGCGGTCTGCGCTCGCCACGGCTGCGATCACGGTGTGCCGAGCTTGCCACTCGTCACCATCGAACCGCGGCAAGGGCGTGATGAGGTTGACCACGCCACCGACCGCGTCCGATCCGAACAGCGCAGATCCGGGACCGCGCGTCACCTCGACGCGTGCCACCGCCCACGGATCGACGAGGGCCGTGTACTGGTTCGGCGCGGGGCGGAAGATCGCGTTGTTCAGGCGCATGCCGTCGACGACGACGAGCACCGCACTGCCGATGAGCCCGCGAATGATCGGCGCACCCTGGCCTGGACCGGTGCGCTGCACCGCGACCCCCGGCAGCTCCTCGAGCACGTCACCGAGTACCGCCGTGTTCGCGCGGGGCATGACAGGGCGCCGGGTCGACGCGCGCGAGGTGTGACCGACGGTGAACAGATCGGCATCGAGCCAGCGCTCGGTGATCTGGATCACCTCGGAGGCCGGATCAGGGGCGGCCTCCGGCGCGACCGTCAGATCCGGCGGCGGAGTGGGCTCCGGCGCCGGCTGGGCTTGCGCCACACCAGCCCTGACCACGAGCCAGCTCATCGCAGCGATCACCCGCGGTCTCACGTGTCCACCGCGGCCGACTGTATCCGACGATGCGATCCGGCGATCGGTTACCGGCGGACGCCTCCAGCAGCCGTCAGGGCTTGACGCGCCGACCTCGGCCCGCGAGCACGAGCCCCAGCGCCGCGAGCACTCCGAGGAGTGAGGTGCCGCCCGAGGCCGCGCAACCGGCGCCGGGAGTGTCGTCGCACGAATTCGAGATCGAGAGCTGGTCCGAGATCTCGAGGCACTCGGTGCTGGTCGCCATCGCGGCATACTGATCGAGTGGGATCCTGCGATCCGTGGTCTCGCAGACCACCTCGTTGGCCTCGATGCGCCACGCGACGTTGTATGGGTAGACGCCGGAGCCGTCGTCGAAGTTCGAGAGTGTCACGAACAACTGATCGCCCACCGCCACGATGGTCTGCGAGTAGACCTCGTCGAGCTCGTCGCCGACCGCGGCGGGCACCTCGGTCGAGCCCCCGAAGGACTCGACGAGGCGTACCCGGGTCGCGAAGCCGTCCCTGGCATCGATCACCTCCGCCCGGAAGAACGCCGAGGCCTCGGGCGCGAAACAAACGTCGCCGCAGGTCGAGGCGCAGTCCGCGGCAGCGATGGACGGAGACGCGACGATGAACATGAAGGCGGCGATCGCGACGGTGGTGATTCGATTCATGCAGACGACCTCGAAGCAAGTGCGATGCCGGACCTGCGAGTCGTCAACCATCGAAGATCGCGAGGGGCATCACCAGAAATCCGAGGTTCGGGTGACGCCCACGACGGCCGTGGCATAGCCGCCGCGACATCGGTGTGGGTTAGACGCGCTGTCCGCGGCCCCGGAACAGCCGACGCTTGGCCCGGAGGCCGGCACCGGCCGCGGCGCTGAGGGCGCGCGCGACCTGCTTGGGGTAGTGGGCGCGCTCCTTGTCGGTGCCGACGAACACCTCACGCGACCCGACGAGCGAATCGAACCACGACCAGCTGACGCCGAAGTTGCGGTCCTGATCTCCCATGTGGTGATCGTAGTGCCACGACAGGTGATCGCGGGCCCATGCCGGATCGAGGTGCGCACGCCGGTGATCGCGCCGGTACCGGCCGAGGCAGTACCAGATGGTCGCGGTGTAGAACGGGGCGATCGGAAACAGCGGCGCGTGAGCGAGCCCGACGACCGCGAGGCCAATCGCCTCGCGGGCCTGGGTGGCCGAAGACCACACCGGCCCTTCGTATGCCGGATCGTAGCCACCGTTGCGGCGGACCGCTTGATGATGCTCGTGATAGTGAAACGCGAACCGGCTGTCGCGCTGGCGGCCACGCCCGTGCAGCAGGTACTTGTGGGTCGCCCACTCGCCGTACCCGAACACGGCGAGCGCCAGCGGGATGCCGATCATCGCAGCGATGATCCCAGCCGGCGGCAAGCGCGGCAACCGGAAATTGCCCGACGAGCCTCGGTCGCGAGCGCAA
>JAGSPR010000289.1 GCA_018262455.1 Deltaproteobacteria bacterium | reverse complement strand
AAGACGGCGAGCACGTCGAGGGCACGGCACAACACCCACACGGCCATCAGGTTGACGTAGGCGTTGTTGTTGAGCCCGGGCTGGTCGGCGCCGGGATAGCTGGAGTGGTACTCGTCGGGGCCCATCACGCCGCGGATCTCGAACCGATCGAGCAGGGGGGCGTACGTCGCGAGGCTGGCCATGAAGCGGGCGATCTCGAGCACCAGCTCGGCGCCGGCGACTTCCAGGAGCTTGCGATCGCCGGTGACCTGGTAGTACTGCCAGACGTTGTAGACGATCGCGGCGCCGACATGCCGCTGCAAGCGCGTGTGGTCCGGGATCCATCGACCGGAACGCGGATTGAAGTAGATCGCGGGCGTCTCCTCGCGGCCATCACTGCCGCTCTGCCATGGATACATCGCGCCGCGATGGCCTGCCGCGCGCGCAGCGCAGCGTGCGGCAGCGAGCCGACGATAGCGGTACATCAGCAGGCTGCGCGTGATGTCCGGCATCCGGAGGTTGAGGAACGGAAACACGAACAGCTCGTCCCAGAACACGTGCCCGTGATAGGCCTCGCCGTGAAGCCCGCGCGCGCCGACGCTGACATCGAGATCGGTCGAGTTGGGCGATGCGGTCTGGAGCAGGTGAAACACGTGAAGCCGGAGGATCACGCCGATCTCGACCCCGGCCAGCCGGCCCCGATCCTCGAGCTCGAGCTCGATATCGAACGAGCGCCACAGATGCTCCCACGCCAGCGCGTGCGAGCGCACCAGGGTGTCGAAGGCGGGCGCGCAGGCAAGCTTCTCGCGGGCGGCGAGCTCGCAGTGCGAGATCGCGCGGTCGCGCGAGGTGTAGAGCGACACGATCTTCTCGATCGTGACGGGCCGCGCCGCTTCGAGGTCGAGGACGAGCTCCTGCGCGATGTATCCACCACGGACGATGGTGCGTCGCTCGCATGCGTGCACCTGCTGGCCCTCGCCGACCCGGGTTCGCGCCGCCTGCGCGATCTCGATCCCGGACTGGACCGTGCGGACGACGAGGATGATCGCGTCCTCTCCGAGCGCACGAGCGCCGACGGGTGCGAGGTGCAGGTCGTGGAGCAGCCGGTAGCGCGCCACGCCACGGTTGGCGACTCCGCCGTCGAGCGCCGAGCGCAGCTCGATGCGACCCGACCAATCCTCGGCCGTCAGCGTCATCTCGAGCGCGGCCAGGTGAGGCTCGCCCATGTGGACGAGACGCCGACAGGTCACGCGGGTGGTGCGATGCTGCGGGTCCCGGACGCGGACGTCCCGGATCAGCACGCCCGCTCTGAGATCGAGGGTCTGGCGGTAGCTCAGGATCTCGACCCGCTCGGTTCCGAGCCAGGCGCCGTCCGCGGGGCGGAACGTGAGCGGGAGCCAGTTCGGCGCGTTGACCAGATCCTCGTGCTCGAGCACGCGGCCCTCGATCTCGGTCGACAGCCGGTCATAACAACCCGCGATGTACGTGCCCGGGTAGTGCACGCCGTCGGCGGATGATTCTACGGCCGCCCCGCGCGTCGCGATGTACCCGTTGCCCAGCGTGCAGAGACTCTCCCGTACGCCTTCCTGCGCCGGATCGTAGCCGTCGTACACGAGCTCCCATCCGATCAACGCCCACCCCCCTCGGGACGGGGGAGACCGAGCGCCGACGACGCACCCAGCACTGCCGCACCGGCCCGCGAGGAGCGCGTCGCACGCCGTGACCAGGTCGCCAGTTCCGCTGCATGCACACGAGGACTGCTCAGCAAGGGGCATGCCGCCCGAGCCGGATCGTGGTGATCAGTCGATCGATCCCGGGGAGCTGCCCGCGATCGCGGCGACATCACTGCGGATCGCGAGGGTGCGGATCGCGCGGCGCGGCGCACTGATCGTGAGAAACGCACCGCCGCTCGACGAGCCATCGAACATGACCGTTCCGCCCGCGGCCTTGATCGCCGCGCGGAGCGCTGGCGAGTCCTCGAAGTACGTGACCGTGAGGTCGATCAAGGCGCCTGCGGTCCTGCGGTCGCCCGCCGCGGCGGCGAGCCTGCCGACCCTCGCGAGCGGAACCAGCGGGCACTCCAGGCCGGCGAGCTCCGGTGACACCTTGTACAGCGGCTCGACCCGTCCCACCCACTGCACCTCGGCGAGCGCCGACACCTTGCGCGCCTGCGCTTCGGTCATCGCGACGTCGAGGCTGCCGTCGAACATCTGGCCATACTGGAGGCCCATCGCGTCGAGCTTCGCGATCACACCGTCGAACCAGGCACCCGTGTAACTCGGTCCGCGAAGCTGCACGGCATACGGCACCACCCGCTTGGCCTCGAGCTCCCATCCCGAGATCCTGAGAGGTTTCTCGAGCCGCCCGCGTCCGCTGGTGTCGATCACGACCCCCTGGAAGCTCACGAGATCGAGCTCATCGGAGACCTGGGCCCCGAGGCCGCGCTTGGTGAGTGCGGCGATCTGGCGGTCATCGGCGGTGACGACCACCGGGATCGCGATGCCGACGCCGTAGTCGGCGATGACCTCGCGCACGTCGTGCCGCAGCGCGACGACCGCCTTCTCGCGCGCCGCCTCGCTCGTCGAGATCGGCTCGGGGAACGTGACCAGGACCTTGTGGACCCGTCGCGCCACCGGGGCGACGTCGCACGGATCGGCCAGGGCCGTACTCGTCGCCGCGACGGTGAGCAGGAGCGCGAGCGCGGTTCGCATGGAATTGAAACGGATGATGCGCCGATTCGTTACGGCGTATCAATTGTATGGAGCGTCACCTAGCGCGGATGGTGGTGGAGAACGCGGCCCCCGCGGCCGCTTCGCCTAGTGATCCTTGCGGGCGGCGGCGCGGGCGGCGAGGAAGCCCGCCGTGATCCGGGCGGGTCGAGACACCCGTGGAGGGCGCGCGATCACCAGCCTCATCCGCGGCACGGGCGCGAGAGGCATCAGACCGACCGGCACGCGCAGCGACGTCTGCGATCCTCGCGCACACCGACGGGGGACCGCTGGCGGATTCGGTCCGATCACCCTGGCTCCAAGGTACCTGGCCAGCTCGGCCATGGTATCGGCCGTGGGATCGAGCTGCTTGGCCATGCCCTCGTTGGTGACCATCCCCAGCAGCACGAGCGTCATCTCGGGCATCGGTCGGATCTTGTGCTTGCGCGCGAGCGCGAACAACTCGCTCACGATCGCTCCGAGCTCGAGCTCGAGGATCGATCGCTTGCGCAGCCGTCCGATGAACGCGGCGGCATCGGCCTCGACGGCGGCCCAGTCGGTGCCCGCGAGGTAGCGATGGTAGCGCTGCAGGTGCGAGATCAGGTCCTGCGCGGTGCCGGCGGCGATGCAGCGTGTGAAGTCGACGACCTGTTCGAGCAAGCCGCGCGACAACCGCTTGACCAGCCCGACGTCGAGGAACACCACCACCCCGTCGTCGCGCAGGAGCACGTTGCCGGGATGAAGATCCGCGTGCACGAAGCCGTGATCAAAGCACATCGAGAAGAACGCGGAGCGGATGACCTCGGCCGCCTGCGGGAGGTGCTCGACGGTCGCGTCCTCGAGCCGTGTGCCGTGGACGAACTCCATGGTCAGGACCGAGCGGGTCGAGTGCGATCGATAGACATGAGGAAAATGCAGGCCGGGGTGGTTGGCGAAGTTGTGGCGAAACCGCTCGTAGTTGTTGCGCTCGAGACGGAGGTCGGTCTGCGCGAGGATCCCGGCGACCAGGTTGCGCACGTGGCCGACCACGTCGGCGGTGCGCGCGCGGCGCGACACGGCGTGCGCGAAGTGGGCGAGCCACAGCATGATCCGACCATCGCAACGGACGCGCGCGATCAGGTTCGGGCGCAGCACCTTGACGGCGACCTCCTCGCCGGTGGTGAGCACGGCATGATGGACCTGGGCGACGCTGCCGGCCGCGACCGGCACCGGCGAGAGCTCGCGGAACCAGCGCTCGATCGGTGCGCCGAGCTCGTGCTCCACGACCTCACGAACCTTGGCGAACGGAAACGGCGGCACACGATCCTGGAGCCAGCGCAGCTCGGCGATCACGCCGGGCGAGAGCAGATCGGCGCGCGAGCTCATCACCTGCCCGACCTTGATGAAGGTGGCACCGAGCCGCCCGAACGACCAGCGCAGCAACCTGCCGCGCTGCCGCGCGCGGTGCTCTGCGCGGCGGGCACGATCGACAATCGCGAGGCGGCGAATCGAGCCGGCGGTGTACGCCGCGACCGAGAGCATCGCGACGAACGCGATCACCGCCGCGCGCGCGAGCGTCGCGCCCCACATGCCGATCTGTCGAATCGACCCCACGACTCAACTCTACGCCCGTTGCTCGCGCGCGCCGCCGTCACATTGTCGCAGCGAAGGTCTTGCACCTCGACGCAACGCTTGCCGATCACGCGCCGCGTCAGATCACGCGCAAGAGATCTCTCCGCTCGCTCCCTACGGCGTCGACGGCGCCGACGGCGGATCCCACGCCGCGGCCGGGCCACCCCGCAAGCCGATGTCGCTGCGACTGCCATCGCCGTCGTGCACGGCCGGGTCGCCGCTGTCGATGACCGGTGAGCCTTCGCCCGGCATGAAGTCGGCGGCCAGCCTGGGATCGTCCCGCCGGTTGCCGCGCTGGCCGATCATCGCGAGCTCGGTGCAGGCGGTGCTGCCGGGCTCACCACCGCTGCAGGCGTCGACGGGCTGGTTCATCCACAGCAGGTTGTAGCTCGGCTCGATGGCGGTCGAGTTGAGCCAGATGCCGGTGTTCTTGCCGACCCACTCGCGGGGTTGCCAGCCGTTGGCGACCACCGCGTTGTTGACGAAGCTGCCCGACACGCCGCCCTCCCAGGCTGACAGACCGGCGGTGCCGTTGTGATGGATGAAGTTGTTGCGCACGTCGGCGTGGGCGTTGCCGGCGACGGCGATCCCCCATCCGTGCTGATCGTGGACATAGTTGTTCTCGATCGTGACCACCGAGTCGCCGAACGCACCGATGCCCTTCCAGTAGTGATGGACCTCGTTGTTGCGCACGAACGCCCGACTGTCCCAGGTGATGCCGATGCCGACGCCGCGGCCGGCCTTGCGGACACAATCGCGGGTGCAGGCGATGAGGTTATCGCTGGCGCGGAGCACCGCGGTCGAGCCGGGCACCTGCGGATCGCTGCGATAGACCGCGATGCCGTCCCAGCTGGCGTCGAGAATGCGCGAGTGATCGATGTCGAGCGTCGCGCCCTCGCGCACCGCGACGCCGGCCACGCCGACCACGGGATCGGGGGTGCCCGCGTAGAGGTTGTCGTTGTCGACGAGGTCGACCCGGCTCATCGTGACGTGGCTGTACTTGATCACCACGGCCGCGTCGGTGGCGTGGCCGTCGGCGTCGCGGCGGCCGCCAGAGATCCGCAGGTTCTCGAGCCGCGACTCGCCGGCATGTTCGAACCACACGCCGTACCCGGCCCCGGTGAACAGGATCGTCTGCTCGCGGTCTTCCCCCTTCAAGGTGAGCGCCTTGTCGGCGATCCGAAACCCGACCGTGATGGGGATGTCGCCGCGAAACTCGGCGTCGCCGCAGTTGCCGCAGGTGGTGTCGGTAGCCTGGGTCGGGCTGGCGAAGTGGATGCCACGATCGAGCAGGATCGTCGAGCCCGAGCCGGCGGCGCGGATCGCGTCCGCCAGCTTGCGATACGGATCGACCGCGGTGCCGCTGCCCACCTGGCCATCGCGGACGGCGGTCACGTAGAAGGTCCGGCCCGGACGCGCGGTCGCCTCCGGCGAGCCGGCCAGGCCGTGCTCGGCGCTGGAGCCTGGCGAGCTGCGCGGCGCGCCGCATGCCGCGAGCCACGCCGCGAGGAGGCCAGCGGACAGTTGCCGAACGCGAGCGTGCGAGATCACGGCGCGAACTTAGGAGTCAGATCGTGCCAGGTCAACCTTGAGCTCGACCGGGATGCCGAGCTCGAGCAGCCTGGGCACGAGCTGCCCGGCAACACCGGCGTAGAACGTCGTGAGCAGGTGCGGCGGCGACAACAGGCCGAGCTGCTCGAGCGCCGTCACCTCGGGAGATAGCGGCGCCAGAGCAGCCTCGGCCGGCAGCGGTCCACCCAGCCGTTGCTCGAAGCGGGCGACCTCGGCCTCCACCCGCCGCGCCAGACGCACCCGCCGGTCCTCCGACCACGCCGGCACGAAGTGGCGCGCTGCCTCGAAGCCGAACGCGCCGTGGAAGGCTTCGTCGCGGTGGATCTCGCCCAGCGCCCACCGGGGCAGCTCGTCGGCGGCGGCCTCGAGCGCCTGATGAAACACCAGCGCCGAGAGAAACTCGAACACGCAGAAGAACCCCACCAGCCCACTGACGGTCTCGAACTCGCTCTCGCTGTCGCGCTCGAGCCCACCCGGCAACGGTGGCAGCGCGCCGCTCGGAACCAGAGGCTGACCGCCCAGCGCATCCACCATCTGTGCGCACACGTCGACGTGGCGGATCTCGTCCTCGACCACACGGCCGAACGCGCCCAGGAGATCCAGTGGTGCCGCCAGCCGCGCCAACGCGGCCGTCATCCAGCTCGAGATCACCACCGACTCGTACTCGGTCTCGAGCAAGCGCTGCCAGCCATCGGCCGCCGACGCGAGGACCCGTGTGGGGTGCGCACCGCGCACGAACGAGGGCGCCGGCTCGGCATCGCCATGGCGCAAGACCCGCTGGCGGTGGACCACCTTGAGGCGCGTCGCATCGCGCACGAGCGGTCTTCGCTGCACGAGGGTGATGGTAGCACCGTGAGGCAACGGGCCTAGTGCATGATCGCCGCAAGTGCCAGACTTGCGCCCGATGCGTCGAGTCTCGTGGGCTGCCGTCGTCGTGGGTGCATGGCTTGGCTGTGGCGACAACCAAGATCCCGGCCCCGGGCCCGCGCTGGATTCCACGATCGTTCCGCTCGAGACCGCGGATGCCACCGCGTTGCTTCGGATGGCCGATTGGCGGCGCTTGCCTACGCTCGGCGATGGCCACTATCTGCAGGCGGCGAGCACCGATCGGGGGACGAACCCACCGGCCGCCTTGCCGTATCCGCTGTTCTCGAACGGCAACAGCGACTTCAGCAATTTCCTGTGCGCCAGCGAGGACGCGCAGATTGGCAAGCCCACCCTGGTGGAACCCAAGCTCGCGCTCCTCGCGTGTGCCGAGCCGTACGTCCACGGCTTCGTGCTCGGTCGGTTCGAAGGATCCGGCGTGCTCGCTCGCTTGTGGATGACGACGTTCAACTGGCACAACTCGCCGCCGAGCGACGAGATCCTCCGGATCTACATCGACGATGGCGAGGTCCCTGCGGTCCAGGTACCGCTCGCCGACGTGCTCACCGGCACGGCGGGCGAGATGTTCGCGCCGCCGTTCGGGGCGGGTGCGGCGAATTACGTGGCGACGTATTACCCGATCGTGTTCGCGACCAAGCTGATCGTCGCGATCGATCGGATCCAGCCGGTCGATGTCGTGTTCTATCAAGTCGACGCGGTGGTCGATGCCGCGTCGGCGCCGCGCCATGCCCCGGCCGCCCGGCTCGCCGAGCGCGATGCGGCGATCTCGACGCTGGCCGCGCTCGCTGATGGCCCCGTGACCGGCAGCGTGCTCAAGGCGCCGACCCCCTTCACGGTCGCGCCGTCGACGTCGCAGGTGGTGGCGCAGCTCACCGGGCCGGCGACGATCCACACGTTCCGCGTCAAGCTCGCCGCGACGTCGCTGGCTCGGGCGCACGACGTCCTGCTCGAAGCGCGATGGGACAACGCCGTGCCGGCGATCTCGCTACCGCTCACGTCGCTGTTCGCGGCGATCCGCGACGCGCCTGACAACGCGAGCCTCGCGCTCCACGGTGCGAGCTCGGCGGGCGACGTCACGCTCGAGCTCCGGCTGCCGATGCCGTTCACCAGTGCGGCCGAGTGGACGGTGCGCAACACCGGAGCCCAGCCGATCACGCTCGAGATCTCGATCGATGGCGAGGCCGCGCTGCCGCCCGAGCCCTGGGGCACGCTCCATGCGCAGACCCACGAGACGCTGCCACCGGCGTCGACCCATCCGCTGGCGCACGTGGCGGGGCGCGGGCGCCTCGTCGGGGTGTGCGCGGCGCTCGAGGGGCATGCCCTCGCGGCCGGCGGCCTCGGTGCCGCCTCGCTGAACTTCCTCGAGGGTGACGAGCGCGCGACGATCGACGGAGTGCTGGCGATCCAGGGCACCGGTACGGAGGACTACTTCAATTCGGGGTGGTACTTCGATCACGGTACATCCTCGAACGCGTTCGCGCAGGCGTGGAGTGTCGAGGGCGCAGCGGTGGGTGTAGCGGCGGGTGCCGCGAGCGCCTGTCGCTGGCACGTCGGAAACGACGCGATCGATTTCCACAGCGGGCTCGACCTGGAGCTCGAGATCGGGCCCGGTGATCCGTCCGTGCTCGAGCGCTACCGATCGGTCGCGTTCTATTATCAGCGCGATCCGTCGTAGCGGGTCGAGCTACCCGGTCGTGGTGGGTACATCGGGCGCTCCGGCAAGCAGTCATGCCGGCTACTCGGGCTTCCTGCGCTCGCAAGCGCCCGACACCTCAGGTGTAAAGCGTGGCGCATCGCTTGCTGTTCGAAGCCTCCATGCGCCCACGGTCTCACAGCGTTGTCTGCATGCTGGTCGCGTCACTCGGTGGGGCCGGGTGCGCATCGTCGGATGCCGATTCCGAAGACGATCTCGCCTGGGGCGGCGGCAAAGAGGACGGCGTGGAGACCGCGTCCCCCGCCGCGCTCGAGCGCGCCTTCCCCGAGGGTGATAGCTGCGGCTGCGCCAATGCCACGAGCCTGCTGCCCCCGTTCGGTCCGATCGAGGACACCTCGT
>JAGSPR010000622.1 GCA_018262455.1 Deltaproteobacteria bacterium | reverse complement strand
CGGCGCGATCCGGCACGCCGCCGCGCAGGCCGACGGGGCAGGGGCAGGGAGTGCGCTCGTCGATCTCGCGAAGACGATCGAGCTGGTCGATCCGATCACGGCGGCCGCGGCCGCGCTCCGGGCCCAGCAATGGACCACGGGTGAGACCAGCATCGCCGCCGCGGCGATCGCCACGGCGGCGGCGCCGAGCGATCCGCTGGTCGCGCGACTCGCCGCGGAGACCGCCGCGGCGGGGAGCGATCCAGCGGCGACCGCCGCCGCGTTCGCCCACTGGGCGACGACCGGCGCCTCACCGGCCGAGCGCGCGTACGCGTCGGCCCGTGCCGCGGAGCTCGACGCGGGGCGCGGGACCGAGCTGTGGACGGCCGCGCTCGCGCTCGATCCGGGTGACGACTACGCCGCCGCACAGCTGCGCACTGCCCACGTCGCCGCCGAGGAGACGCAGGCCTCGATCGACGTCGATCTCGCCGTCGCCGCCGACGTCGAACGCGAGCGCGCTCGCTTGCGTGCAGCGTACGGTCTGATCGCGCAGGGCCAGCTCACGGCGGCGATCGAGATCCTCCGCAAGGGCCACACCGAGCGTCCGGGCTCGATCGCGCTTGCCGAGGCGCTCGGCGAGGCGCTGGCCGCCGCGAACCAGTGGTCCGAGCGCGCGAAGCTGTTCGCCGAGCTCGCCGCCGAACCGGGCGAGCAGCTCGATCGCGAGGTCGCCCAGCTCCGCAGCGCGGTCGCGTGGGAGGAGGCCGTGGGCGCTGCCGCCGCCGCCGAGCCGCACGTTGGAGAGCACGCGAGCGAGGACCTGCAGCGCGCGACCGCCTCCGCGCTCGAGGCGTGGGAGCGCGTGCTCGAGCACGGTCCGCAGTCCCCCAGCGCTCACGCCGCGGCGATCGTCCTGGCGAGCCGGCTCGGGGATCGTGATGTGATGGCCGAGGTGCTCGCGCGAGCGCAGGTCGCGGAGCGCTCGCCCTGGGCCGCCGCGAGCCTCGGGCTGCGCCGTGCGCGCCTGTACGCCGCCGAGGATCCGGGCCGCACCGAGTCGATGCTGCGCGAGCTCGCGCCCGGCCTCGATGATCCGCGTCGCACGGTCGCGCTCGTGATCGGCGCGGCGCGCCAGAAGGAGCTCGGCGATGCGGCCGTGGCCCTCGAGGATCGCGCGAACCTGCTCGACAGCAAGGCCGGGACCACCGAGGGAGCGTCGCTCCGCCTGCGCGCCGCCCAGCTCGCCCTCGATGCGGGCGATGCGTCGCGTGCCACGCAGCTGCTCGGCCGCGTCGAGCAGGCGCTGCCTCAGCTCGGTGTCGTGCCCGACCTGCTCGCGGCCGCCCGGCGCCGCGCCGGTGATCGCCCGAGCACCGCGCCGCCGCGCCGGAGCGAGCCCGCGCCCGGCGTGTCGTCGGCAGATGCGTTCGCGCGGATCGTGCGCGACGCGGATCTCGCCGCACTCCACGGCGACGGGGCAGGCGCGCTCGCGCTGTACCAGCGCGCGCTCGAGCTCCGGCCCGGCGATCCGCTCGCCGCGGTGCCCCTGATCCGGGTCGCGACCCAGCTCCGCGATCCCGCGCCGATCACCGGCCTCGCGCTCGCGCAGCTCCGTGCCGCGGAGGAGTCCGGCGATGCCGTTGCCAAGGCGTCCGCGTACGAGCTGCTCGCGCACATCGACGGCGAACTGCGCAGCGATCAGGAGTCGGCGCAGATCTCGCTCGAGAGCGCGTCGCAGGCGGATCCCACGCGGATCGATCTGCTGATCCGTCTCGAGCGCCGGTACGCGATCGGGGATCAGCTCTCCGAGCTGTTGCGCCTGCGCAAGGCGCAGATCTCCACACTCGCCGGCGAGCACACGCGCGATCGCGCGGCGCTGCTACTCGACCTCGCGGGCCTCGCGACGCGGGATCAGCGGCCCGAGACGGAGATCGCGGACATCTACCGGAGCGTCCTCGACGGCGACGCGTCGATCTTGCCGACCGCGCGACTCGCGCTGCTGCACCTCGAGTCGATCGTTCGCCGCGCCGGGTTCTCGGCCGAGCTCGCGCAACTCGAAGAGAAGATCGCCAACTACTTCGAGGGCGATCCGAAGACACAGGCCGCGTTCTGGACCCGCGCCGGCGAGACGCTCGCCGAGATCGGGCAGATCGACGAGGCCGTGCTGCGCTTCGGCCGGGCCGAAGCGGCGTTGCCGGGTCACATTCCCGCGCTCGAGGGCTGGCGTCAGGCCGCGCTCAAGGGTCAGCTGTGGATCGACGTCGCCGAGGCCGCGTCGCGTCAGGCCGCGAACTCCGACGACGAAATGCAGCGCGCTGCCCTCTACCACTTCGCGGGCGTCGCGCTGATGGACAAGGCGCTCGTCGGCGAGCAGGCGATGACGGCCTTCCGCAAGGCGCTCGACGCCGACCCCAAGCACAAAGACGCGTTCCTCCGGCTGCGGATCTTGCTCGAGGAAGACGCGAACCACGACGATCTCGCGACGCTGCTCGCCCAGCGGCTCGAGGTCGAGGAGCAGGGACCGGTGCGGATCGAGATGCACCGCGCGCTCGCCGAGCTCCACCGCAACTTCCTCTCCGATCGCGACACGGCGAAAGAGCACTACCGGTTCATCCTCGACTCGGATCCCAATGATCTGCGCGCGCACGCGGCGATCGCCGACATCGCGTGGGAGCAGGGCGCCTGGCAGGAGGCAGCGGATGCGCTGATGGCGCGCGCGCGGCTCGAACGTCAGCCCGATGTCCTGAAGACGCTGTGCTTCCGCCTCGGCTTGATCTACGCGGATCGGCTCGTCGACGTCCCGATGGCGCTCAAGGCGTTCCAGCGCGCGCTGACCTACCAGCCCGACGACGAGAACACGCTCGTCCGGCTCGCCGATCTCGCGACCCAGGCCGGCGAGTGGAAGCTCGCGCTCGGTGCATGCGAGCGTCTGGTCAAGAACGAGACCGATCCGGATCGCCGCGCGACGCACCTGCAGCGGGTCGCAAAGATCTTCAAGGATGGCTTCAACGATCGCAAGCGGGCCGAGCGCGCGCTCAACCTCGCGCTCGACGGAGCGCCGACCAACGATGACGCGCTGACCACGCTGGTGCAGTTCTACAAGGACGCAGGCGACATGACGTCCGTGCGCGTCCACCTCAACCGCGTCGCAGGCGCGATGCGCGCACGCGTCCAGAAGGACCCGCAGGACGGCGTGGCGTATCGCGTGATCGCCCGCGCGATGGCCGCGCGCGCGGTCGCCGGCGTCGACGGCTCGATCCCGATCGCGCGGGCCGCCGCCGAGCTCGCCGATCTGCTCAAGGAGAGCGGCGATCCCGAACAGAAG
>JAGSPR010000288.1 GCA_018262455.1 Deltaproteobacteria bacterium | reverse complement strand
CGGGGCTCAGCTCGGCTGCAGGCGTTCCCAGTAGAACACGGTGATCGCGATGCAGTGGAACGCGCTGTCGCTCGACTGCGTCACCACGAACTCGGTGACCTCGCACTTGGGATTGGCTTCGAGCCAGCCGGTCACCTTGTCACCGAGCCGATCGCGATCCGCGAACATCGTGGCAGAGAAGATCTTCACCCCATTCGGGGTCACATCGCGGCGCAGGACCAGGTGGCCCATCTCATGAGAAGCAGCTGACAACATCCCGACCAGGATACCGCGTTGCGGGAGCATAGCGAGCCTGCGGGGCACGTCATCGTCGCCAGACGCGAGCGAGGCGCCGCGGCTCGTGGCAATGTCCCGCCCATGATGAAGCGAGTCGTCGTCCTCTGGCTGTCGATCGTCGTCGCGTGCGGCGGTGCGAAATCCTCGGTCGGGCCCGGCGTGGGGATGGGCAAGCCCATGGACGGCGTCGTCGCCGACCACGGCGATGCCACGCCGGCCGACGGCACGCTGCCGCTGTGGCCCGAGGTCAAGCAGGGCAAGCTCGCGAACGGGCTCACCTATTACGTGCTCCGGCACAAGAAGCCCGAGAACCGCGCGTTCTTGTGGCTCGCCGTGAACTCGGGATCGCTGTCCGAGGACGACGATCAGCGCGGGCTCGCCCACTTCGTCGAGCACATGGCGTTCAACGGGACGCAGCGGTTCCCCAAGAACGATCTCGTCAAGTACCTCGAGGGGATCGGCATGCGGTTCGGCGCCGACCTCAACGCGTATACGAACTTCGACGAGACCGTGTACCAGCTCGAGGTCCCGACCGATGACCGGAAGTTCGTCGACAAGGGCTTCGAGATCCTCCACGACTGGGGCTCGGCGCTCAGCTTCGAGGGCCCCGAGGTCGAGAAGGAGCGCGGCGTCGTGCTCGGCGAATGGCGGCTCGGCCGCGGCGCCGGCCAGCGGATGTTCGACAAGCAGGTCAAGGTCCTGTTCAAGGGCTCGCGCTACGCCGATCGGCTGACGATCGGGCTCCCCGAGACGCTGGAGAAGGCGCCGCGCGAGACGCTGGTGCGCTACTACAACGACTGGTACCGCCCCGATCTGATGGCGGTGATCGCGGTCGGTGACTTCGAGGACACCGCCGCGATCGAGAAGCAGATCGCCGCCACGTTCGGCGACCTCAAGAACCCGGCCCGGCCGCGCCCGCGCCCCCGTGGCGAGGTGCCGGTCGCGAGCGGCACGCGGGTGTCGATCGAGACCGATCGCGAGGAGACCGTCCAGCGGGTCGCGGTCTACAACTCGGTCGCGCACCGCGCCGAGGCGACCAAGGCCGACTTCCGCCGGATCGTCGCCGAGCAGCTGTACGCGCAGATCATCAACGAGCGGCTCGACACGGTCGCGCGCGACAAGTCGGCGCCGTTCGCCCGGGCGGGCGCGCAGGTCTCGGGACTGACGCGCGAGATCGATGCGTTCACGCGGAGCGCGCAGGTCAAAGGCGGCCGGGTCGAGGATGCGCTCAAGAGCCTGTTCACCGAGGTGGTGCGCGTCGAGCAGCATGGGTTCACGCAGACCGAGCTCGATCGCGCCCGCGCGAACATCGCCCGCGCGTCGGAGCAGAGCGCGGCCGAGGCGGAGACCTCCGATTCCCGGGTGTTCACGAGCGAGATGACGCGTAACTTCTTCGAGCACGAGTTCATGATCGGCCGCGCCGCCGAGCGAGATCTGACGCTCGCCGTGTTGCCGCAGATCACGCTGGCCGAGCTCGACTCGCTCGCGAAGTCGTATGGCGGCGCCGACAACCGGGTGATCTCGATCTCGGGTCCCGATGGCAAGCCGCTGCCCACGCAGGCGCGCGTGCTCGAGATCGTCGCCGAGGTCGAGAAGGCCACGATCGATCCGTGGACGGACAAGGCGGCGGCGACCGCGCTGATGACGCAGCCGCCGAAGCCGGGCACGATCGTCAAGGAGGCGAAGCTGGACGCGATCGGCGTGACCGAGTGGTCGCTGTCGAACGGCGCCCGCGTGATCGTCAAGCCGACCGAATTCGAGGCCGATTCGATCTCGCTCAGCGGCAGCTCGCCGGGTGGGCTCGCGACCGCGAGCACGAAGCAGTTTCCCGACGCGCGGTTCGCCGACAACATCGCCGCGATCGGCGGGGTCGGCGAGCTCGACGTCGAGGAGCTCGGCAAGGTGCTGACCGGCAAGCGGGCGAGCGCGGGCACGTCGATCGGCGAGGTCACCGAGTCCGTCGATGGCCACGCCTCGGCGCGCGACCTCGAGACGATGTTCCAGCTCGTCCACCTGAAGCTGACCGCGCCGCGCAAGGATGACGACGCGATCGAGGTGTGGAAGGCCAACATGGCCGAGCAGCTCGCGAACCGGCTGCGCAACCCCGACGTCCAGTTCGCGCTGCAATCGAGCGAGCTGCTGTGGAAGGGCAACGCGCGGCGCAAGCCCCCGCAGCCGGCCGACATCGCCAAGCTCGATGCCGACAAGGCGCTCGCGTTCTACAAGGATCGATTCGGCGACGCGACCGACTTCACGTTCGTGATCGTCGGGACGGTCGACCTCACGAAGCTCCGGCCGCTGGTCGAGACCTACCTCGCGAGCCTGCCAGCGAAGGGTCGCAAGGAGCAGGAGAAGGACCTCGGGGTCCGTCGGCTCGGCGGCATCGTCAAGCGCGACTGGAAGCTCGGTCAGGACCAGAACAAGGCGCGCGCGAGCGTGCTGTTCCACGGCGACGAGACGTGGTCGCGCGACAAGGATCGCGACATGTTCATCCTCGGACGCGTGCTCTCGATCCGGCTGCGCGAGCTGCTGCGCGAGGACCTGGGCGGCGTGTACGGCGTCGGTGCCGGCGGCGCGATCGTCCGCTCGCCCCACGGCGAGCGCGTGTTCACCATCCAGTTCGGCGCCGAGCCCAAGCGGGTCGACGAGCTGCTCGCGGCGGCGCAGAAGGAGATCGCGGCGATCGCCAAGGATGGGATCGGCGCCGACTACCTCGACAAGGTGAAGACGATGTTCGAGCGCGAGCGCGAGACCCAGCTGCGGAGCAACGCGTTCTGGGTCGGCTGGCTCGATAACTCGTATCGGTTCGGCGACGACCCGACGATCATCAACGACCCGGCGCCGATGATCGCGCGGATGACCTCGGACAACGTCAAGGCCGCCGCGAAGCGCTACCTCGATGGCAAGCGCGTCTATCAGACGGTGCTGCTCCCCGGCAAGGTCGATGCAGCCAAGCCAGCCCCAGCCGACAAGCCGGCGAAGCCGGCGAAGCCGACCAAGCCGGCGGACCCCAAGGTCGTGCCGGGCGCCGAGAAGCCCTGATCTCGACGCGACGCGGCAGCCGTCGTCAGCGGCCAGCGACGACGGCGGTCGAGCGTGATGCGCCCTGCCGTTCATCATGATCGGGGTCACAGACGGTAGCGGACAGCAGTCCGCAGTAGCCGGCCACCGCACTATCCATCGAGGCGTTTGCCATGGGCCCACGCACGGTTGCGCCGGCCTTGCGCTTGCACCGTTCCGCGCTGCCATGCCAACCCTGCTGCATTCCCGAACGGCGAGCGTCCTCCTGGCGGCGGCGAGCATCCTGGCCGCGGCCTGCGCGGCGGACTCCAGCGACCCGGATGGAGACGGCAAGAACGACGTGAGCGATGACGTGGTCGCGTACCCCCCCGAGCCCGGGGCGATCGCCAGCCCGGCGTACTCGATCAAGGCCGGAACCCACCAGATCTTCGTCCAGCATTTCGGGGAAGAGAGCTTCGCGCGGTTCGCGATGGGGAAGCCGACCACCCTGGCGATCCGGATCAACGAACCGGTCAAGCAAGTCCGCACCGTCCCCGAGAGCCTGGCTGCCGACGCGAGCTTTGCCGGCGACACGGTCCTGTTCGAGATCCGCGAGCCCCGGCCGATCGTGCTGTTCATCAACTCGCAGGAGAAGCTGTTCCTGTTTCCGGACGACGATGAGGCCGCCCCGAAGCTCGGCGCGCCGGACGTCGTCAACGTCCTCGACCACGGCGCCGACAAGACCGGACAGCTCGCGACCGCGCCGATCCAGGCCGCGATCGATGAAGCCGCCAGCCTCTCCGGTGGCGGGACGGTGGTGTTCCCGCCGGGCCTCTACACGACCGGTACGCTGTCGCTGAAGAGCCACGTCACCCTGTACCTGATGGCGGGTGCGCGGATCAAAGGCTCCCGGATCGCCACCAACTACCCGATCGATCCGGGGCGTCACGAGCGTGGCTCCGACACGTCGATCACCGATGCCGACGCCAAGTTCGCTGGCGAGTTCATGACGTTCTCGCGGCTGCTCCTCATCGGGGAAGCCACCGACGTCCACATCGCGGGCCACGGCACGATCGACGGCGATGGTGCGTTCGTGCGTCAGCAGCTCAACGCGGTCCCCAATCTGATCCGCGTGCGGAGCAGCAGCAACGTGACGATTCGCGACGTCATGCTTCGCGATTCGGCCGCCTGGACCCTGCACCTGCTCGACTCCGACGGCGTCGACATCACGAACGTGAAGATCCTCAACGACCGCAACAACCTCAACACCGACGGCATCGACGTCGACTCGTCCCGCAACGTCAACATCGAGCGCGCGTTCATCTACACGAAGGACGACGGCGTCTGCCTCAAGGGATCCAACAACAGCGATCTGCTCGCGGACGTCGAGAACGTCACCGTGACCAACAGCATCGTCAGCTCGGTCGACGCCGCCTTGAAGCTAGGCACCGAGTCCAGGTCCGCTCGGTTTCACAACGTGATGTTCGAGAACAACGACGTGTTCGATTCCGATCGGGCGATGTCGGTCGTGGTTCGAGACGGCGCACGCTACTCGGACGTGACCTACAAGCAGATCCGCGTCAGCGTGGGCGTCCGACATCTGGTCGAGCAGGTCATCGGGATTCGCGCCAATCAAGCGACGGTGCTCGGGACCATCGAGAACCTCACGTTCGACACGATCGACGCGCCGCACTTCACCGCGCCGGCCAGCAACTGGACCTGGTACGCGCAGTATCGACCGAGCAAGCCGCAGGCGAACGACCCGAACATCCCGGTGTTCGAGGGTGCCGACGCGAGCCACGCCGTCACCGGGCTGACGTTCCGCAACTTCACGGTCCGAGGCGAGCGGCTGGTGGACCCCGAATCGGCGGCGAGGCTCGCGGGCCTCCAGATCGGCGACTTCGTCACCGACGTGTCCTGGGAGTAGCGGCGGAAACGCTGCACCTGCTCCGATGGCCTGGCTGCGGAACTAGCCGATTCTGTGGATGGTTCAGTATCCAGTGCCGCGCGGAGCAGCGGCTATCTAGGCACAGTTGTTCGGGCTGCCCATGGCACAGCCACTGCTTGATGCCAGGCCGAACGCCGTCCGCCCGTTCGGAGCCCCCCTCATGATTCGCAACCTCGCCAGTCTACTGTTCGTCGCCGCGGTCACTGCCGCATGTGTCACCACCGACGCTCCTGGCGGTGGGGTCGATGTGCTCGACGGCAAGAGCGACGCGGGCGACATCCTGTCGAACCGCCGCAGCCTGGAGATCACCAAGATCCTCGGCGACTCGCCGGAGCGACCGGGGGCGCCGGTGACCGCGCCCGTGTACCGGCTCATCAAGTCGGAGGCGCAGTACCTCGAGGCCATGGGCCATGCCCCGCGCGTGGAGATCGACTTCGCCACCGAATGGGTCGTGCTCTACATGCCCGCGCAGCTCGCGAAGTGGGGGCAATCCGCCGAGATCACCGCGCTCGAGGTGGCGACCTACCGCGGCGAGGAGTCGCTGTTCGTGTTCGCCGAGGACCAGCGGATCGGCGCCGGGTGTCTCGTCGAGAACGTCGAGTTCCGCTATGCGCTGGTGAAGCTCGCGATCCCGCGCGACCTCGCCGACGACCACGCGGCCTATGCGATCCCGAGTGAGCGCGTCGTCAACTGCACCGCACCGCTGCCGTTTGCCGGATTCCTCTACGGCAAGCAGGGGGCGCAATTCGGCTCGCTGCGCGCCACGCTCGATCCGAACGGGCTGTTTCAATACACACCTGCCAACAGCGACACCACGCTCGAGACGGTGCTGATCTACCCCGAAGACGTGGACCGCGCGCGTGCGGTGCTGAGCGATCCTGGCTTGTTCCAGCTGTTCGTGGCCAACGCGACCTGCGATGTGCCAGCGGAGACCACCGAAGTGTTGCTGCTCACCCGACCGACGTTCAGCATGGAGCACGCCGAGGACAGCTTCTCGTTGACCGCCTGCGGCCAGCCCGAGATCGGGCCGGTGCCCGCGCTGTTCGAGGAGCTCGCCGCGAAGTACTTCCCGCAGCCCTGACGGGCGCCGACGCCGATCAGGCCTGTGCGATCAGGTCCGCGGCCTTCTCCGCGATCATGATCGTCGGCGCGTTGGTGTTGCCGCCGATGATCTTCGGCATGACCGAGGCATCGACCACACGGAGGCCGCGCAGCCCGTGCACACGTAGCTCGGCGTCGACGACGGCGAGCTTGTCGGCGCCCATCCGGCACGTGCCGACCGGGTGGAAGATCGTGTTGACCGCCGCACGAATGTGGGCCCGCAGATCGTCGTCGGACGTGGCCCGCGGGCCCGGCTGCACCTCCGCTCCCAGGAACCGCGCGAGCGGCTCGGTCGCTGCGATCTCGCGGGTCAACTTCACCCCGGCAAGCAGGTGCTCGAGATCCGCGCCGTCGCTCAAGTACCGCGGATCGAGCACCGGGGCCGCCGCGGGGTCCGCGCTGCGCAGCCGGAGCTCGCCGTGACTGCGCGGGTAGATCAGCCCCGGCATGATCGACACGAAGGGGCCGAACGGCACCGGCCGGTGCGCGTCGGTGTTCGGCGGGGAGTAGCCAACCGGCATCATGTGAAACTGATTGTCGGGGCGCGGCGCATCTGGCCGCGTGCGGACGAACGCCCCGGCCTGGAGCGGGCTCACCGCGAGCTTGCCGCGCCGGCGCGCGAGGTGGTCGAAAAGCCCTCCGATCAGGCCGAGCCGGGTCAGCCCGGCACCACCGGCGCGCTCGACTTCGAACATCATCGGCACGAGCAGGTGATCCTCCAGGTGTTTGCCCACGCCGGGCAGATCGTGCGTGGAGGTCACGCCGACCTCGCGCAGCTCACCTGCGGGCCCGATCCCGGACAGCAGCAGCAGGTGTGGCGATCCGACCGCGCCACCACACACGATCACCTCCGATCCGTGGATCGTCTGTTCGGCGCCGCGCACGCGCACGCGCACGCCACGCACCCGATCGCCGTCGACCACGAGGCCGGTCGCGAGCGCGTCACTGATCACCGTGAGGTTCGGCCGGTCGCGCACCGGATCGAGGAACCTCACGGCGATGCTCGCGCGCAGGCCGTCGCGCAGCGTGTGGTCGTAGAACCCGGCGCCCTCCTGGTCGGGTCCGTTGAAGTCGGTGGTCACGGCGACCTTGCAGCGCGCGGCGGTCGCCTCGACGAACGCGCGGGTCACCGGCGAGGTCGTCGCGAGCTGGGTGACCGGCAGCGGCCCGCCCTCGCCGTGCAGCTCGGAGGCACCGCCATGGTGATCCTCGGAGCGCTTGAAGTACGGCAGCACGTCGGACCAGCCCCAGCCGGGGTTTCCGAGCTCGCGCCACTCGTCATAGTTGTCGCGGTGGCCTCGGATGTAGACCATCGCATTGAGGCAGCTCGTACCGCCGAGCACCTTGCCGCGCGGCCAGAACATCCGGCGCCCGTCGACGTGGGCCAGCACCACCTTGCGTTTCGGATCCGCGCTCAACCGATTCGCGAGCACGCACCCCGCCGAACCTCCACCCACGACCACGTAGTCGAACATCCGGCGATGCTAGCTCGTGATTCGCTCGGCGCGGCCCGTCGAGCAGCCCAGTTCACGGCCGAGGCGTCGGTCCGTCTTCGAGATGCACCGGCCCGCCCGGATCCATCGCGTCGGCGGGGCCAGGACCTGTGGCATCGCCACGCATGAAGCGCAGCACCGCCGGGATCGCGACCGTCGCGCCCATCCCGATCAACGTCGTCGGGACGAGCAGGCCACCCTGGCCGGCCTTGAAGTCGGCCGCGAACGGCGAGCCTGGGTGCGCCAGGGCGATCGGCCGGGCCTTGTCGGTGGCGCGATCGGCCAGCAGGTCGCCGGAGGTGATCTCGACGAGCTTCGCCAGCACGTCGTCGGGGTTCGCGAACGAGGTCCGCAGGGTCGCGACGAACCGCAAGGCATCACCGTCGAGCTTGACGGCGATGCCGGCCTCGTTGACCGCGGACATGATCCGGATCGGCATCGTCACGGCCGGGTTCGCGTCCGGCTCTCCGTGGGTCTGCTGGATCGACGGGCCGAACATCGAGCCACGGCCCCAGAACGCGAATGCCCACTCGCCGTTCGCCATCTCGATGCCGGCGGGTGACATCGGCACCGAGGTCGCCGCGACCGCCGGGCCCTTCTTGCCGATCCGCAGCTGCTTGCCCTCGACCCACGCATCGAGCTCGAGGTTGGCATCGGGGATCTTGACGTGGCACACGCCCGCCTCGACGGTGGCCGCGCCGGCGAGCGGTGGAAGGTCGGTGCAGTGCTCGACCACCTTCGTGAACGGCGCGGGATCGGACAGCGGGACCTGGATGTCGAGCGTGAGCTGACCGGCGGGCACCGAGATCGTGATCGGACCTGCGATCGTCTTGGTGATGTCGGCGAACGTCACGCCCTCGACGAGCGGCTCGGGTGGCACGTCGGCGAGCATCGGCCGCAGGTCGATCACCCCGAACCCCGAGGACTGGCCGATCGTGGTGCGCGGCCTGGCCTTGACCGCGAGCTTGCTCGTGAGGTCGTGCGGCGCGTTGAGCACGAT
>JAGSPR010000621.1 GCA_018262455.1 Deltaproteobacteria bacterium | reverse complement strand
CCGACATCGGCAGCGAGTACATGAGCGTCGTCGTCGGGATGATCACGGCCGTGCAGATGCCCGACGGGATGATGTAGACGACCTCCGAGGGCAGCGTGACCGGACCGAACCGGCGCATCCGGTTCGAGCGCATCCGGATCCAGCCGGCCGCCATGACCACCGAGAGCGCGAACAGGCTCCCGCCCAGGGTGTTGTTGACCAGGTACGCCATGTCCGAGAGCCGGGGCTCGCGGATGGTGGTGAAGTACTTCACCAGGACGCCGGTCAGGACGTACGAACCGAAGTAGCCACCGCACAGCTGGACGAGGCTGCGCGTGTCGCCACGCTCTTCCAGCGAGCTGCTCACTTCGACGGCGTTGCCGGCGTGGCCGGTCCCTTGCCGGTGTGGCAGGAGGCGCAGGTCACGAGCATCTCGCCGTAGGCCGCGGTGCGGCTCTCGACGGTCGGCGTCTTCTGCTTCCGAGCCTGATCGGCGAGTCGCTGGAGCGTGCGCGCATGGATCGCACGATCGGAGGACGCGGGCCCCCAGTCGAGCGGGGGAGCCGCGAGCACCTCGAGCCCCGCGCGCCATGGTTCATCGGCTCCGCCGACGATGCCCTCCCACATCCGGTCGGCGGCCCAGCGATGGCGGAGCATGCGCGCCTCGATCGTGGCCTTGTCGGGCGGTACCGGGAACACGCGGAAGTCCGGCGCCACGCCGGTCTCGACGTGACAGCCCGCGCATGCGCCCGCGAGCGTCGCTTCGAGACGACATGCCTGCTCGAGCGTGGTGGCCCGCGCCAGCGCCGCGGCCCCGTCGCGCACGGCGACGACGTGCGCGGCCCACGGACCGTGCGCCGGTGCGTCGGGCGCCTCGGAGATCGCGGCCGCGAAGCGCTTCGCATCGTCGAGCTTGCCGACGATCAGCAGGCGCTCGATCGCGCGCAGCAGATCGAAGTTCTCGTGCATGTGGAGGCGCTGGACGTCATCGCGCTCGAACCGCTCGGGGGGCTTGGGCTCGACGGGCTTGGGCTCGGGGGCCTTGCGCTCCGGGGCCTTGCGCTCCGGGGCCTTGCGCTCCGGGGCCTTCGGCTTCGGCGCGGCCTCGATGTCGTTGCCACACGCGCCCGCCAGCAGCGCCAGCGTCGCGAGCAAGATGCCTCGGTTCATGAGGGGCAGCATGTCATGACCTCGTCAGGGGGTCTCGAGGACGTCCTCGATCGAGCGCCGGGGGGCGGCGTGCTGGATCTCGTGTACCGGGTACCCGATGCGCAGCACCATGTGGGGATAGCCAACTTCCGGGAGGAGCTCTGCGACTCGCCCGCGCTGCTCCGGGATCTCGAGCACCTGGTTGAGGAACGCCGCCGACATCCCGTGGGTCGTGGCGAGCAGCAGCACCGCCTCGAGAGCCTGGCCACACGCGAGCCACTCGGTGGGATCGTCGGTCCGCGTGCCGAGCACGAGGACGACCGGTGCACCCTGGACCAGCTCCTCCTCGAGCTTGCCGAGCTCGTCCCCGAGAGTGGGCGAGCGCAGCGCGCGCGTCACGGTGAACGGCAGCGACGACCCGTACTCCTTCTCGACGAACGGGATGCCGTCGCGTCGCCGGCTGCCGGTCGGGGCGAGCCAGTTCGCGAGCTCGGCCCGGAACGCCGGGTCGCCGTACTGCAGTCGATCGGCCTCGTCGATCAGGTGCGCGAGTGCCCGCTTCTGGTCGGGGTGGAGGCGGACCATCGTCGCGCCCTCGTCGGCGGCGGCCTCGATGAACGAGTCGCTCAGCAGCCCCGCGATCGGCCGGGGCAGGAACGCGCGGCGGTTGGTGTGACGCTTGCGGACCGCGGCGAACAGCGCGAGGTCGTGCTCGGTCGCGATGTGGGGCTCGCCGAGGTGCAGCGTCGCCAGCAGATCCGGATGCCCGCTATCGGTGAGCATCGCCGTGACGTCGTCCAGGTACCCCATCGCCCGGACGGCGACCCGCGCGTTGTAGAGCGCGCAGCCGCAGCTCTGGATCTGGCCGCGGCGCTCGGCATCGATCACCTGGAGGTGGCGCTGTCGATCGGCGAACAGCTCGAGCACCGAGCCTGCGATCCGGAACCGCCACGGCTGCGTGTTGTACGAGCTCGGTGCCAGCACCGCCGCCTCCACCGCGGCGCGCAGGACATCGGGGTGGGCCAGGGTGAGGGGGACGCGCGGGCCGGTCATGGCCATCGGATTTGCAAACCAAGGTCCGCGCAACGGTCGCGCCGACCCGGCCCATTCATGCAACCTCTGCGCGCCGGGCGTGGGAGGCGCGAATTCTGCGCGTTGCCTCAACGATCGCGGATCGCCCCATGACAGCGCACGCAGGTCCCGAGCAGGTCGCCGTAGACCTCGGTGCGAGCATCGAGCTCGACCGTGGTCTGCGCGCGGCGGGCGAGCATCCGGATTCGCGCGACATCGTCGGCGATGCCGAGCCCGTGCGGCGGGTCGCCGACCTCCGCGGTGATCGCGAGCGGCGAGCCCTCGAGGGCACGCGCGCCTTCGGTCCAGCGCTCGGTCGACGGCGCCATCAGGCCTTGCCACATCCGACCCGCGGCCCACTGGTGGCTCGCCATGGTCGCGGCGAGATTCTTCTCGGTCGGCGGCATCGGATCCTGGGCGAGGTCGAGCGTCGCCTTCGCGGCCTGGTGGCAGCGCGCGCACGCCCGGCCCAGCGACGCCATCGTGCGCGCCGCCGCGATCGGATCCTCGGTCGCGATCACGGCGCGCGCCGCGGCGCGGATGTCGTCGACGTACGGCTTCCAGATCGGGAGCACGTCGGGCTCGTCGAGGTCGGCGATCAGCTTCGCCTCGCGATGCGCGCGCCCGAGATCGGACAGCGAGATCGCGTACTGCATGCGGTTGGCCGCGGCGAACCGCTCGTGCATGCGGCCCTGGATCTCGAGCATGGCCTGCACGAGCGACTTGTCTCCGACCGTCGGCTGCGTCTCCGCCGGCTGCGGTTCGGAGCTGCGCGGACCGGACGTGCATCCGATCACCAGGCCGAGGACGACGAGGACGCTCCGCATGGTCCGATCGGAAGCACGCCACGTGCCGGTCGCCAGTCCCCGAACCGCGCAAGTGCTGCGCGGATCGTCGTGGGTTTGCGGGTCCACGGGTTGCAGCCCCCGTGAGGCATGCCTCCGGTCCTCGTCAAGCACCTCATGACCGCACCCGCGATCTCGTTCTTCGAGGAACAGACCCTCCCCCTCGCGGACGAGATCATGCGGCTCAAGCACCTGCGCCACCTCCCGGTGGTCAACGAGCGGCAGCACCTCGTCGGGATCGTGAGCCACCGCGACCTGCTCTCC
>JAGSPR010000620.1 GCA_018262455.1 Deltaproteobacteria bacterium | reverse complement strand
GCGACACCCCAGCCGTCGGGATGTTCGCGCGACAGCGCCCACAGGCTCCGCGGCGCATCGCGCAACAGCCCCCGTGTGACCACGGGGTTCGCGGCGAGGAGGCCGACCATGCGACACATCGATTCATTCTAGGGACGCCCGAGCGCGGCGCGAGATTTCAGCGATTCCAGCTCACGGGCTGGCCGGCCGCCGGGGCCCGAGCACCTGGAGCAGCCGGCGATACGAGTTCTGCGTCGGCTCACCGCCCTCGCAGTTGCGCGGCTTGGCCTCCCCGCACCGGATGTCCTTGTCGACGAAGCGCTTCGCCCCGCACGGCTGCAGGTAGGTCATCACGTCGCTGCAGAGGTAGCCGTGATCGAGGCCGTAGGCATGGGCGACCTCCATGCCGATGGTCTCGCACACGTCGCGGACGCGGTTCCCGAGCTGCGCACTGAACGCGAACACGATGGGCCGCGCGATCACGCCACCATTGAACGGGGCGAGCCCGCCGACCCGGCGGTCGGTCACGCCGAGGTCTCCGGGGCGCCCCCCCACCGGGACGAGCACGATGTTGTCGAGGTCCGGCGGCGCGACATCGGTCACTGTCACATCGAACGGCTCGAACAGCTTCGCGACACAGCTGACGACCTGCTGCCACCCCTTGTCGGTCCCTTTCCAGCCCGGCAGCTTCGCCGGCCGCCGCGGATCGGCGGGCTGCTTCGCGGCCGTCCCGGCCTTCGCGGTCGTTGCCGGCTTCGACGCCTTCGCGCGCACGCTGGCGAGGACGCTCGAGACGCCGCGCGGAGCATCGTCGTCGCCGGGTCGCAGCTCGATCGGGCGGCGCTCGAGCACGATCGTGCGGGCCGGCTGACGTGGGGCGATCTTGATGATCCGCTCGATCGACTCGCCGTCCGGGACACTCCACTCGCCGGTCTCGAGACGCGTGACGATCACCAGACCGAGCCCGGCACCCGCGGCCGCGACCACCAGGACCAGGACCACGATCACCATGATCGAACGCCGGCGGGGCGGGCGGCTCGGTGGCGAGGCTCGGGTTCCGGCGGTAGGGCGCATGCGACCGACTCCCCATTCTCGCACGTCGGTGGCCCTCGCTCGACGCACCCGGGTAAGCTACGCGCGGTGCCGATCACCGCCGATCCCGAACGCCTCGCCGCCGTCGCCAACCAGCTCGGTGCGGCAATGCAACAAGCCGAGCGAGGCGAACGCGTGCGCCTGCCGGTGATCCAGCACGCGGACGCTGCGGGCCTCGTGATGGCGATGCACGCGCAGCTCGACGACGCGATCGACGAACGCTCCGCCGAGGCGGCCGCGCAGGGGCTCGCGATCGCCTGCTCCGCGGGCTGCAGCTCGTGCTGCGTCGCGCCGGTGCTCGTCACCGAGGCCGAGGCCGTCACCGTCGCCGAGTGGCTGAAGCTCCCCGAGCAGGCCGAGGTCCGCGCGAGGTTCACGGCGAAGGTTCCGGCGTGGCGGCGCGACCTCGGCGACACGATCGACGCGATCCACCGCGCGACCAACAACGAGGAGATGCGCGCCGCCGCGATCGAGGTCAAGCACAAGGCCGTGATGTGCGCGTTCAACCAGGACGGGCTGTGCACGATCTACGCGGCACGGCCGGCGCGCTGC
Source organism: Deltaproteobacteria bacterium (assembly GCA_018262455.1). The sequence goes on along the minus strand of JAGSPR010000620.1, from coordinate 3,394 downwards.
CGCCGCGCCCACGCTCTCGAGACCAACGCCAACTGCGGCGCGGACTCGACGGGCGAGGTCAAGTACTTCGAGCACGTGCGCACCGAGATGACCTTCACGGAGCAGGAGCCGATGCGCGCGATCCTCCACCACGCGCTGCGCCCTCATGCGGGGTTCGAGCTGCTGTGTGCGGCGACCCAGCGCCTGCTCGGCAGCGCCGTCGGCCGCAACGACGCGTGCCCGTGTGGCTCGGGCAAGAAGTACAAGCGCTGCTGCGGCGGCTGATGCCGAGGTGAGGCGCGGAGAACGCACTGCGCGGTCCTGCGCGCGGGGCACCAGAGCGCGAGGCACGACGAATGCAATTCCATCCTCCATCACCCGGAGGACCTCATGCGCACCATCGCCACCTTGATCTCACTGAGCCTGTTCGCACCGGTGGCGCTCGCTGCCCCGGGCGATGCGCCATCCGCCACGCGGGCGGCGCCCACCGCAGCGACCTCGCCCAACCCGGCCGCGGCGCAGCCTCCGACGCCGGCCGTCAAGCTGACGCCGATCGACCTGACCGAGACGCCCGAGCGCTGCCACCCGATCGCGAAGCGAGCAGCCGCGGTGAACCTCGTGCAGGCGCTGTCCGCGCGGATCTCGCTCGCGAGCTGCATCGCCGATGCGAGATTCTCGGAGCTGACGCTGATCGACGGCCAGGACTCGATCACCGCGATGGACGAGGCCGCCGCGCCGAGCATCGCGATGCTCGACGAGGTCGCCGCGGCGCCCGACCCGGTCACCCAGGTGATGGCGACGCACGCGAAGGCGCAGCTCCTCCAGACGATGATCAACCGGATGACGCAGACGGTGTTGGTGGCTGCCGACGCCAGGCCCGAGGCGCAGGCCCTGCGCGAGACGCGGCGCGCCATCATGCAAGAGTTGCTGACCCCGTGGCGCAAGCAGGCGCTCGCGATCCATTCGGCGATCGACGAGCTCGGGAGGACGCACCCGACGCTGGTGCGCAACCCGGTCGCGCTCGCCGCGATCCGGGACAGCCGCGAGCGGCTCGCGCGTCCGGTCGCGTCGCGCTAGAGAGCCGAACCGCCAAGCGGCACGGGAATTCTCAGTCCCAGCCCTCGTCGACTTCGATCGGCAGCAGGTCGTTGAGATCGAGCTCGGTCGTGAAGATCGGGATCGCCGGGGTCCACTTCGGCTTGCGGATCCGCACCGGTGCGCTGGCGGTCGGCAGCTCGACGACGGCGAACACGTCGGTGACCATCTCCGCGAGCTCGGTATGGATCTCCGCCGCACTCGGCCGGTCGAACCGATCGGGAGACAGCATCTGATCGATCAGGCGCGCGAGCTCGCGCGGCGCCGTCGGGGAGCGCTCGCGCGTCGGGACGTGGACGGTGCAGCCCGCGGGGAACGGCTTGACGCCAGTCAGCGCCATGTAGCCGATCACGCCGAGGGCGAACACGTCGGCGCGATCGTCGACCGCATCTCCCCGACGGATCTCGGGCGCGTGATACGAGCTCGTCCCGGCGAGCGGGACCACGACCGGTGCATCGTGGGTGCGCGCCTCGCTCCAGTCCGCGATGCACAAGCAGGATCCGATCGGGGCGAAGCCCGAGCTGGAGCACGCCACGGCGATGGACGTGGGCGAGCACGTCGGCGAGATCGCGGACGAGCGCGCCCGCCTCGAGCGGATCCATCGGGCCGCGCGCGAGCACCTCGGCGAGGTTCTGTCCCTCCACGCGCTCGACCACGAACCACGGCCGTCGATCCTCGAGGACGCCCGACTCGTAGAGCGTCGGGACGCCCGGATGCTGGAGCGCGGCGATGATGCACGCCTCGCGAAGGAGCTGCACCCCCAGTGGCTGATTCTGGGGGTGCACGACCTTGAGCACGGCGCGCCGGGGCAGGACGAGGTGAGCGACCTGGTAGAGCACACTGGTTCGCGTCGCACCGAGCTCGCGCTCGATCTGATACGTACCGAGACGATCGCCGGGTAGAAAGCGCTCCACGCAGAGCGATGGTGCACGGCGCGTGCCCCGCGCCGCGCCGCTCATCTCGCGGGGTTGCGCGCGGCGAGCTCGGGGTCGGTTGTCGACGGGGCTGATCGACCCCGGCGAACGACGCCCTAGCGGCGGGTGGGCGTGCGTCCGGCGATCCGGATCGTGAAGCCCGAGCCGACCTCCTCGAGGTCGGTCGGGACGGAGTCGTTGAGGCCATGCGGTGGCGTCCACCGCGGCTTGTCGAGCGCAGGGACCAGCTCGAGCGTGTCGGCGAGCCACTTCGCGCGATCGCGGATCTCGGCGCTCGACGGCGGGTCCTTCGAGAGCATGGTGTCGACCAGCGTCGCGACGTCGTGCGGGGCGCCGGGATAGCGCTCGGACGTCGAGCCGTTGGTCGCGGGACGTGCACCGGTCAGCGCGCGGAACGCGATCTTGCCGAGCTGGTGGACGTCGTCGCGCGGCTCGATGCGGGACTTCGCGGCGTGGTCGAGCGTGCACGCGTGGCCCCACTGCCGGATCGCGACCGGGAACCGGCGCCTGGGCGTGCGGATCACGGCCTCGGCGGTCAGCTTGCGGTGCACGATGCCGCGCTGGTGGATGTGATCGAGGATGTCGGCGACGTCGCGCACGAGCACGACGACGTCAGCGACCGCCATCGGCGTCTCGGCGATCTGCGAGCCGACCGAGTCGCCGTCGATGTACTCGAACGCGGTCCACGGTCGCTTGTCGGCCAGCATGCCGCACTCGTAGATCCGCGGGATGCCGGGATGCGAGAGCGCCTCGACGAGGCAGGCCTCGCGGAGCATCTGGACGGCGACCGACTTGATCCACGCGTCGCTCGCGTGCATCACCTTGAGCGCGGCGTGGCGGGGCAGCACGACGTGTCGGCCGAGGTAGACCACGCCGGTCTCCTCGAACCCGAGCTCCTGCTCGATCCCGTAGTCACCGATCCGAGATCCCGCGATGAAGCGGTCGCCCGTCGTCGTTCGGCTCACCTCGTCCAGCTTTGCACGAGGCGTGCCTCACGGCGACGAAAAACTGGGTCGCCGAGAGGCCCGTATCTATTCGCAGCCGCGTCAGTCCGGCGGCGGCGCAGGGGGGTTGTAAACCACAGCCGTGGGTAGCTCGGACGGTTGTCCTCGGCGAGAAGGTGCGATGCGACCACGCATGAGCACCCAGTAGAGCCCACCGGCGAGGCCGAACCCGACGAACCACGACCAGTCGTAGATCGGCTTCATCGGGGCCCAGAACGCGCCCAGGAGGGCGATCCCTGCCCCGGCGAGCGTTGCCCACACCGCCGCCATGTTCCACCCGTTCGAGTAGCGGTACGCGCCATCCGGGCGGTACAGCGACGCCAGGTCGAGCTCCTTCTTGCGCAGGATCCAGTAGTCGACGATCAGCACGCCGGCGACCGC
>JAGSPR010000619.1 GCA_018262455.1 Deltaproteobacteria bacterium | reverse complement strand
CGACCACCCCATCGCGAGCAGCCGAGGCGTGAGGCTCTTGCCACCCGTGAGCGACGCGTTCTCGACGAAGACCTTGGCATCTTGAAACCGTTGACGCTGGCTGATCCGCGCGACGGCGGGATGCGATGCCTTGGTCTCCCCGCGCGACCAACCGTGGCCACGGAGATGCGCCGTGTCGATCGCGAGGGTGCGAATGCGACGGGTGATCTCGCGATGACTACGACCGTCGGTGGGCAACTCCAACCTGGTCAGCACCTGGGCGATCGAGGTCGATTCTTGGACCAGCTGCGCCAGCCTCTCGGTCGTGACGCCTGCGCAGCGCGCAGCGAGCGTCTTGGTCCCGAAGTGCGAGATGTCGAGATTCGCCTGACGAATCCGTCCGGAGATGTGGCGATAGTTACCGCCGGTCGCAGGCAGTCCGAGCCGCCTGAGGACCTCGGCGAGCGTGCTCGAGCTCTGCACGATCGGACCGAGCACCGCTGCGTTGTATTTCGACGAACGCACGGCGAGATCCTACGTAACCCGTCTGACCACGATCAGCTCCGTCAGGAGCTTGTGATCCGCGACGGCGCGTCCGGACACCGGACATCGCCGTGCGCCGACGTCACGCTGCGCGATCGAGGTGGTGCGCCGTCAGGGGCGGGGCTCGGGAGGATGCTCGCTCTCGGCGTCGGTGTCCGGCGTCGGCGAGCCGACGAACTCGGAGTCCTCGAGCTTGCGACCGTCGGAGGTGAACAGGTTGCGCGGATCGTGGTCTCCGAGGTTCTCGTTATTGGCCGACGACTCGGTCATCGGTGTGCGGCGCGGCTTGGCCTTGGTCGGCATACGAGCATCTGCAGCAAGTGGAATGCCACGCGTCAGCCGCCCGCCGAAGTAGGTGTCGGGCGCTGAGGTCAGGGGAACCGGGGTCGATTGTCCGCGCCGTTCGCGACGACGGTGCACCAATGATCTCGCGACCCTCCGCGAGGCACGGCGCTTGAACACCGGATGCCCATGCTCCTGCGCCTTGTCTCGATCTGCGCCCTGGTCGTCGGATGCGGCCCCGCGACCGGCGGGGGTGGCGATAATGCCGGCGATGGCGGCGTCGCGTCGCTGCGCGTCGCGCTGTCGGCGCAGCGCATCGACTGGGCCGACGGGGTCGCGACCGCGCCGGCCGTCACGGCGACCCTGATCGCGGCCGACGGGACCGAGACCGACGTCACGGCCACCGCGACCTTCGCGGTGAACCCCGCGGATCTCGGCAGCGTCACCAACGCGCAGCTCGTCGCGAGCGGGACGGCCGCCGGCCCCGGCATGGTGTCGGCGACCCTCGACGGCCTGGTCGACACCGAGAGCTTCGACGTGTTCGTCACCCAGACGGTCACCGGGACTGCGGATCCATCGGCGCCCGGGCTGTTCGCGGGAGCGACCGCGGACCCGTCGCAGACCCTCACGATCGCGTACCCGCCGGCCGGCGCGATGATCCCGCCGAACCTCGGCGAGATGGACATCCACTGGCGCGACCCCGCCGCGAAGAATGTCTACGAGGTGACGCTGTCGGGTGGCTTCGTCACGATCAAGACCTACGTCGCCTCGCTCGGCGCCGCGACGTGGCACACGCTCGCGCCGCAGCACTGGTCGCTGCTGTCGAGCGGCGCGCGTGGCGTGGACCTCACCGTGCGGGTGCGCGGTCTCGCGACCGCAATGCCGAGCACGTTCATCGAGGGTAGCGAGGCGCTGCGCATCGCGGCGGAGGAGGTGCGCGGCGGCGTCTACTACTGGAACACGACGAAGGGCGCGATCATGCGCTTCGACATGACCGCGCAGGCGGCGCCGCCCGAGCAGTTCTATCCGGCGGTCGGTCAGACCGGGTGTGTTGGCTGTCACGCGGTCTCGCGCGACGGCACGGTCGTCGCGTACCGCCGCGACGGCGGCAACCTGAACTACGGTAACGCGCTCGAGGTCGCGGGCCTCCAGAAGCAGCTGCCCGAGAACACGCAGCAGTGGAACTTCGCCGCGATCCATCCCGACAACGCGGAGATGTTCACGACGACCACGACGGGCCTGCATCGCACCGTGCTCGCCACCGGCGTGACGACGCCGCTGTACACCGGCGGGCGGATCGCCCATCCCGATGTCGCGGCGACGGGGACCGCGATCGTCGCAACCGCGCTGACCGCAGGCACCGAGGTCTGGACCTCCGCCTCGAGCCTGGTCGTGTTCGACTACGACACGGCGACGAAGACCGTGGGGGCGCCGCGGACCCTCGTGCCGCAGACCGGCGCCGCGTTTCCGTACTACCCGTCGTTCTCGGCGGACAGCAGCTGGGTCCTCTACAACCAGGCGACCGGCGGCACCAGCTACGACAACGCGAATGCGCAGCTGTGGGTCACCAAGGCCGACGGCAGCATCCCGCCGATCCGGCTGAGCGCCGCGGAGGCCGCCGCGAGTCACGACTCGTGGCCGAAGTGGACCCCGTTCGTCAGCAACGAGCCCACCGCGACCGCGACCGAGAAGGTGCTGTGGTTCACCGTCGCGTCGCGCCGCCCGTTCGGCGTTCGCTCGGCCGCCAATCAGAAGCCGCAGCTGTGGCTCGCGCCGTTCTATCCCGAGCGCGCCCTCGCGGGTCAGCCCGCGACGGGCCCCGCGGTCCGGATGCCGTTCCAGGTCCTCGCGGAGGGCAACCACATCGCGCAGTGGGCCGAGGAGATCGTCGTCATCCAGTGACGGGCTAGGCGAGGAGCTCGGCGTCGTCGATAACGACGGCCTCGGGCCCGACGTACGGGCCACGGCGGATGATCGTCGCGCTGCGGTGGGCGCGGGCGAGGGCGCCGACGAGATCGAGGCGGATCGTCCCGCCGGTGATCACGGCCTCGGTGGTGCCGCCGCGCTCGATGCCGAGCGATACCTCCAGGCTCGCGTCCCCCGTGTACGGATCGATCGAGAGCGACCGGAGCCGGCGGATCTCGATCGTGCGCCGGGCGGGCAGGGCTCCCGCCCACGTGCCGGCGCCGACGACGAGGTTGCGCACGCCACCGTTGGGATCGGTGCGGCGGCGGGCGGCCTCCCTCGTCGACAACCCGAGGCCGACCGAGATCCCACGCTCGATCAGCGCGAATCGACGGACCGCGTCGCCGTCGTCGCCGACCGGGGCCGAGCGCGTCGCGAAGTCGAGGGCACCGTCGCTCGTGATCGTCAGGGGCTCGGCGATCACGTCCGCGCCCGGGGCGACCGGCGAGCGCAGGCGATAGCGGCTCAGTCCCTGGCGCTCGATCTCGGCGTTCGCGTGATCGGCGAACACCGACCACACGCCGAGGCCGCCGCCGTGGAGGAGC
>JAGSPR010000618.1 GCA_018262455.1 Deltaproteobacteria bacterium | reverse complement strand
CCCGCGCGCTGTCGTTGATCGCTCGACGACCACCCGCGTCGTGGTTGCACGTCAGCCGGCGTGTTCCGAGGAGTCCGGAGGAGGCCTGGTCTTTTGCCACATCCGCAGCATGTTCGGCATCTGGCGATCGACGCGGCTCTGGACGTACGTGTCCGGCAGCTTGCCACCGAACCCGTTGTACGTGATCACGTACGTCCCCAGCGGCGCGTTACGAAACAGGGTCTCGACCACGAAGACGTCCCGAGCATAGCGTCCCGGACTGAGCTCGACGTCGTCGTCGAGCCGCCGCCCCGCGCCGAAGTGGTTCTCCCCGAACGGGTTGAACAGGTAGTACGCACTCACCGGAATCGTCGCGATCTCATCCAGGCCCCCGACGACGAACTGGACCCGGTCTTCCACGCCGAACTTGCGAGCGAGCTGGCGTGCCGCGATCACGAGGCGAGGGCGCTGCTCGAGCCCGACGAACCGACACTTGCTCGCGATCGCCGCCGCGACGCAGAACTTGCCCGCACCCGAGCCGATGTCCATCACCGTCTCGACGCCCAGATCGTCGAGCCACGTGGCGACCCGCATCGCGACCTCGATCGGTGTCCAGTACGTGCCTGAGACGAGCTCGAGATCGTGCGGCAGGAAACGGTCGAACGTCGCGTCGGTGGGGCGCGCCCCTTCCTGCATTGCCGCTGCGATCTGCCGGGGGAGAATCAAGTTGGACACTGGGCTCGTGGACGACGCGTCGGTCGTTGTTTGGTCCACAGCGCCAGCTGGCCATCGTTGATCAGCTCCGCGTGGGTGAGCGTGTAGCCATCGGGCATGTCGCCACCGAAGCCCTCATACGTCACCACGCGCGTGCCGATCGAGAGCTCCGCGAGGTGCGCTTCGGTTCGGGCGATTTGATCGGTGAGCATCGACCAGCGAACCGTCTTTGCAAACGGCGCCTCACCGAACAGGATTGCCGCGAACGGATTGTAGAAGTAGAGACTGTCGAACGAACGCCAGTCGACGACCTCCATCTCGCCGGCACTGAATGTGGTCGACCGCTGCAAGTCGAACAGCGCCGCTGCCGCGGTCGCGACCCCCACGAGCGAGGGATCGCGCTCGACACCGTGCCACGTTCCTCCCCGAGCGAGGGCACCGATGCAGCAGACCTTTCCGGGCCCGGAGCCGACGTCGAGCACGCGCGCACCCGGCTCGGGTACCAGCCATTCCGCAGCGCGAAGCGCAACCGAGACTGGAGTCCAGTGCACCGAGGAGAGTCGCCGCACACGTTCCGGGTAGAGGCGATCGAACACACGATCTGGAACTGCGATACGCCATCGCAATGCGGCCAGCACACGTGCCGGGCTCGTCATTCCCTCACCGCCGCACCGTCGGTCATCGCAGCAGCCGCTTCGCAGTCCATTGCGAACCGCCATCTGCACGTGGCGAGCCAAGGCTCGGAGAGCGCGCCAGGCGCTGCGCAGGACGAGAGGCGATGTCCACCACCGCGTGGCGACAGATTGTCGCCGGTTGCGGGCCACGAGATGGCGGTGTCGCCAGATCCTCGGTCGTATTGGCCGCTCATCTCGCTGGCCGCGTCATCTTCGACGCCGTTTCGCTATCGGCGAGGTCACTTCCGGTCGCAACGGACGACCACGCAGTATCCGTCGGTGCCACGCAGGGTGCGGGGCTGGACGTCGTCGGGGAAGCTCGGCTGGCAGCCGCCGGGCTTGACGATCAGCAGGTCGTTGCGGCAGCAGTGCTGCGCGTCGGCTGTGCAGGTGCTGCCGGAGTTGTAGAGCGACGGCGCGTGGACAGGCTGGGGCGGGGCCGGCCCGCCGGTCGGATCGGCGCCGGGGCCCGAACTCCCGACGTATGCATCCACCAGCGTCAGGTCATCGAGGCTGGGGATCGAGACCCAGACGGCGACCCTGCCAGGTCGAGAGCCTTCGAACGAGATCCAGCTCGCGACCCCGCCGCCCGCGAGCCGATCCACGAGCACCTGGCTGTAGCGCACCGTCCTCGAAGCGCCGCGCAGCGAGCGGCCGATCACGTCGACCTGCGTCGGCGTCAGCGGCTCGCTGACGTCGACGATCGCTCGCTTGCCGTCCAGCTCGTACACGCCGCGACGGACGAGCATGCGCACGCCCGCGACGTCCTTTTCGACGATCCCCCGCGCACGCAGCCGGTAGGCCCCGGCGCCCGCGCTGGGGTGGACCGCATACGCGTTGGCGAGGCGCGGAGACACGATCCGCACCGGCACCTTGAGGCTGCTCGGCATGCTCGGATCGTCGATGGTCGCGGTCAGCACGTACTCGCCCTCGGGCAGCTTCGTGCGGAACTTCACCCGGGCGCTGTCCATGCGCGGCGGTCGATCGCATTCGGAGGCGCTGTGTACCGGATCGCAGCCCTGGAACGGCTCCTCGCGGTGCGCGACGGCCACGCGCTGATGCTCGGAGCCACCCGGGCCCGTCAGCGTGACGTCGACGGAGATCGGCCCGGTCAGACCCAAGACGGAGATCGACGCTTCCACGGAATGGCCGCTCGCGACGGCCTCGGGTGCCGTGATCCGGATCCTCCCTTTCGCGGATTCGAACCAGGCCGGCGCCGCCTCGAGCACGTGCTCGCCCGGACCAACGGGGACGAGCGCGGCGAACGCGACCGAGGCACGAGCCGGCGCGGCGTCCTGTGCCGGGGAGTGCCAGCAGCCACATCCGAACATGACGACCAGCGCGCGCGTCAGCACGGCCCGACGTTACCGCGAGCCGAACCGTCATCGAGCCTCATCGTACGGACACTACCGCACGCTGTTTCTAGGCCTGAGCAGGGCGCGGCCTGGATCACTGATTGGTGGGCTTGAAGATGCCCGGCGCGGTCACCCCGTTCGCAAACTGCGAGATCAGCCGCTCGTCGCCCTTGGCGATGGCATAGGCCACCGATGCGAGCGCGAGCTTCGTCGTGGCGACCTCGTCGTAAGGCACGTCCGCGCCCGTGCCATCGAAGCCATGGGCGACGTCGTTGGTGTCGATCGAACCGAACCAGCCGGTCTGGAGGTGGCCACCCCCGAGGACGTAGAGGTGGTTTGCCGGCGATGCATCGGCCCACTCGTTGTTTGGTTGCGCCAGGCGCATGGTCTTGGGCGTGTCACCGGAGATCGTGACCACCACATCATCGGCCAGGACCTTGCCGGTCGCGGTGTCGACCGTGGTGGTCATGTGGTTCATGAACCCGTCGAACACCGCCTTGAGCTGCGGCACCAACTTGTCGATCCGCCCGTCGTTGATCGCCTGGTGCGGATCAATTCCGCGCATGCCCGGCAAGACCACCGCGTTGGTGAG
>JAGSPR010000617.1 GCA_018262455.1 Deltaproteobacteria bacterium | reverse complement strand
ACACGACGAGGTGCGTTGACCTGCTACCTGCCAGGGTCTCCGATCTTCGCAACAAGTGACCATTGTACCATGGGGAAGCGACGGCTCGCCGGAACAGCATAAGATGGACGTGATGGAGCTGTCCAAGGGGACCCGACTGGGGCCCTACGCGATCGAGAAACGGATCGGTGTGGGCGGCATGGGGGTCGTCTACCGTGCCGAGGACTCGCGGCTCGGGCGTGCGGTCGCGATCAAGGTCCTGCCGCCCGGGCTCGGCGGTGATGAGGAGCAGCTGCGACGGTTCGAGCGCGAGGCGCGCACGATCGGCAGCCTCAACCACCCGAACCTCTTGACGCTACACGACGTCGGCGACCACGAAGGCACCCGGTTCCTCGTCATGGAGCTGCTCGAGGGCGAGTCGCTTCGAGCGCGGCTGGTGCGCGGCCCGCTCCGGCTCCGCGAGGCGCTGCAGATCGCGATCGACGTCGCGCACGGGCTCGCCGCCGCGCACGACGCGGGCGTGATCCACCGTGACATCAAGCCCGAGAACATCTACCTGACGAACGACGGCCGGACGAAGATCCTCGACTTCGGGATCGCGAAGCTCCGGCGCCCGCGCACCCTCGACGACGACATCGGTAACAACGCGACCGCGGTGGGGACCGACGTCGGCATGATCATCGGCACGCCGGGGTACATGGCGCCCGAGCAGCTCGTGCCGGGCAATACCATCGACGCGCGGGCCGACATCTTCTCGATCGGGGTCGTGCTCTACGAGCTGATCGAGGGCCGGCGCCCGTTCGCCGCGGCGACGATGATCGAGGAATCGTACGCGATCCTCAAGACGCCGATCGAGCCCCCGGCCGGGGCGCCGCCGGCCGTCGCGCGCATCCTGCTGCGCTGTCTCGACAAGCGACCCGAGCTCCGGTTCCAGTCGGCGCAGGACTTCGCGTTCGCGCTCGAGGAGATCGACGCCTCGACGGCGCCTGTCCCTCGCATATCGGCCTCCGAGCTCGAGATCACGGCTCCGCGGGTGGCGTTCCCGCCGCCCACGACGGCGCCCTCGCGCTGGCCGCGCGTGCTCGGGATCGCAGGGCTGGTTGTCGCCATCGGGGCGGGCGGCGTGTTGATCGGCCGGCAGACGATGACGACGCCGGCCCCGGCCCCGGCCCCGGCCCCGGCCCCGGCCGCGGTCGCGGCGAGCGTGTGGCCGTCGCTGATCGAGGGGGGGCCGGTCTACCGCCGGGTCACCTACCACTCGCAGACCCAGGGGATCGCGCGGCTCGCGGCCGACCGGGCATCGGTGTTGTATTCGATGCGGCGCAACGATCGCACCGAGGTCGTTCGGTCCGAGACCCAGAACCCCTCGATCCAGCCGACCGGCGTGGTCGGCCAGATCGTCGATGTCTCGCGGCGTGGTGAGCTCGCGGTCGTCATCGATGCGCTCGACCCGGAGTCGGGCGGCACGCTCGTGCGCGTCTTGCCGGGCGGCGGGCCACGTGCGCTCGCCGATCGCGTCACGGCCGCGAGCTGGTTGCCCGACGGCGACGCGATCGCGATCATCCGGCGCAACGATCGCGACCTCGCCCTCGAGTACCCGATCGGGACGGTGATCGCGAAGCGCGCCGCCGGGACCCTCGACAACTTGCGAGCGGCGCCAGACGGCGAGCGGTTCGCGTTCGCCGATCACCCCGCGGCGCGCGATACCGCGGGGCGCGTGATCGTGGTGGATCGGCGCGGCACCGAGCTGGTTGCGTCGACCGAGCTGGCCCAGATCGAGGGCATCGCGTGGTCGCCCGATGGCAGCGAGGTCTGGTTCTCGAGCGGCGCGACGATCTTCGCGCTCGATCGGCTCGGCCACCAGCGGACCGTGCTGCGCGGCCCCGGCCGGCTCGTCCTGCTCGACGTGGTTGGTCAGACGATCCTCGTCGCGCCGGCGGACCTTCGCCTGAAGATGTTCACCGGCGTGCCGAACGGCCCGGCGCGCAGTGTCGGCTGGTTCGACTCGAGCGACGTCGGCTCGGTCTCGGCGGACGGAGCGAGCATCTCGTTCAGCGAAGCGGGTGGGACCGGGCTGACCCCCGAGGGCTACGCCACCTACCTGCGGCGTGGGGCGGCAGCGCCGAGCTTGCTCGGTCATTTCTATTCTTCCGCACTCCTGCCCGATGCCAGCGCGGTGATCGCGGTGTCCGGCGCGGCCGGGCCCCTCCGGCGTATCCCGACCGGTGCCGGCGTCGCGGTGGAGATCCCGCATGCGCCGATCGCGACGTTCGACATCTCCGACCGGATGACGATGTCGTGGGGCGGTCGGTACGTCGTCCTGCGCGGCGCCACGTCCGCCGGCGGCGCGATGCGGCTCTGGCGGATCGATCTCGGCCACCCGGTGCCCGAGCCGATCGGCCCCGACGACGTGCCGGTCGGTCTGCACCCGATCTCGCCTGATGGCGCGTGGGTCGCGGTCGCCAACCGGGGCGGGGGCATCACGCTCCTGTCGGCCACCAAGCACGAGCGCCGGCAGTTCCAGGGGCCTCCCGACGACCGACCGCTCGGGTTCACCCGCGACGGCGCGGCGCTCTTCGTGTCGCACCTGCGCGGCGACGCGATCGAGGTCGAACGGCTCGATCTCGCGGCCGGAACGCGGGCGGCGTGGACGACGATCACCCCCGAACAACACCCGATCTACTACTCGATCGCGCTCGACGCCGACGGCGGCATCGTCACCTACTCGGTGAACTCCGACAGCTCGGATCTGTACATCCTCGAGCAGCCGAGCGACGCGGGTCACTGAACTCCGGCCTGGGCCGCGAGCTCACGGCCGGGGCGCGAACTTGGTGACGAGCTCGCAGGTGCCTGGGTGGAGCCGCGCCCCATGATCGACCGTCAAGTCGTCGTCGGGGAGGGTCGCAGCGAACTCCATGATGGGCCGCTCACGCGCCAGGTCGCGGTTCAACGAGGCGATCGCCATCGCGTCGGTGGTGAACGCCGCGCGCGGCCGCTTCTTGCACGCGGTGTTGAACGCCTTCGCGACCACGTCATGGCCACCGGTCTCGGCGAGGTTGCGCGCGAGGTCAGCGGCGGCCGAGCCGGCCGGTGCGTTCGCGACGGCGGCGGTCAGCGCGGCGCGGATATCGGCGGCGGCGAGCTTGGTGGACGTGGCCGGCAGCAGATCGAGCAGCGCACAGCGATCCTCGGAGAACAGTGGCCGCGAGAAGTCGACCAGGGTGATGTCGTTGATGAGCTCGGTGTCGACGATCTTGGCCTTGAGCAACTGGCTCACGTAGTTCGCGTCGGTCGCCGCTCGGTTCGCGATCGCGAATGCCAGGACGGTGTCGCGCCGTCCC
>JAGSPR010000616.1 GCA_018262455.1 Deltaproteobacteria bacterium | reverse complement strand
CCGCGACATCGTCGAGGAGGTCGCGGCCGCGATCGCCGAGCACGCGATCGTCGTCGTCGGCATGAAGCAGAACCCGCACCCGCGGCAGGCCCGCAAGCTCCTGACCGCGAAGAACATCCCGTTTCATTACCTGTCGTACGGCAGCTACCTGAGCGACTGGCGGCGCCGCACCGCGCTCAAGATGTGGACGGGCTGGCCGACGTTCCCGATGATCTGGGTCAAGGGCCAGCTGATCGGCGGCGCGAGCGATCTGCAGAAGCTCGTGGACAGCGGTGAGCTCGAGCGTTTGCTTGCCGCCTGATTGCAATCTCGACGGATCTCGTCGACGGTCGGGGCATGCGAATCCTCGTGCTCTGCGCGATCCTCGTGATCGGCTGTAGCGATCGGAAGCTGGCCCCCGCCGCGCCGCCGTCCTATCGGTTTCTCCCGGCGAGCCCCGAGGTCGTCGTCCGCGTCGACCTCGTGCGGTCCCGCGCATGGCCCCCGTTCGCCAAGGTCACCCCGGTCGCCCTCGCGGGTGTGCAGCGCATCCTCGACGACACCAGGCGCGTGTGTAGCCTCGATGTCCTCGCCGAGGCCTCGTCGGTCGTCCTCGCGCGGCGCGGTGAGCTGCTCGCCGGAGACGTCACGGTGATCATCGCCGGCCTCGCGAAGGACAAGATCACCTCGTGCTTTGCCACGATCGCGAAGGCAGGCACGGCGCTGCAGCTCGCGATCGATGGCGACCTCGTGCACGCGAGGGTCGCGGACAAGGAGCTCGCCTCGGCGGCGGTCCTGTCGACCGGCGAGCTCGTGATCGTGTCGCGCGGTGGCCAGGGTGTCGAGCCGGCGGCCTGGAAGGCGGAGGTCAACCAGGGCACGACCGCTCCGCCTGCATGGTCCACGGACCTCGACGCCAAGGATCCGATCGCGGTGCGGGTCGTGCTCGGCGCCCGGACCATCCTCGCCAGCGTGCAGCTCGCCGATCCGCTCATCGTGCGAGGCACCGTGACGACGGCGAGCGAGGCAGCAGCGAAGGAGGACGCGATCCGGATGAACGCGATCCTGTCGTACCTGGGCCAGGCCAAGGCGGGCACGGGGCGGATCGAGCCCGCGGGCGCCGTCCTCCATGCAGACTTCACGGCCACGGGCGCGGAGATCGAAGCCTTCGTGACGACGGCGCTGCCCGCCGTGTTCGGGGCCGGCCTTCCGCGCGACGTCGCGACCGATGCGGTCGCCGGGCCCGCCGACTGCCCCACCCTCGCGGGGGCCGTCGCGAGCTACCTCCAGACCAGCCTGTCGAAGGCGAGCGCATCGCAGCGCGCCGAGCTCGAGGCCGCGATGGGCACGCTCCTCCCCGCCCTCCAGAAGGCGTACGTCGAGAGCTGCCAGACCGACGCCTGGGCCGCAGCGTCGATCGCATGTCACGTGTCGAACTCGACCGGGCTCGCGCGGTTCGAGAAGTGTCGCGAGACGTTGAGCGAGGTCCAGCGCGAGCACCTCGACACGGCGCTCAAGCAGGCACTCAACGTCGGCACCCGGACCGACACCGCGGCGCCGTGACGACGATCGTCCGTCAGCCCGCGCACGTGACGTCGTCGTAGCCCTCGGCCCAGCCGTCACTCCAGCCGTCGGCCCAGCCGCTGTCCCAGCCCACGCCGTAGCCACCGTCGTACCCGACGGGATACGTGTCGCCGTAGCAGGCGCTGTAGATCACGGCATAGCCCACGCCGAACCCCGCCGCGTAACCGTCCGCCCAGCCATCGTCGTAGCCGGCACGCACGCCGTCCTCCTCGCCGCGCGCGAGCGCATCGGGATACGTGGCGCGATAGCCGGCCTGATAGTCGGGGTTGTCGCGCTTGCCATCGGCGAGACCACGCGCGTAGGCCGACGGATCGTCGAGCTCCTCGTACCCGCGCGCGTAGCAGACGCGCAGCTCCTCCCGATCGGCGGCGGGCTCCGCCGGTTCGTCCGCGGGCGGCGCGGCCTGCGCCGGCGCGATCCCCGAGGCCTCGCACCACGCCTCGGCCTCGCTCGTCCCTTCGGCATAGCCCGCACTCCACCCTTCAGACCAGCCGCTGTCATACCCATCGCGGCGTCCGTCGGCGTCCCCATCGCGGTGTCCGTCGCTCGCACCGAAGCTGCACGCGGTGCTGTCACTCGCGCCATCCCGCGATCCGAGATCGTAGGCGTCCGCGTAGCCGGCGTCGTAGCCGCGGAGGCTGCGATAGCCGGCGGTGAAGCCGGCGTCGTAGCCCGCCTGGGCACCGTCGCGTTCGCCATCGGTGCGCGTCAGCGCGAGGCCGGCCGCGTAGCCGGCACGGAGCGCGGCCTCGTTGGCCTTCGACGCGGCATCCTGGCCGTCGCGATAGGACTGCTCGAGCGGGCCACCATCGAAGCAGTCCACCTCGCAGCCGGGGACCAGCGCGAGGATCGCGGCGAGTAGCAGGGCAACACGCATCGCGATCGAGCCGTGCAAGCGGAGAGCCTGCGCCGGCCGCGCTAACCCCGTGATCGTTGGTCCGCGACTGTGGTGGCGTTGCGTCACCACTGCGAGATCCGCCGATCCTCGACGAGCGCTACCCCGCAGCTACCGGACACAGTTCGCCCCCGAGAGCCAACCGTGGGACCGTGGGAATCGTGGTTCAACGTCAACGGTGTGATGCCGGCTTCAGCCTGATCGAGCTGATGGTCGTGGTCGCGATCATCGGCATCCTCGCGGCGATCGCGATCCCGATGTTCACCGCGAGCGCACGCAGGGCAAAGACGAGCGAGGCGATGTTGCAGCTCAATCGCATGGCGAAGGGCGCGAAGAGCTACCACAACGCCCAGGCGGGCTATCCGCAGGGCACGGCGGCCGAGCTGCCGGGCGTGGACGGCGGAGCCTGCGCCGCTCCCGGGAAGAAGTTCGCCGCCATTCAGACGTGGTCCGACGACCCCGCGTGGCTCGCGCTCGGCTTCCAGGTCGACGAGCCGAACCTGTTCACGTACCACTACACGAGCACGGATCGGAACGTCGCCAGCGCGCAGGCGGTCGGCGACCTCGACTGCGACGGCACGTTGATCACGTACAACCTGGCGCTCGGGGCCACGAACGGCAATCCGACCGCGACGATCACCGAGCCGGCCCCCAGCTCGGACTGATCGCGCGTCAGCGCTCGTGGCGCCGGCCGGGGGCCCAGTCGACGATCCGATCCGTCCGCGTCTCGAGGAACCGCGCGAGCCGGTGGTAGTCGCTGCCGGGCTTGATCAGGCGGACCTCGGTCTTCAGCGTGAGCGGATTGACGAGGTCGGTGAACGGCACGTACGAGAGATCGAGCTGGCCCACCACGCTGACGAGG
>JAGSPR010000615.1 GCA_018262455.1 Deltaproteobacteria bacterium | reverse complement strand
CACCATGCCGTCGCCGACGAGCTTGAACTGCCACTCGAGGGAGTGCGCGACCGCGAGCCGGCGCATCGGATCCTCCGACATCGCCCAGGTCGCCACGAGGTGGGTCGCCTCGATCGGGCGCATCCGTGCGATCGCGAGAGCGAGGCTGCGCCCGAGGGCCGCCGCCGCATCGGGCGGGTCGATGAAGTCCGGGTCGATCGGGAGGTCCGCGGTCAGCTCGACCTCCGCGTCGGGCTCGCCCCGTTCGGACTGCACCTGGGCCGGATCGGCCCGCGTGGCTCCGACCGCCGTGGTTGACAGGGCGATCGCCGCGAGGCGGCTGAGGAGGCGACGGAGGGAGACCTTGGACATGGGGGTGGTAGGCGGCAACGTGGTCACGGGGCCTCGGGCCGTCAACCCGGGAACATGGGCAGGGCGCCGGCGCATTCCCGTGACCGAGCCGCACAGATCGAGTTTCCGCCCGCGCGAAGCAAGGGCGGAAACAACCCTGCGGCGAGGGAACCCCTTTAGTGGGTGGATCGCGGGCCGGCCCGCGGGTACGTTCCGGCCGATGTGGAGGACGGTCCTCGTCGGCGTGCTCGCGGGCCAGGGCCTCGCGCACGCCGGGCCCTCGGCGATCCGCTGCGAGGACTTCGCGACCGCGGAGCTGAGCATCGACGGCCTGCTCGACGACTGGGGCAGGACGGTCCTCACCCGGGCTGGCTCAGCGCCCGACGGGACGGTCGCCCTGACCTGCGGCTGGGATGGCACCGCGCTCGCGCTGTCCCTCAACCTCGAGGATGACCGGGTCGTGCGGCTCCAGGGCAAGGGCCACGAGGACCACGTCACGATCTCCGTCAGCGCGGGGAGCAAGCCCGTCACGCTCGACGTCTATCCGGGGAACGCGCTCGCCAAGGCGAGGCTCGTCAAGCCCGCGAAGGTCGCCGCGGCGGACTCGCTGCAGCCCAAGGGGTTCTCGGTCGAGGCGCGGATCCCCGCCGCGCAACTCGCGGGGCTGACCGCGAGCACGCCCGCGCTCGCGCTCGAGATCGTCTTCTTCGATTCGGACAAGGCGGCCGGCGGCGACACCACCGAGATCACGATCCGGACCACGATCGAGCTCGGCGACCGCAAGGATCTGCTCGACGACTTCCTCCGCGCGGTGCGCCTCAAGCGCTCGGACGTCAAGTTCGACAAGCTCGACAACCTCGATCCGGATCGCCGCGGTAACGAGCGGATCGTCGCCGGTGGGACCGTGATCGGCGTGCTCACCGATCAGTTTGCGTTCGTGTCGCTGCCTGCCGCGAAGCCGGCCGACGTCAAGCAGATCGAGCTGTTGCCGCTCGGCAAGAAGCTCAAGGTCGTGTCGGCGATCGTTCGCCAGGCAGGCAACGGCGGCAGCCGGGACCTCCTCATGCTGTGGACGGTGTGGAGCGGGCAGCTCCAGCCGCTCGCGCAGATCGAGCTCCGCAAGGAGCAGGGTGCCAAGGTCCTCGAGTCGAGCTGGAAGCTGATGCCGGCCCGCGGCAAGCAGGGGCCCGAGCTGTGGGTCGAGCCCAAGGCCGCGGTCGGCTGGACCGCCGACACCTGGAACGAGGTGCCCGCCGACGATGCCGACCCGATCCTCCTGCCGTGGGAGACCACGAAGGGCGGCGTCGCGTACTCGCTCAAGGGCGCCGAGGTCACGCGCCGCGATCTCCCGGCGCCGAAGAAGAAGCGGCGATGATCGCGCGCACGAGCGCGGCTGCGGTCGTCGTCTCGCTGGGGCTCGCCTCCGGCTGCGGTGACAACGAGCCGCCGCCGTGCGGCGACGGCTACCACGTGTGCGACGGGCAGATCCGCGATCCCGAGGGCCGCGCGCTCGTGCTCCGCGGGGTCAACCTCGCCGGCGCGCACAAGCACGCGCCGTACACCGACGACTTCACCCCGGCGCACTACGCGCAGCTCCACACCTGGGGCTTCCGCACCCTGCGCTTCCTGATCTCGTGGGCCGCGATCGAGCCGGCGCCGGGGACCTACGACGACGCGTACCTCGACTGGGTCGCGGCGCGCATGCAGTGGGCGCACGACGCGGGCCTCGTCGTGATCCTCGACATGCACCAGGATGTCTACGGCGAGGGCTTCGGCTTCGGTGGCGCGCCGCGCTGGACGTGCGATGCGGCGCACTACGCGGCGTTCGTGCCGCGCGAGCCGTGGCTCCTCAACTACGCCGACTCGCACGTCCTCGCGTGCTTCGATCACCTGTGGACGGACGACGAGCTGCAGGGCTCGTTCGCGCGGATGTGGCGTCACGTCGCCGCGCGGCTCGCGACCGAGCCCGCGATCATCGGCTTCGATCCGATCAACGAGCCGCACTGGGGCACGCATCCGGTCGCGGCGTTCGAGCGCGAGCGACTCCAGCCGTTCTACGACCGCGTGATCCGCGAGGTTCGCGCGCACGTCCCGTGGATCGTGTTCGCCGAGCCGAGTGCGTCGCGCAACCTCGGGTTCGCCAGCCAGCTCGCGCCGTTCGCGATCGACAACGTCGTCTACGCGCCGCACATGTACGATCCGGGCGCCGAGGTCTCGGGCGAGTTCGACGCGGTCCGCCGCGAGAATCTGCTCGCGACGGCGACCGACCTCCGCGCGGACGCCGAGCGCCTCGGCGTGCCGCTGTGGATCGGCGAGTACGGCGGTATCGGCACCAGCCCGCAGATCGGCGCGTACATGGACGCCGCGTACGACGGCGCCGCGGCCGCGTTCGCCGGCACGATGTACTGGGCGTTCGACAAGGGCGGCGGCTACGGGCTACTCGACCCCGATGGCGACGAGGTCACGCCGCTCGTCGATGCGATCGTCCGCCCGTACCCCGCACGGATCGCCGGCGCGCCGACCGCGTGGGAGTACGACGAGGCCGCACGCCGGCTCACCGTCGCGTGGGCGCCGGACCCCGAGGTGACCGCGCCGACGGTGATCGTGACCCCGGCGCGCGTCTATCCCGGCGGCGTCACCGTCGACTGCGGCGGCTGCACGCACGAGATCGCGGACGGCGAGGTCCGGATCGAGCCGATCGCGGGCGCGACCGCGACCGTCACCATCACGCCGCGCTAGCGCTCAGGTCGACGACACGGCGTGGCCGTCGTCATACGGCAGATCGTCGTACTTCTCGTGATAGAGCGTGCCGAGGTGGCGCGACACGAACACCTCGATCAGATCGGGGTCGTACATCTTGCCGGCGGTCTTGCGCAGGATCGACTCGCACTCCTCGAGAGACAGCGCCTGCTTGTACGGGCGATCGGTCGACATCGCGTCGTACGCGTCGGCGATCGCGACGATCCGCGCGACGAGCGGGATGTCGAGCGCGACCATC
>JAGSPR010000287.1 GCA_018262455.1 Deltaproteobacteria bacterium | reverse complement strand
TGGGTCGGTGCTGGCTGGGTATCGGGCGCGCCCGGCGGGGTGTCCGCGGACGCTGCGGCGGTCGGTCGTGGCGCTCCGGCGGGCGCTCCGGCGCTCGTCGATGCGTCACCCGTACCGATCGGCGCTCCGCCCGCGGCCTCGCCACCACCGCGCCGCCGCCGGCGCCGGCGTTTGCGGCGCGGCTGTCCATCGGGGCCGAGCGCGGCCGCCTCACCGGGGGCGTCGTCGGGGCCACCGTCAGGTGCGTCGTCAGTCGAGGGCTCGTCGTCAGTCATGAGTTTGCTGCTGCGGGAAGCTGGGCGAGTTGCGCGATCAACGCATCGATCGCGAGCTGTGGGTTGGCGTTGTGGATCGTGACCGCGGTGTGCCACGCGAGGATCGCCTGCGCGCGCACGGCCGCGCCCCGCGCGCCACTCGCATCCTCGCGTGCGGCGGCCGCATTCGCCCGGGCGTGCAACACCTGAGCGGCCGCGATCAGCACCGGCGCGGCGTCGCCCTTGGCCTCGGCAATGCGCGCTGGCAGCGTGGGATCGCAGCGATCGGCCGCGAGCTCCTCGCCGAGCGCGGCCACCCGCTCGGCCCGCGCGGGATCGGCATCAGCCGGGATCGGTGAGCCGCCTCCGAACCGTACCCGCTGGCAGCGGCTGCGGATCGTGGGCAGCAGCTGCTCGGGCGCGGTGGTGCACAGGACGAACAGCGTGCGGGGCGGGGGCTCCTCGAGCGTCTTGAGCAGCGCGTTCGCCGCAGGCGGCGCCATCGAGGTCGCTTCCTCGACTATGAACACGCGGACCTCGCCCTCGTGGGGCGGGAAGCCCAGTCGGGCGATGACCTGGTTCCGGACGCTCTCGATCGGCACGATCTGCGCCGCGCCCTCGCGCACCAGGGTCACGACGTCGGGGTGGATGCCGGTGATGATCTTCACGCACGAGTCGCAGTCGCCGCAGCCTTCGCCGCGTGCCCTCGTGCAACACAGTGCCATCGCGAGCGCGATCGCGGTGTCGTGGAGCGGCGCGCCCGCGGGTCCCGAGAACAGATAGGCATGCGGTACCCGATCGAGCTCGATCGCGCGCCGGAGCTGCGCGACCACGCGCTCCTGTTGCTTCAGACCGGCCCAGACAGACACGGCCTCACGCTAGCACACCGCACCCGATGTCTCCTCTCGGTCCGGGCGGTCAGTCGACGTCGAATCGGAAGAACTCGACGAGCGTCTGCGCCTTGATGTATGCGACCCCGATATCGCCGACCGCGAGTCGCCCCACGATCGAACGGTAGGTCCGGCACTCGATGCGCGTTCCGTCTCGCAGCTGCAACGTCGTGTAGTACGAGGTGCTCGCGGCGTGGTGCTCGGTGCCGCCGGTGACCTCGGTGCGATCCTTGACGATCACGGCGACGCGGCGCTCGATCGGCGCGTTGCGAAATTCGATGATGGCGCCGAACCTTCGCATGCCGTTGGCGGCGATCACGGCGATCGCGGCGATGAAGATCACCGTGACCATCAAGGAAGGGCGGAGCGTGATCAGCATCCCGAGCACGATCAGCACGACGATCCCGAACAGGGCGATCGAGACCGGCGCTGCGATGGCGATCCCGAGGCTGGCATCGGCGGGCAAGACCGGCTGCTCGGGCGCGGTGCGGTAGTCGGGGTGCGCTTCCACCCGGTCGAACCGGCTCGGGTCCGTGTTCATGGCGCGAAGCTATCACCAGCAGCCGCGCGCGTAGCGACCTGATAGAGTGCGCCCGCGTATGGCTCAGTTCTCCCGCCCCAAGACCGGCACCGGCCCGCAGCTCGTCACCGAAGGCCCGACGTTCGCGGCATTTCGCGAGGTCCCCCGAACCGGCGTCATCTATGTCACCACCGAGGCGCAGCGCCGCGGCTACTCGCCGTCCTCCGACGACTGGGCGAACCTGGGGCAGGGCATGCCCGACGCGAGCGAGCTCGCCGGCGCGCCGCCCCGCATCGCCGAGCTCCCGGTGCTCGAGGGCGACCACGAGTACGCGCCGGTCGCCGGGCTGTGGGAGCTGCGCGAGGCGATCGCCGGCTATTACAACGAGCTGTTCCGGCGCGGCATGCCGAGCAAGTACAGCGCGGAGAACGTCGCGGTGTCGGGCGGAGGCCGGTCGGCGCTGACGCGCGTCGCCGCGTCGCTCGGACACATCAACCTCGGGCACTTCCTGCCGGACTACACCGCATACGAGGAGCTGCTCGACGTGTTCCGGCTGTTCTCGCCGATCCCGATCTTGCTCGAAGGCGAGCGCGGCTACGCGTTCTCTGCCGCGGATCTGCGCCGCGAGGTGCTGGGCCGCGGGCTGTCGGCCATTCTGCTGTCGAACCCGTCCAATCCGACCGGCAAGGTGATCGGTGGTACCGATCTCGCCGAGTGGGTCGCGGTCGCACGAGATCTCGACTGCGCGATGATTCTCGACGAGTTCTATTCTCATTACATCTGGCGGCCCGATCTCGTGGCCCAGGGCATGATCGAGACCGCGGCGCGCTACGTCGAAGACGTCGACCGCGATCCGATCGTGATCCTCGATGGGCTCACCAAGAACTGGCGCTACCCCGGGTGGCGCGTGACCTGGACCGTCGCCCCGAAGAAGATCATCGATGGCTGCGCCTCGGCCGGATCGTTCCTCGATGGCGGCGGCTCGCGCCCGCTACAGCGCAAGGCGATCGAGCTGCTCGCGCCGACCGCGGCCATGGCCGAGACCCGCGCGATCCACAACGAGTTCAGCAAGAAGCGCGGCAAGCTGCTCAACGGCCTGCGCGATCTCGGGTTCACCGTCGATCTGCCGCCCGAAGGCACGTTCTACGTCTGGGCCTCGGCGCAGCACCTGCCGTCCTCGATCAACGACGGCATGAGCTTCTTTCGCGCCGCGCTCGAGCGCAACGTCATCACGGTCCCGGGCGAGTTCTTCGACGTCAACCCCGGCAAGCGGCGCGGTGGCCGGCCGTCGCGGTTCCGTCGCCACCTGCGGTTCTCGTTCGGTCCTCCGCTCGCGCGCCTCGAGATGGCCCTCGAGCGGTTCCGAGAGTTGATCGCCAGCGCGTCGTAGTCCACCCAGCCGCGCTAAGCTCGCGCCGTGGGCAAGCCAGAGCCGGCCAGCGACGCCGCACCGCCACCGGGACGGCTCCGCCGCATCCTTCGCCGGGCGTGGTGGTTTCACTCGTTCTTCGCGCTGTCGTTCGGCATCGGCGTGATGCTGTTCGCACGCGCCGGCCTCGCCCACGCCGACAAGGTCATGATGGCCCTGTTCGTGTCGTGGCTGCTGATGTTCGTGGCGCTGCGCTTCATCGTCGGGCCGGCGAATCGGCGCGAGCAGGAGACGATCGCGCGCAAGGGCGTCCGCGTCGCGACCAATTACCTGATCAAGCAGTTCTATCAGCAGATGTTCTTCTTCCTGACGCCGCTCTACGCGTCGAGCGCGACGTGGTCGCTGTCCTCTTTCAACTGGTGGATCGCGCCGGTGCTGCTCGTGTGCGCCGTCGTGTCGACGATGGATCTCGTGTTCGACAACTTCATCATGGAGCGTCGGCTGCTTGCAGCCGCGATGTACGGGCTCGCCATGTTCGGCGTGCTCAACGTGCTGTTGCCGCTCGTGGTCGGGATGGATCACCTGAACGGCCTGTTCGTCGCGGCGCTCGCGACGCCCGCCTCGGTCGCGCTGCTGTCGTTCTCGATCAAGCAGGTGCTGTCACCGCAGGGCGCGATCCTCACCGTCGTGATGACCGCCGCGCTGTTCGGTGCCGTGTTCGTGGGTCGCAAGTTCATCCCGCCCGCGCCGCTCGCGATGCCCGAGACCTCCGTCGGGCACGGCTCGGTGAGCTCGTACGAGTGCATGCCGCCGAGCAAGCACGTGATCCGCGCGCACCAGCTCGATGGCCTGCGCTGCGGCTCGATGCTGCGCGAGCCGGGCGGGCTCAAGGAGCGCGTCGAGCACTGGTGGAGCCACAACGGTGCCGTGCTCGCCCGGGTCACGCCCGAGCAGCTCGCGTGCGATGGCGAGGATGTCGTGTTCCGTAGCGTGTTTCCGCCCGAGCTGATGCCGAAGGATCCGAAGGATCGTACCGGCAAGTGGGCGTGTACGACCTGGACCGTCGGCGGTCAGCTCGTCGGCGTGCGCAAGTTCGAAGTGCTCACGAAGGAGGGCACCAGCGCCGAGCTGGCGCCGCTACCGCCCGGTGATGCTGGCCTGGGCGATGCGCCGCCCGCCGACGCGCTGCGGGACTAGATCCGGAACGCGAGGTAGCCGGCCGGGCCGAACGAGCCGGTCTGCGACAGATCGTCGAACCCGATCGAGAGCCCGAGGTCGAGGTACTTGCGCGGGGTGTAGTCCACGCCGGCCCGCAGGAAGTACGTCAGTCCGCCGCCCGCGGTGGTCTTGCCGGCGGCGAAGTCTTCGAGGCTCGCCCCCAGGCGGCCGGTGAATGCGGTCTTCGGCCGGTAGTTGTAGATCCCGAAGCCGGTGAACCGCAGCTGGCCGGCCGACTGCTTGGTATTCGAGTCGTCTTTGGCCGTTCCCACGGCGTTCTGGAGCTCCTGATAGAAGCTCGGCGCGAACCGCTTCACCTTGATGTTGAGCAGGTCATCGAGCCCGCCGAGCGCGAACTTGTCGCCGATCTTGAACTTGAGCGGCACGCCGACCGAGATCGAGACCGCCACTGGCTTGATGTAGACCGGGACGCCGACGCGGACGCCGATCCAGTCCTGCAGCACGACGGTGACATCGAGTCCGACGGCCTTGCCGCCGTGGAAGGCCTTCTTGTCGTCGGTCATCGTGGCCGGGTCGTCGTAGATCCCGGCGATCACGTACGTCAGCCCGAGCTGGACCCGGCGCGTGATGCCATAGCGTGCGCGCAGCGCGGTGGTGGCCGCGAACGCGCTTACCTGTGCGTGCGGATCGAGCGAGACCTCCGACATGTTCGCCGGCAGGTTGATCGGGCGCATCGACTCCTCGATCGGATAGCCAGCGCGCGGCGCCTTCTTGACCGCCACCACCGCGACCGGCACGTCGGGCTCCCCGGTGCCCTTCGGCGCGTCCGGGTTCTCGTCGCGGCCCTCGATGTCCTTGGGCGGCGGATCCTCGGTCATCTGCACGGCGCTGCCGGCGCCGGAGCCAGCGTCTGGCGGCGTCGCGGCCGATCCGGAACCCGCTGCGGCGGGAGCGACAGGATCCTTCTTGTCCGGAGTCTTGGTGGGTTGTTTCTTCGGTTGGGCGGCGGCGAGGGTCACCGACGCGAACACGGAGACGAGTATCGGGATCAGGCGGCGAACCGTCATGGCGCGCACAGTACCTGATCTTGGAGATCTGCTCGACCCAGTCGGGCTACTCCGGCAACCGAAACCGGTACAGCACGGGCACGAACGCCAGCAGATCCATCTCCGCGGTCACCGTGCCGTTGGTCCAGTTGTTGATGATCATCGGCAGCCCCGACTCGCCGATCGTATCGGACACGATGCCGATGTGGTCCGGCCCGGACTTGCTTGGGAACGTGTCCATGAACACGACGTCGCCAGGGCGGAGCGGATCGCCAGCGTCGTCGAGCCTGGCCGTGCGGGCTTGCCAGTGCCGCGTGAAGTACGGCAGCAGCGACAGCACGCGGCGCTGGTCGATCTGCGGGTTGCCCCGGCCCTTGATCATCGGGTACGCGGCACGGGCGCGTCCGAGGTCGTCGTGAAGCTCCTGCTGGAGATCGATGCCAGCGTTGCGGACCGCGCGGATGATGACGTCGGTGCAGACGCCGACCCCGCGCGGCACGTCGCCCATCGGATACTTCATGTCCATGTAGCCCTCGGTGTAGGCGTCGGCATTGAGCACCGTCTTCTTCGCGCCGATCAGGACATCGAGCGGATCGGGGATGCCGTCACCGTCGTGATCGTGGGCGGCCGGCGCCTCGGTGATCCTGTCGGCCGCGACCAGCCGCGCGAGCTCGGCGCGGTCGCCGGGTCGGATCGCAAGCTTGTGGGGCCCGAGCTCGAGGCTCGCGCTACCGCCGAGCGGGTAGATCTTGCGCGGGAAGCCATCGATCGAGAGCACGAGCAGGTTGTGTTTGCGGTCGAGCCGCGCCGTGACACGCTGCGCGGCGAGCTGGGCGGGCAGGGTGATCTGGACCTTGTCGTCGAGGTCAGGCCAGATGCCCTGGTCGGCGACTCCGAGACAAACCTCGGGCCTGACCGCTGGATCCTTCGTGACGTCTTCTGGGGCCGCCGTGCGATCCCGGGGCGCGGCCGGCGGTCGGTGGGGCGTCGGCTCTGCCTCGCCGCGCGAACCGCAACCCGCTGAAATCACGCCGATGATCGCCGCGAACAAAAACCTGGAACCGGTTGGCTTGCCTGGTGTCATACCGCCGTTTGGAGGCCTGTCTGGGCCTTGGTCTCGATCTCCATAACGAGCGAGACACGAATTAAGTCCTGAGATTGCTCCAGAATCAGCTTTTCCGTACAAAGCCATCTAAGCTCGAAGTAGGAGGTCTACATGCTCGCCGGCATCATCATCCTGACGCTCATCCTCATCGCGGTGCTCACCTTGGGTGGGATGGCGTTCATCATGACGATGGAGGCGTTTGGCATCGTCGGTGCCGCCGTCTCGACCGTCGCTCTTGCGCTGCTCGGCGTTGTGGTGGCCATGCACGACAATGCGGTCCGCAACGCCGCGGGGCAGCTCCAGGAGGGCACCTCGGCCGACTACATTCCCGTGCCGTTCATCGTGATCGGGTTCCTGGTGCTCCTGGTCCTGGGAGCCATCATGATGATCGGCGCGATCATCGGGAAGCGCGGCTCGGTCACGTCGTGGTCGAACCAGGAGGAGCAGGCGTTCAGCTCGTTCGACCGCCGCGCCAGCAGCTCGCAGTCGACGGCCTGGACGTTCAGCTTGATCAGTGGCGCCGTGGTGTTCCTGTTCATGGCGGGCATCTATTTTGGCGTCGAGCCCGAGCACAAGGACATCGGCAAGACGATGAACATGTCCAACCTGACCAAGAAGCAGAAGGTTGAGGACACCGAGGCGCCCAAGACCGAGGCGCCCAAGACCGAGGCGCCCAAGACCGAGGCGCCCAAGACCGAAGCGCCCGCTCCTGAGACGAAGTAGTCCTGCTTGGCGCGTGGCAACACGCGCTGTCCTGCTCGCCGGGTTGATGGCCGGAGCCTCCTGTGGGCCGCGGCCGACGACCCGGCCCGCTGCGGCCGAGGTCATCTCGATCGTCGCATCCGAGCGAGGCCCACGCGGGATCAGGCTCGTGGCGATCGACGAGCGTGGCGATCGCCGGTTCGAGCTGGTCACTCCAACGCCCCTCACCGCAGGCGCACCGCAGGTACGCGACTCGAATCCGGCGGTGTCGCCCGACGGACGCTGGCTCGTGTTCGCATCGACGCGCGACCGCACGAGCGACGGGACGAGCCTGTGGATCGCGCCGCTCGCCGTCGAAGCCGTGCCGCGGCGGCTGACCGAGGGCGCCGCGATCGATGCCCAGCCCGCCTGGAGCCCGGATGGTCGCTGGGTCGTGTTCGCGTCGACCCGGAGCGGCGGCGAGTTCGATCTGTGGCGGTTCGCGATCGACGCCGCCGGCAATCCAGGCGAGCCGATCCAGCTGACGAACACGCCTGGCCACGAGGTCACCCCGACGGTCGCGCCCGACGGAGCGATCGCCTATGCGTCGGTCAGGCTGGCCGCGGCTGGGAGTCGCGAGATCGTGAGTCGCCTCGAGGAGCGCGCGCCAGACGGCACGATCCGCCAGCTGACGGCCGGACCGGGAGACAGCTCGCCCGCATTCTCTCCCGATGGCTCCACGATCGCGTTCGCGCGGCCCGCCCTCCACAACGGCGCGCCGGACGCAGAGCTCTGGCGCATGGCCCGCGGCACCGCGATCGCCACCCAGCTCGTCGACCTGCCGCTCACCGACGAGAGCGGCCCGGTGTGGTCGCGCGATGGCCGGTTCGTGTTCGCGACCTCGGTGCTGCGCGGCGCCGACGGCAACGTGGTGTTCTCCTCGGTCGTCCACGTCGATCTGCGAGACCACCCTGCACGCGCGCGCATGCTCGGCGATCATGCAGGGCCGGTGGCGCGGCTGACCCCCGCGGTCCCGTCACGCCAGCTCGATGTCGCGGCGCTGCGAGGCGATCCGGAGTACCTTCCCGAGCTCGCGAGGATCATGGCGGCCAGGATCGCGGAGCAGATGCACCCATGAAGCCCTGGATCACGTTGCTGGCGCTCGGATGTGGATCCGCGCCCGCGCCCACGCACCCCGGCGCGCCGACCGCACAACTCTCCGATGCCGCCGACGCACGCATGGTGTCGATCCCCGCGGGGCGCTACATCGCGGGCTCGACGCCCGAGGAGCGCAACGCCGCGTACGACGACCATCAGGCGAGCTCGGGCCAGGACATCGCGCGCGAGCACCAGTGGTTCGCCAAGGAAGCCGATCGCCACGTCGATCAGCTGCCCGCGTTCCGGATCGATCTCATGCCCGTCACGCAGGTCGAGTTCGCCGAGTTCGTGGCCCAGGATCTCGCGCCAGGGCCGACGATCGATGACGTGGCCTGGAAGACCCAGGGCTTCGCGCAGGACTTCGCGACGCAGGTCGCTCGGTTCGTGTGGGTGGATGGCCGGCCGCCCGCGGGGCGAGAGGATCATCCCGTCGTGCTCGTGACCCAGGGCGAGGCGGCGCAATACTGCGTGTGGCGCGGCAAGCAGCACGGCGAGCCACGCCGGCTCCCGACCAGCGCGGAGTTCGAGAAGGCCGCGCGCGGCGATGCGGGCCTCGCCTATCCGTGGGGCAACGCATACGAGTCCGACCAGCTCAACAGCGCCGTGAAAGGCCCAGGAGACACCACGCCGGTCGGGACCTACGCGCGCGGCGCGAGCCCGTACGGCGTGCTCGATCTCGCGGGCAACGTGTTCCAGTGGACG
>JAGSPR010000614.1 GCA_018262455.1 Deltaproteobacteria bacterium | reverse complement strand
TACCTGCCCGCCTCTGGTACGCCGGCGTCGCTGACCAGCAGCTACACCGATCCACCCACGACGACATCCGGACAGTTCGGCGGCGAGGTCGTCGCGCTCAAGCTCAACATCGACTTCGACGATGCAGGGATCACCAGCGGGAGCAGCCCCATTGCACTTGGTGATGTGTACCTCTGCGGGCTCACGTCGCCCGCAGTAGTCAACGGCTCGACCGTGCGCGGCTTCCTCTCGACGGCGAGCTCGGTGCTGGGCGGCGACACCGTCGCAGGGCTGAGCGCGAATGATGCAACCTTGCTCGCAGCGGAGCTGAGCGTCGCGTTCCTCGGTGGCTTGCCCTCCCAGTTCGCGGACGACCACCTGTCGCCGACCCCGTGCGCGCCGTAAGCTAGTCGCCAGTGTAGCGCAGGATCGTTCCCTGGATTCCCGCGGCGAACACGTTCCCGGGATCGCTGCCATCGACGGCGTTCAGATCCAGCCCCGTTGGCGAGGTGACCTGATGCCACCCGGCCTGGTCACGGCGGATGATCGTGCCGCCCTGCCCTACGGCGTGAACCTCGGCGCCGTCACTTGCCCAGATTCCGTTGAACTGCTGCGCCGGGATCCCCGGCACCACGATTGACGTCCACGTCCCAACCGCGTCGAGTGTGTAGACCTGCATCATCGATCCGATCCCAACCCCGATCGCGAACGCAGCAGTCGGCGTCGCGACGACGGAGCGAAGCGTCGTCGAAGGAGTTCCCGTCATCGGTACCCACTGGCTGCCACTCGAATGCAAGATCGTGTTGCTACCGACGATGTACGCGTCGTCTCGCGACCGCGACCAGATCGCGTAGAGCGCGGGGAACCCCGGAATCTGGGTTGGCGGCATAGACCAGTTCGCGCCGTTGAACCGAAAGATCGCTCCGTCCGAGCTGATCGCGATGACGTCATCGGGCCCAGATCCACCGAGCGCCGTGAGCGATCGGCCGCCCGACGAGTGCACGACCGCCCACGTGCCGTCCTCGGCGCGCTTGTAGATGCTGCCAACGTTGCTTGCGGCGTACACGGTCTGGAGGTCACTGCCCCAGACGGAGATCAGATCGTCCTGCGGCGCCATTTCGGCAATCCAGGCAAACCCGTCGTAGCGGAGGACCGTGTTCGTCCCGACCGCGAACGCGGCAGCTCGATCGGCGACCCAGATGTCCTTGAGAGTCGCCGAGGTCGTCGGCGCGACCATCGACGTCCAGCCGGGGGATGCGCAGCCGGCGAGCTCGGTCGTGCACTGGAAGCACGCGCCGCCGCGGCAGGCACCCGGGATGACCTCGCCGGCTTCGTTCTTGCCGAAGTCGCACCGCTCGAAATCCCCGAGGTTCTTGCCGTCGCACGCGGCGACCTGCTCCACCCGAGCGCAGTAGACCGGCGCGCTGGCGCACGTGGTCTCTCTCGGACACACGACGCCGCCGGGGCAGTCCACCGACTCTGCCCCGAGGCAGCCGGCGAGCAGCGCGACGCCCCCGAGCGTCAGCACCCTGATCCAGCGCATGGCGTTCATTATGCCACTTGGTGATAAAATTCGCTGATCGAGGATGATCGGGACGGTTCTACACGAGCGCTGGCGGATCCTGGCCAACCTGGGCCAGGGAGGGATGGGCGAGGTCTTCCTCGCCGAGCACCTGAAGCTCGGCCGGAAAGAGGCGCTCAAGATCCTGATGCCGTCGCTCGCGACCGATCCGCAGTTCGTGTCGCGGTTCCGCCGCGAGGCGCGCGCGGTCAACCGGCTGCGCCACCCGAACATCATCGCGATCCATGACTTCGGGCAGCTGCCCGACCAGCGGTTCTACCTGTCGATGGAGTACGCGGACGGCGAGTCCGTGCACCGCATCCTCAAGCGCGAGCGCGTGCTCGAGGTGCCGCGCGCGCTGCACCTGCTCGGGCAGCTCGCGTACGCTGTCCATCACGCGCACTCGCGCGGGGTCGTCCACCGGGACCTCAAGCCCGGGAACCTGATCGCCGTCGGCGACGACGAGACGCTCAAGGTCCTCGACTTCGGGATCGCGAAGATCGTCGCGACCGACCATGCGGAGAGCGTCGCGCTGTCGGCGACGAACATCATCTACGGGACGCCGAGGTACATGTCGCCCGAGCGCGCGCGCGGCGTCGGCAACGATCCGCGGACCGACCTCTATGCGATCGGCTGCATCGCGTACGAGCTGGTGACCGGGGCGCCGCCGTTCACCGGCGCGCCGAATGACGTGATCCGCGCGCACCTGACGATCCAACCCCCACCGCCGAGCACCGTGCGCCCGGGGAGCGGGATCCCGCCCGCGCTCGACGAGATCATCCTGCGCTGCCTCGCGAAGCAACCCGAGGAGCGCATCCAGGCCGCGGCCGATCT
Organism: Deltaproteobacteria bacterium; assembly: GCA_018262455.1. Next base: position 977 of record JAGSPR010000614.1, on the reverse strand, counting down.
GTACGCGGCGCTGACCAAGGTGCCCGGCTACCCGGCGCCCAAGGCCGAGGGGCGGCGGCGGTTCGTCCCGGTCGTGCGGCGCCCCGCGACGCTCGATTCCTACCGCACCCCGAAGGAGCCCGACGCGTACGGCAACCTGCGCGGCGCGCTGCGCTCGGTCGCGGAGTCGCTGCTCGACCTCGGGCTCGACGATCCGCGGCTCGTCACCGGCGTCGCGTACCTGCGCGACCACGAGCAGTCGCTCGCGCGCCTCGAGGCCGCGCAGGACGCGCTCGAGCACGAGGCCGCCGCGCTCCGCGAGACGATCGGAGACCGCGAGAACTCGCTGCGGTTCGCGCTGTCGGAGCTGCAGTACGCGGCGTCGCAGCCGGCGCCGCCCCCCGAGGCCGCGGGCGAGATCCGCGAGCTCGAGGCACGGCTCACCGCGGCGACGGCGGAGCGCGACCGGCTGCGCGCGCTCGAGCAGGGCAGCGAGGCGGTCGCCGCGAGCCGCGCCGACGGGCTCACCGAGCTCAAGGTCGCCTACGCCGCACTCGAGGCCGTCGTCGACGACCTGCTCCCCGCCTACGCCAACGACCCGACCGTCGATCCGCTGGCCCACCGGCTGCGGATGGTCCGCACCCGGCGCAGCCCGGACGGCCGCTAAAGCTCGCGAGCCCTCATCGTCGGGTGCTACGCTGGATCTACGCATGATCGGGCAGGTCGTGGACGGCCACGAGATCCTCCGGCCGCTCGGTGTGGGTGGGATGGGCGAGGTCTACCTCGCCCGCGGCGCGGACGGGATCCTGCGCGCGCTCAAGGTCGTGCGCACGGATCGCGACGCGGGGCTCCAGGCGGCCGCGCGATTCCGCCGTGAGGTGCTCGCGCTCGGCAAGCTGCGCCATCCGGGCATCGTCCAGATCGTCGATGCGGGGCGGCTCGAGACCGGCGCGCTGTACCTGGGCATGGAGTACGTCGCCGGGCCGGACCTCGGCGCG
>JAGSPR010000286.1 GCA_018262455.1 Deltaproteobacteria bacterium | reverse complement strand
GTACTGGTAATCGACGAAGATCGAGCCCTGCCCCAAAATCAGATTCAGACGGTACTCGAAGCCGGCCCCCAATAGGTAGCCACTTCCCGAGGCATCAAGCTCGGAGTTCTTTGCACGGAACCAGGTGTGCTGGAGACCGCCGCGGCCGAACAATTCGAAGTTATTGCCGAGCGGCAAGCTCGCCTTCAACGCCGCAGAAGCCTGATATGCATCACCGAACGGGATCATGCCACCAGACTGATCGAACAGCAGGCTGTACCCGCTGACAGAACCCTCTGCGGAAAACCGTCCGAATCGCGTGCCGACCAGCAGCCGGCCACTCCGGCCATCCGGAGCGAGCCGATCCGTCTGGTCGTTGATCGCTGGTCCGGTGCCGATCCCGAGGCCCAGATAGCTCCCGGCAGAGGCGATGCTCGAGGTGGCGGCGATGAACATCACGGCGGCGAGGCAGGCGCGGGTCATGAAGCGGAATGTCAGCATCTGACGTGCCACCTCCCAACCCGGCGAAACCACGAGCCTGAGCGGGCCGATTTGTGGCCCAGGCTTCACACTTTGGCCTACAGACCGGGCGCTAATGGCGCATCCCGGCGGCAGGGCGAACGCGCGCCGCCAGCAGTGCCGGGTAAAGCGTGGCAGCCATCGAGATCAGGACGCCTGCAGCGGCCGCGGCCGCGACCGACTGCGGATCGACGTGGATCGGCAGCCGATCGATGTAATAGACGTCCGGGTTGAGCGGCAGCCCGAACCGCTTGCCCGCCCAGCAGCCAAGCAAGCCGGTCGCGATCCCCAACGCTGTCCCGATCAGCCCGATCAGCAGGCCCTGGATCGCGAACAGCTGCATCACGCCCGTGTCGGACGCTCCCAGGGTCTTGAGGAGGGCGATCTCGCGGCCCTTCTCGACGACGACCATGATCAGGTTGCCCACGATCGAGAATGACGCGACGAGGATCACGATCCCGAGCACGAGGAACATGGCGATCTTCTCGAGCTTGAGCGCCGAGAACAGGCTGCGGTTGAGCTCGCGCCAGTCCTGGATCCGGTATCCCGGTCCGAGGGTCTCGCGGATCAGGCCCGGTCCCTCATCGGTCGGCACGTAGTTGCCGGTCGCGTCGGCGTCGCTGATGCGCACCTCGATGCCGTCGACGGACTCGCCGCGATCCAGGAAGTCCTGCAACGAATCGAGCGTGACGTAGACGTACTTGAGGTCGTACTCGTACATGCCGGTGTAGAAGATGCCGGCGACGCGATAGTCGCGGTTGAACGGGATCGGAGTCCCCGTCGCGTCTGGGTTCGATGGATCCGAGAGCGGCGAGACCACCCGCACCTCCTCGCCGGTGTAGAGGTGGGTCTGTTTGACGAGCTCCCTTCCCACGAGGATCCCGGGCAGCGCTTGCGTCCGACGCGACAGGCTCGGCTCGAGTGGCAGGTCGATGACCTGCACGGCGGTATCCGACGGAAGGTCCGCGTCGTCACCAACGAGCCAGCGCACGAGATCCGAGGTCACGAGGGGGTTCCCGAAGTCGACGATGCGTTTCGCGTCCGCGCCATACGGCGAGACCGGCTCGACATCTGGATCGCCCACCGCACCGGTCACCGTGCCGGTCCCTGCGGAGCCTGCCTGGTGCGCGAGCGCCGAGCCGCTGCCCGCCGAGCCGGTGACCGGCGAGCCGGTGACCGCCGAGCCATTGCCCGCCGAGCCGCTGCCCGCCGAGCCGCTGCCCGCCGAGCCACTGCCCGCCGAGCCATTGCCCGGCGCGTCGTCGCCAGGGCCATCCGCGTCCGAGCCTCCGGAGTAGTCGATCGGGTCTCCACCGCTCGGCATATCGTCCGGCATCGGATCGACGGTGTCCTTGGGACGCTGCGTCTGTGGCACCGATCGGTCGTGCGACGAATCGATCAGCGGCTTCATCCGCCGGATGGAATCGGGATCTTCGAGGTCCGAGATCAGGTCGGTCACCTTGCCGACGGTGTCGGGATCGATTCCCTTGATGATGACGTTCATCCCGTTGTTGTTCGCTGCGATCACGACCTCGCTGACCGCGAACGGGGTCGACGCCACGACGCCGGGGATCTTGTCGAGCTTGGCCTTGGCCGCTCGCCAGTCGACGAACTCGCCATCGTCGCGGGTGATCTGGATGTGCGCATTGGATCCGAGGATCTTGTCGCGGAGATCACTCTCGAAGCCGCTCATCACCGCGAGCACGCAGACGAGCGCCGATGTCCCGATCCAGACCCCGCAGATCGGGACCGTGGTGAAGAAGGTGAAGAACGCGCGGAGGCCTCCGACGAACACCGCGAGCCCGGCCAGCACGAACCCAGCTAGCCCGGTGATGTTGACCACCTGGAGCACGGAGCGCGCCGTGTCCTCTTCGAGGTCGATCAGCGGAAGCTTGTTCATCGCGACGAGGACCGAGATCCCGAGCGAGCCGCACCCGATGATCATCCCGCAGATCCAGAAGAACAAAGCCGGCTTCGAGTACCGGAGCACGCCGATCACCACGACGACGAACAGGAACCCGCCCGCGAGCGCCCGGATCATGAGCAGCGGATTCCACATCGTCGCGTCGCCGATCCCGAGGGCAACCAGGCCCTGCGAGCCCGCCAAGACGGTGACGCCGACGAGGATCATCCGCTTGGTCGTGGTGGTGACCTTCGGCTCGGGGACCAGGAGGTAGCGCAGCGCCACGAACGACTTGTAGGCGGCGATCCGGAAGAAGCCGTGGAGCGCGATCGCGGCGCCGGCCATGATCGGGCCGTAGGCCACCACGAAGTAGCCACCGTCCGGCTCGACCGTATCGAAGGTCCACCAGGTGATGCCGATACCGCCGATCAGCAGCACGAGCCCGAGGCTGATCTCGACCCATGCGCGCGTCCTCGAGGTCTGATCGACATCGACGACATGTTCGGACGGCGATGCCATCGACTACTCCGGACGCATGAGGGGAAACAGGATGACATCGCGGATCGAGCTCTGTCCCGCGAGTAACATCGCGAGCCGATCGATCCCGACGCCCTCGCCCGCCGTCGGCGGCATCCCGACCTCGAGCGCGCGGCAGTAGTCCTCGTCGTAATCCATCGTCTCGTGCGCACCCGCGGCCTTGGCGCGGATCTGCGCCTGAAAGCGCGAGCGCTGGTCGTCGGGGTCGTTGAGCTCCGAGAAGCCGTTCGCCAGCTCCTTGCCGTTCACGAACAGCTCGAACCGATCACAGAACGCCGGATCGGTGTTGCTGCGGCGCGCCAGCGGAGACACCGCGAGCGGAAACTCGGTGAGGAAGGTCGGCTGTACGAGCTGGGACTCGGCAGTGGCTTCGAACACGAGGTATCCGAGATGTCCGGCGGTCACGCGGCGTTGCTCGGGGGAGTCATAGCGCTCGAGGATCGACTGCGCCAGGCTGGCGCGGCGGCCTGCATCCTTGAAACCGGTAACCACCTCGGCGTGCTCGGCATTCCCGGTCGCTGCGCCGGTGGGCAGGCCCTCCAGCAGCACGAGCGCAACATCGGCGGCGGGCACCCCGGACGCGATCGCAGTCTCCGCGGCAAATGCTGGATCTTCGAACACCCGAGAGGCCTCGGCCACGCCGCCGAGCTCACGGACCGCATCGCGAATCGACAGCCTGCGCCAAGGCGGCGCGAGCTCGAGTGCAACGCCATCCCAGGTCACGGAGGTCGTGCCGTTCACGTCGCGCGACAGATCGCCGACCATCTGCTCGGTCAGATCCATCAGGTCGGTATAGGTCGCGTACGCCTGATAGAACTCGAGCATCGTGAACTCGGGGTTGTGCGAGCGCGACAGCCCCTCGTTGCGGAAGTTCCGGTTGATCTCGTAGACGCGGTCGAACCCGCCGACGACGAGCCGCTTCAGGTACAGCTCCGGCGCGATCCGCATGAACAGCCGGATATCGAGCGCGTTGTGGTGCGTGATGAACGGCCTCGCGGCGGCGCCACCGATGATCGGATGCATCATCGGGGTCTCGACCTCGAGGTAGTCGCGGGCGTCGAGGAACTTGCGGATCCCGCGGACGATCTGCGAGCGCTTGCGGAACACGTCGCGGACCTCGGGATTCGCGATCATGTCGACGTAGCGCTGGCGATAACGCTGCTCGAGGTCGGTGAAGCCGCCCTTCTCCGCGCCCTGCTCGGTGGTGAACTCCTTGGCCGGCAGAGGGCGCAGCGACTTCGTGGTCAGCCACAGCCGGGTGACGAGGATCGAGAGCTCGCCGGTGCGAGTCCAGAACGCCGAGCCCTCGGCGACGACGATGTCGCCGATGTCGAGCTGCGGGAGCACCTTCGCGAAGTCCTCCGCGGCCAGGTGGTCGACGTTCAGGAACAGCTGAAGCTCGCCGCTCGCATCGCGAACCGGCGCGAACACGGTCTTGCCCATGCCACGCTTGGCCATGACCCGGCCTGCGACCCGCAGGGTCTCGCCATCGATCGCCGCGATCTGGCTTTTTTCGCGCGGCGCGCCGGGTGCGGGCGATGTAGGGGGCGGTGGACGCGTCGGCTCGTAGCGGCCCCGGACCGCAGCGATGGTGGTGCTCGGACCGACATCGTTGCGATACGGATCGTGCCCTCCGGCCCGCAGCGCGCGGGCCTTCTCGCGTCGCTCGCTCATCAAGCTGTCAAGCTTGTTCTCAGGCAGGTCCAGCGGTCGCACCATGGCGGCGCAAGATACATCATTCACCTGGCAAGTCATCCTCAGGCAACGCCGTGCTATCACGGACGCATGTCTCCGCGGTTGCTGATCGTTCTGATCACGGCGTTCGCGTGCAAGGGTGAGAGCAGCGACCGCTCCGCGCCCCCCCCGCCCGTCCAGCAGCCAGCGAAGCCGATGAAGTTCATCGGCGACCCGTGCAAGACGGCCACGTTGCACGGCACGTTCGCGTGGATCGAGGACGACTACCCGCGCGCGCTCGCATGCGCGAAGTCGAAGAACCTGCCGCTGGTGCTCGATCTGTGGGCGCCGTGGTGTCACACGTGCCTGTCGATGCAGTCGACGGTCTTCACGGACCGCACGTTCGAGCCCGATGCCGCGAAGTTCGTGTTCGCCTCGCTCGACACCGATCGCGAAGCCAATGCCGACGCCGTGGCGCAGTACCCGCTCTCGGCCTGGCCGACCTTCTACGTCGTCTCTCCCGATGAGGCCGTGCTCGCGCGGTTCGTTGGCGCGGCGAGCGTCTCCCAGTTTCACGGCTTCCTCGACACCGGCGCCCGCGCGCGGGCCGGGGGCACCGAAGGACCCGATGCGCACCTGCTCGCCGCCGAGCGTGCCCGGGCGCTCAAGGACAATGCCACCGCCGAGAAGGAGCTCGTCGCCGCCCTCGCCGCGGCGCCGGCGACGTGGCCGCGCAAGCCCGACGCGCTCGTCTCCCTCGTCGGAATACGTCGCAAGCTCGGGGACATCAGCGGGTGCATCGATCTGACCGAGCGGTCGCTCGACGAGACCGGCAACACGGCCAGCGCGAGCGATTTCCTGTTTCTCGGGCTCGAGTGCGCCGCGGAGCGCGACAAGGCCGACCCCGATCGGGTCAAGAAGCTGCGCGAGCGCGCGGTCGCACGGCTGCAGAAGCTCGTCGCTGACCCCAACGCGCCGCTCTCGGTCGACGATCGCTCCGATGCGATGGGGAACCTGCGCGCGATCCTCGACACGCTCGGCAACAACGCCGCCGCGAAGGCGGTCGCCGAGCAGCAGCGCACCCTGCTCGACGCGGCCGCCGCCAAGGCGACCTCGCCGATGGTCGCGATGACCTACAACTGGCCGCGTGCCGAGGTCTACGTCTACCTCGGCCGCCCGCTCGATCTGGTACCCGCGCTCGAACAATCGGCGAAGGGCCTGCCGAACGAATACGATCCGCGAGCGAGGTTGGGCTGGCTCCTGTTCAAGGCCGACAAGCTTGATGAGGCTGTCAAGTGGACCGACGAGGCCCTGAAGCTGGTCTACGGTCCGCGCAAGGCCCGGGTGCTGACGCAGCGCGCCGAGATCGCGAACAAGCAGGGCGACCGGGCGGCCGAGAAGCTGTACCGCCAGGAGCTCGTCAAGCTGCTCGAGGCCCTGCCGGTATCTCAAGTCCAGAGTGATGAGATCGTGAAGGCCAAGCAGGCCGTCGCGAACCTCGAATGACCCGAAGGGTCACCAGCTGGCACTAGCGAGCGAGGGAATCTTCGTGGGAGCCTCGGCGGTACCGTGAACGTGCGGGCGATCCGGATCATCACCTTCGGGGCGGTCGCGGCCGCGATGGTCGGGCTCGGGGCGAGCGTCGCGAGCATGGTCGATGACCTCGGGCAGGCCGCGACGTTCTGCGCCGAGACCGGCTGCGAGACCGTGCGCAGCTCGGCATGGGCAAGGCCACTTGGGATTCCCATGTCGCTGCTCGGGGTCGCGTTCTACGGCGCGATGCTCGTGCTCGTGTTCATCGATCGACCGCGGCTCCGCAAGTGGCTCGCGGTGGCGGGCGCGCTCTGGGGACTGTGGCTCATCGCGCTCCAGGCGTTCGTGATCGGCGCATGGTGCAAGCTCTGCCTGGTCGGAGATCCTGCGGCCGTCGTGCTCGCGGTGTGCATGCTCGCCGGGGCGCGGACCGTGCGCTTCGGTTGGCGCCGGCTCGGCCTGCTGGTTCCGGGGCTTGCCGCGATCGTCGTCGGGCTCGCGGCATGGACGTCCCGTCCGGCCCCAGCGGAGCCCGAGCTCCCGACCCCGGCGTTCGTCACGCAAGCGCAAGTACCTGGCGTGGTGACGATCGTGGAGGTCGTCGACTTCGAGTGTCCTCATTGCCGCGAGATGCAACGTCGGCTCGACGCCGCCCTCGCGCGCACGAAGGTGCCGGTCAAGCTCGTCCGCAAGATGATGCCGCTGCCGATGCACCACCACGCGGTCCCGGCCGCGCTCGCGTGGTGCTGCGCCGAGGCGCAGGGCAAAGGCGACGCGATGGCGCGGGCGCTCTTCGCGGCCGAGCCGTCCGAGCTCACGGCGTACGGTTGCCAGCAACTCGCCGAGCAGGTGGGCTGCGACCTGGAGCGCTACCACAAGGACATCCCGGCGGCGCCGCAGCGGCTGGCCTCCGACATCGCCGACGCCAAGGCGGCCGGGATCCACGGGCTCCCGACGCTGTTCATCGGCACGCTCCGTGTCACCGGCACAGCCATGACGACCAACCAGCTCGTCACCGCGATCGAGCAAGCTGCGGTCGAGCGGTGATCGACCGCAGCCGGTCCGGACGAGCGACAAGAGCGATCGCGTGACGCGCGCAGGCGTGCGAACGTGAGGCGTGGTGCTCGCTGGAGATGACCTCACGCCGTGGAACCTGCTCCACGACGGCACGATCGTCCGGATCGAGCGCGACCTCGCCGACACCGTCACGGTGTGGATCGATGTCCCGTACGTGCGCGCCAGATTCGGTGATGGCGGCACCCTGTTTCGGTTCCGGCTGCTCCGCTGCGTCGAGCTCGTCTACACCCCGCTCGACGAGCCGCCGATCAGCGATCTGCTCATGATCGCGTCGAGCGAGCCGAGCATCCTCGACGCGCGCCCGGAGGCGGGCGTCGTCGTGGTGCATGGCAACGCCGGTACGCTACGGCTCCGCTACGACAGCCTCGCGCTCGAGCTGGACACCGGCACGGCGGTCCCACTCGACGAGCTGCGCCGCGTGGTCCGCGCGTGCTGGGACGAGTGGCAGGTGAGCCGCACGTTGCCCGAGCCGGTCGCAGCAGCGCTCGCGAGCCCCCGGCCGCCAGTCGGCTAGTGCTCGGCTGGTCCCGGCTAGTTCTTCGAGTTCGCCGCCTTCAGGAGATAGGTCCGGATCAGCTCGTCGAGGTCGCCGTCGAGGACGCCATCGACATCCGAGGTCTTCATCTCGGTGCGGTGGTCGTTGACCTGCTGGTAGGGGAACAGCACGTAGCTGCGGATCTGCGAGCCCCACTCGATCTTGAGTCGCGCCTTCGCGTCCGCCGCCGCCTTCTCCTCGCGCTTCGCGAGCTCGTAGTCGTACATCTTCGCGCGCAGCAGCTTGAAGGCCTTGTCCTTGTTCGAGTGCTGGCTACGCTCGTTCTGACACTGCACGACGATGCCAGTCGGGAGATGCGTGATGCGCACGGCCGAGTCGGTCTTGTTGACGTGCTGGCCCCCGGCGCCACCGGCGCGATAGGTATCGATCCGGAGGTCCTCGTCCTTGATGTCGACCTCGATGTCGTCGTTGATGTCGGCGGTGACGGTGACCGCCGCGAACGAGGTCTGACGGCGGCCGTTCGCATCGAATGGCGAGACGCGGACGAGCCGGTGCACGCCGTTCTCGGCCTTGAGTAGGCCGTAGGCGTAGTCGCCGGCGACGGTGAAGGTGGCGCTCTTGATGCCCGCCTCCTCGGCCATCGTCTCCTCGAGGACATCGACCTTCCAGCCGTGGCGCTCGCTGTACCGGATCAGCATGCGCATCAGCATCATCGCCCAGTCCGACGCATCGACGCCGCCCGCACCCGCGGTGATCTGGACGATCGCGCCGCCGCCATCGAGCTCGCCCGAGAGCATGCGCTTGAACTCGAGATCATCGAGCGCCTGCTGGACCGCGGCCGCCTGGGCCTCGGCCTCCTTGGCGGAGGCCTCGTCTCCAGCCTCCTCGGCAAGCTCGAGCAGGATCTCGGCATCCGAGATCGTGCGGAGCTGGGCATCGTAGCCGCCGACGATCAGCTCGAGCTGCTTCTTGTCGCGCAGCAGGCTCTGCGCCTTCTTCTGATCGTCCCAGAAGTTCGGGCGCGCTGCGATCGAGTCGAGCTCTTCGATCTTCAGCCGTTTGTGGTCGACGTCAAAGCAACCTCCGGAGCTCTTCGACCTTCAGACCGAGCTCCTTCAGCTGCGAGCGCACCGCCAACCACCCACCCCTGCTTCTACGGCATCGATACGCCGAACCGCAGCGAGCTGGTCGCCGCGTCGCACACGGTCGACGAGATCGGTCGG
>JAGSPR010000613.1 GCA_018262455.1 Deltaproteobacteria bacterium | reverse complement strand
CCCATGTTGTCGTCGATCCACGTCGAACCCTTGCCGTCCTGGTACCAGGCATCGAACGCGAGCACGTTCTGGTACTGCGGCACCGTCACCGTCACCTGCCACTCCTCGGAGCCGTCCGCGTGGGTCGCGAAGTACGTGCCCAGCGCCGTGCGCTCGGTGAGGTCATCGGGCGACTTGTAGACGATGCCGACGCGCTTCCAGCCGAGGTCCGCGTGCTTGACCGGCTGGACGCGGACCTTCAGGTGGATCGAGGTTCCGCCGCAGCCAAACCGCGTGTTGTTGCTCGAGCACTCCGACCACCACTCGCCGGTGTAGCTCACCATGTGAAGGTCGCGCTTGCCCTCGTACTGCGCCCACTCGGGCGACTCGACCGCGGACGTCGCGTCGGCCGGCTGGTCGATGCACGACGGCAAGGTGAAGAGCACGGTCCCGGATAGCGCGCCCGTCAGCGCGCCCGAGGTCCGAAGCCGGGCGAGAGCGCGAGAGAACAGAGTCGAAGTCGGTTCAGCCATAGGTGCCCGCACATCCCGCAACTCGGATGCCACCTCGATCCAGTGAGAGATCGGAGACATGCCGACGGGCGAGGGGCGGAAACGTTGTAAGCGACAACGTCTGGCTATCGGAGTTGCCGGTTAGCCCTTCATCGCGTTGAGCATGTGATCCATGGCGTGCGTGTGCTCGTGCTGCGGGCTGAACAGGACGACCTCGGCGTCGTTGATCACGCGAACCGTGTGGCCGGGCGGCCAGTAGAACAGGTCGTTCTCCTTGCACGTGTCGATCTTGCCGTCGGTGTACGTGACGACGAGCTCGCCACGGATCATGTAGCCCCAGTGCGGCGCCTGGCAGCCGTCGTCCTTGAGGCCCTTGAGGAGCGGGGCGATGTCGGTGCCGGCACCGAGCGTGAAGTACTCGCCGCCCATCGTGCCGAAGCCGGTCGCATCGCCGAACTCGGTGGCCTGCCGCGCGACGGCGCCGGGGACGTTGATCTTCGCGGGAATCTGATCTTTGGAGACGCGCATGATGGGCATCCTTTCGTGATCACCGACGTGCGGTGATCGGAGTGCTTGGTTGTATAACAGACCGGTCGGTCTAGTTATTACCCGAACAATTCAAGGTGTCAACCGCTGCGCGGGCTCAGGACCGGGTCACGACCCGGAAGTAGAAATCGAGCATCTCGCCGAGCGGCGCGGCACTGCGCTGGAGCCGGCTGCGCAGCGCCGCGCCCTCCCAGCAGTTGACCAGCAGCATGGCCATCGCACGCGGGTCGGCGCCGGCCGGCAGCTCGCCCCGCACCTTCGCATCCGCCAGGCAGGTCGCGATCTGGTCGCCGATGGTCATCAGGCACGCGTCGATCTTGTTCCGGAACACCTCGCTCACGCCCGCGAGCTCCTGACCGAGTCCGCCCAGCATGCAGCCGAGATATCCGTCGGAGCGATAGTGCTCGCGCGTGGTCTCGAAGAAGCTGCGCACGCGCTGCAGCGGTGGCTTGCTCGTATCGGACAGGCAGGCGTCGAGACCCTGATGAACGCCGACCATGTAGAGGTCGACGACCTGGAGGGCGAAGTCCTCCTTGCTCTTGAAGTGGTGATAGAACGAGCCCTTCGGCGTACCCGTCGCCTCGAGCAGCGCCTGGACGCCGAGGTCGTTGTAGCCACGCTCGAGCAGCATCGAGAGTCCCGCCTCGAGCAGCTGTCGTTTGGTCGGATGCATTGGCTCGGGCATGGTCCCACCGCTCACGAAGCGGCACCGGGATCGCCAGGCTCTCGCGTTCCCGAGATCACTCCCCGAAGCCGTTCGAGGACGATCGGCTTGGCAAGGTGCTGGTCGAAGCCGGAGCTGAGAGCACGCGCCACATCCTCCGGTGCTGCATAGCCCGACAGGGCGATCAGCTGTGTCGAGGCCAGCGCCTCGTCACGCTTCAGCTCGCGCGCGACATCAAAGCCACTCATGCCGGGGAGGCCGAGGTCGCACAGCACGACGTCGGGCCGGAGCTCGCGCGCGGTGCGGAGGCCCGCGACACCGTCGTGCGCGATCTCGACCTGGTGACCGTCGAGCTCGAGGATCATGCCCAACGCCTCGGCTGCATCGGAGTTGTCCTCGATGATCAGGATGCGCCGGACCTCCGGCGGCGTGGTCCCACGCGCCCGCGACTCGATCGTGCGTGATGGGGATCGATCGAGCGGGAGGTGCACGACGAACTCGGCGCCCGTGCCCTGGCCAGCGCTGCGCACGCTGACCTCGCCGCCGTGCAGCTCGACCAACCCCTTGACGAGGGCCAGCCCGAGCCCGAGCCCGCCCATGCTGCGCGCGAGCGTGCGGTCCGCCTGCGCGAATGGCTGGAACAGGCGATCGATCATCGTGGGGTCGATCCCCGCGCCGGTATCGGCGACACGTAGCACCACACGACCGTCGGCGTCCTCGGCGACCGACACCGTGGTGAGCCCGCCCGGCGGCGTGAACTTGACCGCGTTGTGGAGCAGGTTGCCGATCACCTGCGTGAGCCGCGCTGCATCGCCGTTCACGATCAGCGGCATCCCCGCGAGCCTCGCTTCGAGGCGAACCCCGTTACTCGCGAAGGCCGCCTGGTGATCATCGACCAGCGTGCTCACGAGCTGAACGACGTCGAGCGGCGTGCGCTGCAGCCGGACCTTGTTCTGGGTGATCCGGCTGACGTCGAGCAGATCGTCGACCAGGCGGGCGAGCTGTGTGACCTGCCGCTCGATGATCTCGGTGGCGCGGCGAGCTTGGCCGTCTTCCGCGGCGACCTGCTGGACGACATGGAGCCCGTTCCTGATCGCCGCCAGCGGATTACGCAGCTCGTGGGACAGGACCGCGATGAACTCGCTCTTGCGGTGATTCGCGTCGCGCAGCTCCTCGACGAGCCGCTCCTGCGCCGTGACGCTGGCCTGCAGCTTCGCCTCGGCGCGCCTGCGCTTGGTCACGTCGAACCCCACGCCGATGACGCCATCGATGCGCCCCCGGGCGTCGACACTCGGGGTGTAGATCGCCTCGAGCTCGACAGTGCCCACGGTCGCCGTCAGGACGGTCTGCTGTCCCGCGAGGGCCCGCCGGAACGCGTCGGCGAAGCCAGGGACCTGCGCGTAGACGTCCAGCGCGCGCGTCCCGATCAGCTCGCCGGGCTTCACGCCGAACTTCGCCAGTGCGCGGCCCTCCGAGAACGTGATCACGCCATCACGATCGAGCGCGAACAGCACGACGGGCGATCCGGAGACCACCGTGTGCAGGAGCTCGGACGCGCGTCGTGCATCCGCCTCGGTGCGCTTGCGCTCGGTGATGTCCTGGTTCGTGCCCGCCATCGTGACGGGCGTGCCGTGCGCATCGCAGGTCGTCTTGGC
>JAGSPR010000285.1 GCA_018262455.1 Deltaproteobacteria bacterium | reverse complement strand
GGGTCAGCGAGACTCCGTTGCCCAGCTGCACCGGTACGTTCTCGGTCAGGGCGAGCTGGGTCACCTGGGGCGTGGGCGTGGGCGTGGGCGTGGTGGCAGGTCGTTCGGCCGGGATCGCCGATCTGGACGCCGGTTCCCCCCGGCCACACGCAACCGCTCCCACCACCAGCAGGCCAAGTGCCACGTTCACGCTCGCAGTGTGCATGACGCGAGCGAGCCGATCAATCACCCGCGGAGTTGCTACGGGCAGGACGACGTGTGGCCGAGCGCGCATGCACGCTCGGCGAGCTGCTTCGCGCGCGCCGGATCCTTCAGCACGTGATCACCGGCCTCGTAGAGCAGGGACAGGTTGTAGCAGCCGAGCGCCTCGTTCTTGTCGCAGGCGCGCTGGTAGAGCGAGGAGGCGTACTCGACGTCCTTCGGGATGCCCTTGCCGCCGGCATACATGATGCCGAGGTTGTTGCACGAGAGCGGCTCGCCACCGTCGCAGCCCAGGCGATAGAGCGTGACCGCCTGGCGAGCGTTCTTCGGCATCCCCTGACCGTTCTCGTGCATCAGCGCGAGGTTGTAACAGCCGAGCGGCTCGTGGCCGTCGCAGCCCTTCTTGTAGAGCTTGGCGGCGAGCGGGTAGTCATGCGGCACGGTCACGCCGGTGTCGTAGATGACGCCGAGGTTCGTGCAGCCGAGCGCACTTCCCGCATCGCAGCCGCGCTTGTAGAGCGCGAGCGCCTTCGCCTGGTCCTTCGGGATGCCCTTGCCGTTCTCGTAGGTCCAGCCGGCGTTGGTGCAGCCGAGCGGCTCGCCACGCTGGCAGGCGAGCTCGTGGAGCTCGACGGCATGGCGCACGTCCTTGGTCACGCCGCGGCCATCCGCGAACAGCAGCCCGAGCGCGGTGCAGGCCGAGGCTGCACCGGCATCGCACGCGCGCTGGTGGAGCTTGGCGGCGCGCTCCTCGTCCTTGGTCACGCCTTCGCCCGCCTCGTAGAGCAGGGCGAGGTTGTAGCAGCCAAGGATCTCGCCGCCGTCGCACGCGCGCTCGTGCAGCTTCGCCGCGCGCGCGGGATCCTTCGGCACGCCCCTGCCATTGCGATACAGGATGCCGAGATTGGTGCACGCCATCGCGTCGTTGCCGGTGCACGCCTTCTTGTAGAGCTCGATCGCCTCTTCGAGATCCTGATCGACTCCCTGGCCCTTCTCGTACATCCAGCCGAGGTTGTAGCAACCCGACATCTCGCCGCCGTCACACGCCTCGCGGTAGAGCTTCTCCGCGCGCTTGCGATCGACCTTGACGCCGTTGCCCTGCGCATACATCCAGCCGAGGTTGTAGCAACCGAGTCCCTCGCCGGCCTCGCACGCGCGGTCGTGGAGCTCGAGTGCCTTTGCGACGTTCTTCTTGACGCCCCGGCCGTCTGCATACAGCAGGCCCAGGTTCGTGCAACCGAGGTTCTCGTTGTGATCGCAGGCGCGCTGGTAGAGCCCGAACGCCATGGCGATGTCCTTGGTGACGCCGCTGCCGTTCTCGTACATCGTCCCGAGGTTCGAGCAGCCGAGGGCATTGCCACCGTCGCACCCGCGGCGATACAGCTGGGCGGCGTGGGAGGGATCCTTCGGCACGCCCGTGCCGTTGGCGATCCGCCAGCCGAGCTTGGTACACACCGTGGCGTCCCCTCCGGTGCACTGGTGGTCCTGGACCGAGACCAGGCTCTCGCAGCCGCGCGTCGCACCGCCGGTGCACGCGCGCTCGAACAGCTGCTCGGCGCGCTCCGCATCGTGCTCGACGCCGATGCCGCTGTTGTACATCGCGCCGAGATCCGCGCAGCCGAGCGCGGCGCCGCCATCGCATGCGCGCTCGAACAGCGCCGCGGCCCGCGCGGGCTGCTTCGGCGCGTCCGCCCCGTTGGCGTACATCCAGCCGAGGTTGTAACAGGCGAGCGGCTCGCCCTTGTCGCACGCAGCGCGGTTGAGGGCGAGCGCTTGCACCGGGGCTTCGGCCGGATGCTCGCCGGGCTCGCGGTCACCGGGCTCGCTCCCGCACGCGGAGAGGCCGAGCCATGCCAATGCGATCACGGCGCGCTGCATGGCCGCGGGTTTAGCAGAGAACCCGCACACCCGAGCGCGAAAAACCAGGTGAAGCGCAGTCGTCAGTCGGTCAGCGTTTGCGGAGCAGGTTGCGCGAGGACCACCAGCTCCACACGAGCAGGATCCCCGCGATCCGGGCGGTCCACCAGCCCCACTCGGCCCGCGGGTACTCGTCGCGGCCTTCGAGGATGATCGCGCTCGCGGCGCCGGCGATCCCGACGCCCGCGTAGATGAACTGGTGACCGAGCCGGTACATCAGCTGGGCTGGGGCCTCGATGTTCTTGAACTTGAGCTGGAGATCGCCCGAGTGTGCCGACCGCATGAACTTGCGGATCTCGGCGGGCAGCGCCGTGACCGACATCACGAGATCCTTCGAGGTCTCGACCAGCAGCTGCGACCAGTCGCCCTCGTCGCCGAGCACGAACCTCTCGAGGTAGGGCCGGATCACGGTCATCGGGTTGAGCGTCGGATCGAGCTCGGTGCACAGGCCCATCAGCAGCAGCAGCGTGCGCTCGAGGACGATGATCTCCTTCGGGATGTGGAAGTTCTCGGACAGCTCGCGCAGCGAGATGTCCATCCGCCGCAGGTCCGCCACGCTCTCGAGGCCCTTCTGGGGGTCGAACTTGATGTCCTTCAGGTTGAGCGAGTCGAGCGAGATGTTCTCCTGGAACCGCTCGTGGAAGTACTCGATGACCTGCTCGAACATCTGCTCGTTCGCGCCGCGGGCGACGAAGCCCATCTGCTTCATCGCGCTCACGATGCGCCGGGTGTCGCGGGTCAGGGCACCCTGGATCAGCTCGACGATGCCCTGCCGCACGTTGCCGGGGATCTCGGCGACCGCGCCGAAATCGAGGAACACGATCGTCGGCGGTCCAGCCGGATCGGGGCCGCGCCGGACGAGCAGGTTCCCGGGGTGCGGATCGGCGTGATACACGCCGTCGGTGAAGATCTGCTGGCAGTAGATCTCGACGACCTGGCGCGCGAGCAGGCTGCGGTCGAGCTCGAGGGCCTTGACCGCGACCTTGTCGGTGATCTTGCAGCCCGCTTCGAAGTGGGTCACGAGCACGCGGTGGGTCGACAGCTCGGCGACGATGGTCGGGAACGCGACATCGGTGCGACCCGGAAAATTCGCGGCGATCCGCACCGTGTTCTCGGCCTCGGCGCGGTAGTCGAGCTCCTCCAGCACGATCGCTCGGATCTCGCGGTACAGCTCCTCGAGCCCCTGGTAGGGGATGAACCAGCCGATGATCCGGAAGATCCGGCGCAGCGTGTTGAGGTCGCGCCGGACGACCTCCTCGATGTCGGGGTACTGGACCTTGACCGCGACCTTGGTGCCGTCCTTGAGCCGCGCCAGGTGGACCTGGCCGATCGAGGCCGAGGCGATCGGCCGCGACTCGAACTGCGCGAACACGTCGCCCGTCGCGCGGCCGAGCTCCTCGCGCAGCCGGGCCTCGATATCCTCGGTCGGCCGCGGTGGCACCGAGTCCTGCAGACCCTCGAGCTCGCGCCGGAACTCCTCGGGGAGGAAGTTCGTCATGATCGAGATCAGCTGGCCGACCTTGATGAACAGGCCCTGGAGCTCGATGATCGTGCGCTCGATCCGGCGCGCGTTGCGGAGGTGGATCGCGCGAAGCGTGTGCTCCACCCACGCATCGGAATGAAACCGCGAGCGGAACCGCAGCCACATGTAGCTGCCGATCACGCGGAACGTCGTCCAGTAGGCGCGCCAGCTACGGATGCGCAGCGGAGGTCGCTTGCTCCGTCGGTTGTCGTCACGATAGCGGCGGCGCTCGTGCGTCAGCATGGTGACCGAGTCACTCGCGTTCGTCACGGTCGGTCCGGACGTGACCTGCGGCATGCCGCCGACCGGCACTCCCTCGTCCCTCCTCGCGGGCTCCGCCATTGCGGGCCCAGGATAGCACCGTCACCGCGGCGTCCCGTGCTCCGGTGCTCCAAGGTAATCGACCCCTCCTTGCTTTGCTCGCGCAACGGCGGTACGCCACATGTATGGCCGCCTCCGACGACGACCCGTCCGGTAAGACCGAACGCGATGAGCGGGCCGACCGGGAGCGGGCGGACCGTGAGCGGGCCGACCGGGCCGATCGATACGATGGGCTGCCGGAGACGATCCGCCAGCGACTCGAGAGCCTGGTGCCCGAGCTGGTGAAGAAGACGTTCGCGGCAGGCCTCGGGGCGGTGTTCTCCACCGAGGAGGGCATCCGCAAGATCGCGCGCGAGAGTCTGCCCGAGGTCGCCGGGTACCTTGCCCATTCGGCGGACGGTGCCAAGGACAAGGTGTTCGAGGTGATCGCGCGCGAGACCCGCGAGTTCCTCTCGACCCTCAACCTCACCGAAGAGATCGCCAAGATCCTGACCACGCTGTCGTTCGAGATCAAGACCGAGATCCGGTTCATCCCGAACAGCGAGCGGGTCATGGGCGCCGAGCCGGACGTCAAGGCGAGCGTTCGGCTCAAGCGCAGCTCCACCGAGGACGGCAAGGACGGCAAGGAGGTCGCAGCCGAGGAAATCGGCCGGGACAGCCGGTCCCGGCTGCGGTTCTGGCGGCGGGACGGCTCCCCGGAAGGCGACGACGACGGCGGCCCCGACAAGTAACGCGCGCGGGGCCTGGCCAGAGTGATACGATTTTGGGATGCGTCGGGATCTGGGGCTGTATGTACTCTCCTACCTGCTGCCCGGCGTGGCTGGCTGTGCCCAGCTCGCGGGGCTCGAGGAGACCTCCGGTGATGGCCGCACCGGCGTCAGCCTGACGATCGAGCGCGTGTCGATCGGGGCAACGGTCGTGCACGCCCCGCTCGATCTGACGGGGCACTCGGCGCGCTATCTCGTCCCCGATGATCTCGACCCGAGCGGGCTCACGCGCGTCGAGGCGACGCAGGACGAGGTCGGCACGTGGACTGCCGACATCTTCAACGCGACGCCGCCGGTGCTGTTCGATCTGCCGGAATTCCCGGCCCCGATCCAGCGGCTGTGGGACTACTCGAACAAGACGGTGCTCGGCTCGTTCGGCGTGCTCGAGCACCCCGATCCGCTGCCAGCGCCGGTCAATGCGACGTTGACCGTGAACGTCGCGCTCGACGCGCCCTACACCGGCGTCGAGGCCTATCAGCTGTTCACGCTCGGCTCGTGGAACGTGCGTGGCCTCGAGCCGCCTGTGGTCGGCGCGACCGCGGTCGCGCCCCTGCCGTTTTTGATGACCTCGATGCAGAGCACCACGGGGCGACCGCACGAGAAGATCACGAGCGATGACTCCGCGGTCGTGTTGCGGTACGTGGGCAACGATCTCACCGGCGCCGTCGAGATCGCACCGTTCGATCAGACGGGCAATGACATGCTCACCGGCACGCTGGCGCCCGTGCCCCACGATCGGATGCTCGATGTCCGCATCGATCAGCCGGCGATCGCGACCCGGTTCTCCGCGGCGCGCCCGGCGGTCGCGAACGTCGCGGTGAGCTGGGACCTGCGTGCCGCGCCCGGCTTCGCGTACAACCAGAACCTTGGCCCGGTGCTCCAGGCGGTGGCGGTGGCGCCCGCCGACACGATGATCCAGGTCCCGTACGGCAACCCGTTCGATGCCAAGGGCTGGAAGGCGACCCTGTCGTGGTCGACGAGGGCGATCCGCGTCTTCACGCCCGCCAACCAGCAGCTGACCGCGACGCTCTCGGCCGGCATGGTCCAGCGGGCGGCCGATCCGGCGGCGGGGCTCGTGCTCGATCTCCCGGCCGGCTTGCCCGAGCTGATCACGCTCGACGGCATGCCGCTGTCCTCCGATGGCATCCCGATCACCGCGCCGACCCACGCGATCGAGGTGTCGTTCGTCAGCGATCGCCAGGAGGGCACGCTCTATCAGCTCCAGGTGTTCGAGCTCGTCCCGAACGCGGCGGGCACCGCGCTCGACCTCGTGCAGCGGCTCAGCGCGTCGGGGACGCAGCCGAAGTTCACGCTGCCTCCCGAGGTGCTGCAGCGCGGCAAGAACTACACGCTGCGCGCGGTCAATATCGTCGGTGGATTCCCCTCGATCGCCGATGGCAACCTGCAGGCTCGCGAGCTGCCGATCGCGCAGTCATTCCTCGATAGCGGCGTCATCGAGGTGATGCCGTGAGGTCGGCGGTCTCCTGGGTGCTCGGGGTCGGGCTCGCGATCGCTGTCGTCGCTCCGGTGTCCGCCGAGACCAAGGCCGATGCGCTGTTCAAGCGCGGCAAGCAGCAGCTCGCCGAGAAGAAGTACGCCGCAGCGTGCGCGACGTTCGAGAAGGTGGACAAGCTCGACCCGGGCATCGGCGCGAAGCTCAACGTCGCCAAGTGCTTCGAGGAGTGGGGCAAGCTCGCGCGGGCGTATCGCTGGTACGTCGACGCCGAGCAGATGGCGACCACCACGAGCGACAAGCGCGCGCCGAAGATCAAGGAGCTCGCCGAGGCCCTCGACGCCGACGTGCCTCGGCTCACGATCAAGCTCCCCGCAGGGAGTGATGCCGGGGCCGCGGCGATCAAGCTCGATGGCGAGGCCCTCGCGCTCGACGAGATCGGCGCCGAGCGACGACTCGACCCCGGCCCTCACGTGATCGCGTTCCTCGCCAACAACGAGCACAAGACCCAGACCGTCCCGCTCCAGCGCGGCGGCAGCACCGAGGTCACGCTCGAGATTCCCCCCTCGACCAGCAAGCCGACCAAGCCGGTCACCGTCGGCATGAAGCCTGGCAAGACCATCGATGTCCGATCGGTTCATCCGGGGCGCGGCCGTCGCATCGCAGGCATCGTCATGGCGAGCGCGGGCCTCGTCGGAATGGGCGTCGCCGGCTACCTCACGCTCGACGCGCGCACCAGCTACCGCAACGCGCTCGATGCGCACTGCATGGGCGCGACGGATCAGTGCGACGACGTCGGCCTGGGGCTCACCCGGGATGCACTCAGCCGTGCGAACACGGCGACGGTGGTGACGATCGTGGGCGCGGTGGCGGTGGTCGGAGGGGTCGTGTTGTTCGCGACGGCCCCGAGATCCAGGCGGGGCCAGGAACACGCACGGTATGTGGCACCGACGATCGGGAGCGACGGTGGTGGGATCGTGTTCGGGGGCGGCTTCTAGCGGGGCTGCGGTCCCCCAAGGGGGGCGTTCGAGCTACGCTTCCCGAGATGGAAGCCCCTCGCGACTGGATCCGCGAGCTCGGCACTCAGTTCGAGGTCCGGGCGCTCAACATCGCCGATCGCATCGACGTCCGAGGGATCGAGCCGCGGCTGTCGAGCCAGCTGCCGGTGACCGTCGCGGTCGGCCAGGCCGGATGCGCGATGCTGTTCCGGTCGGGAGCGGTCGTGTTCTTCGGCGTCGACGCGCTCGCGCAGGAGCGGTTCGTGAGCGATCTTGCGCCCCGCATGCTCGGTCGCTACGCGTCTCCCGAGTCCGAGCGCGCGAACATCCGGATCGGCGCGGCCGACGCGGTCGATCCGGACGCCCTGATCCTGCGCGAGGCATCGATCGAGCGCCTCCAGGTCGTGGCCGAGATCCTCGCCAAGAGCGTCGTGCTCGCGCGCAACGAGCAGGAGATCGGGGTGGCGTTCAGTGCCGTCGAGCCTCTCGCCCAGGAGATGAAGCGATCACCCCGCAAGCTGCCCTTGCGGCATCGCGATCTCGTGCGCCATATCGGCGAGGCGATGCTCGTCGAGCACCAGCTCGTCGATCGCGCCGAGGTGCTCGAGAAGCCCGAGCTGCTGTGGGACCGGCCAGACCTCGATCGGTTCTACGCGCGCCTCGAGGACGAATACGAGATCCGCGAGCGCCACCTCGTGCTCGAGAGCAAGCTGGCGCTGGTCTCGACCGCAGCGCGTACGATGCTCGAGCTGAACCAGGCGCAGCGCTCGCTCAACGTCGAGTACTACATCGTGGCGCTGATCCTGTTCGAGATCGTGCTCGCCCTGTACGGGATGGTCGCGCGGTAGGTCGCTCGGGTGACGCGCGCTGCCTACCGGCGTGCGAGCCACACGAAGTGCCGCGCGCCGTGCTGGTTCGAGCGAACGAGCTCGACGTCGAAGCCGACCTGGCGCAGCCACAGCGTGAACGTGGGCGAGTCGAACGAGGACCACACGGCCAGCACCCCGCGAGGCGTGAGCGCGGCATGGGCGCGCTCGAGCCCGGTGCGTCGGTACAGCGCCGCGTTGGTCTCGAGGATGCCGTCGGGACCGTTGTCGACGTCGAGCAGGATCGCGTCGTAGTGTGCCGTGCTGCGCCCGATCACGAGTCCGACGTCGGCTTCGATCACGGTGACGCGCGGATCGTCGAGCGGATGGCTCGCGAGCGCCCCGACCACCGCGCGGTTCCACCGCACCACCGCGGGCATGATCTCGACGAGATCGAGCCGTGCGTTGCTCGGCAGCACGTCGAGCGCGGCGCGCAACGTGTAGCCCAGGCCGAGGCCGCCGATCAGGACGCGCGGTGCCGTGCGGTCCGCGAGTGGCTGGCAGGTGATGCGTCCGAGCTCGTCCTCGGATCCGTGGCTGCGGCTGTTCATCAGCTCGACGCCTCGCACCCGGATCGAGAAGTCGCGGCCGCGTTGCGAGAGCACCATCTCCCCATCCGGGGTATCGACGCGCTCGAGGACGACGTTGGGGATCACGATCGTTGCTCGCCCGGCTCAGTGACGCGAGTCGAACAGGTCGTCGGACCCGGGCTTGGTGGGCTTGGTGGGCTTGGTGGGCCTGGTGGGCTTGGTGGGCTTGGTGGCGGTCTTGACCACGGGCTTCGGGACCGGCCTGGGCGTGGCCTTGACCGCGACCTTCGCCACGGTCTTGAAGGCGGGCAGGGGCGGCTTGGCCTCGGGCTTGACCTCGGGCTTGGCCTCGGGCTTGACCTCGGGCGGCTTGACCTCGGGCGCGG